>JAITII010000146.1 GCA_031279515.1 Deltaproteobacteria bacterium
CAAGGGGATTTTCAGAGGCCAAAGCTAAAAATTTTTTTGTTTTTTACGGCCCTTCTATATCAAATGTGATATTATCAAATAGGTCCCTTAGTAACTTATGCTTTTGGACCAGAGGAATTCTTGACCGACATCTTGACATTTTCTAGAGCCTTAGACATTTTGTTAGCCCCTATAATTTTAAGGACTATGTAAAGATACTTCTAGAAGTTTTCGGGCAATAAAATGAGGCAAAACCTTAAAGAGGTTATTATGCCAAGAAATTTTCTTTTTATCCTGGTGCTTTTTGGCTGTTTCCTTTGCATAACTTTGAGTCTGAGCCCTCTTAATGCCGCAGACAACCTGAACCCTGATGAGCCATTTTCCCTGGAAGACCTGGAAGATGACGAACCAGCTACCCATCGCTACAAGGCTGCCCTAAGACTCTTTGCGGGAGTAAGGACTGTCATGCTCATCTGTAACCAATGCAAGGACCAAGCCACCTGGGACCAGTACGAAAAACGCAATGGAAACTCCGTAAACTATGTGGTAAATCAGTTTAAAGCAGGAGGGGGCTTGGGGGCTCCACAAAAGATAGCTGTGGATACCCATAGCACCCAGATGGCCGATGCTGCCCTGTCCTCCTTTTCTTGCGCCTCCCTCATAAACCAGATACAGTCCCAGGAATGGGACATCTACAAGGGACAGCGTTTCAATAAGGACTATAGCTTCCTGCGCCAGCAACAAAACTAGAGCTTAGAGAACATAAGGGGGGTTTCTATCCTAAAATTAAGGTTAATTAGCAAGAATTAACAAATTTTTGCCCCTAGGCCTTGAATTTGTTGTTTTTCTGTGCTAAACTTAAAAATACGCTATTTTTGGACTTTAGGATTGCTTTTCTTTTAAAGTCCCTCCCCCCTAACAATGCCCGCCACTTTTGGGCCCCCGATTTTAGCTCTACTGGAGACTGGTATGGCCTACAACAAGAACATGAAAGTTTTAATAGTTGATGACTTTTTGACTATGCGACGCATAGTCAAAAATGTGCTTCGCCAGTTGGGAATAAACAACATAAGCGAAGCCGAAGACGGTGTTAAGGCCGCTGCCCTTCTGGAGATTGAAAAGTTCGACCTCATAATAAGCGACTGGAACATGCCCAACATGACGGGGATTGAGCTCCTACGCCATGTGCGCGGCACAGAGCATATAAAAGATATACCTTTTCTCATGGTCACCGCTGAGGCCCAGCAAGAGAACATCATAGAGGCCGTCAAGGCCAAGGTTTCCAACTACATAGTAAAGCCCTTCACCGCGGACACCTTGAATGAGAAGATGGAGAAGATCTTCTCCTAAATAGCTCCCCCTCCAAAGGCGGGGCCGAATAGGTGAATATTAATGTTCTTGACCGGGGCGGCGGATGTCGCCATGTGCGTGGCGGTATTTGTCCTGGGCATGGCGGTGGGAAGCTTTTTAAACGTAGTTATCTACCGCCTCCCCAGGGACGGTATGAGTATTGTCCGCCCTTTACGCTCCTTCTGCCCCAACTGCCTGGTACCCATTGCCTGGTACGACAATATCCCTATCCTAAGCTGGCTCCTCTTGCGGGGCCGTTGCCGCTCCTGCCATAAGCCCATTCATTTCCGCTATCCCCTAGTGGAACTCATCTGCGCCCTTTTAGCCCTCTCCCTCTATAGCATCTACGGCATTTCCTTCCGCCTCTTCTTTCTCTACTACTTTACAATCTGCTTAGTAGCCATCGCCTTCATTGACTTGGATCTGATGGTCATACCGGATCAATTAAACCTTCCTACAATGTTTTTGGGGCTGCTCTTAAGTATCATTAGCCCCGATGTGCAATTGTCCGGTTTCCTTTTGTGGGATAAATGGAGCCTTATGGGTTGGCCCCCATATCTCATTAGCCTCTTTGGCTCCATAATGGGAGGACTCCTGGGATTTTTTGCCCTCTTTTTCCTCTCTTGGATCTACTTAAAATGGCGTAAACGCAAGGGGATGGGGGACGGAGATCCCCTCCTATTGGCAACTATCGGCGTCTTTTTAGGCTGGAGGGCAATCTTTCCTGTAATCATGATTGCCACTATCTTGGCCCTTGCGGTTATAGTATTTCTCATCTTTTCAGGGAGGATCCCTCAAGCTAGAAAAGGCGAGGGCTCCCTTACGCCCATACCCTTTGGGCCCTTCCTCTCCCTGGCGGCTATCTTATGGCTCTTCTACGGAGAAGCTGTCACTAATTGGTACTATAACTTCATGGGGCTTGCGAGCTAAAAAAGAGCTTATAGATCCTCGCAAATTAAAAAATACCCTCCCCTTTCTAGGAATAAAGGGAAAATACCCTCCCCATTCTAGGAATAAAGGGGAAAATACCCTTCCTTTCTAGGAAAAAAGGGAAAAAATTACCCTCTTTTAGCTCCTCAGTTGGCATCAAAAATGCTTAAGATGACTTTGACAACCAGGGTGGTTGCCAAATACCGCGCCCAAAGCGCATGAGCTACGAGGATCTATGACCATCAACTCTATACTCTATTCCCAGGCACTTTTGCCCCGCGAGCCCATCTTGCTCTCAGTGGGGGATAAAACTAACAATTATGAGAGTCTGGCTAGCTACCTGGCTCAGGACGAGGAGCTTACTACTACTAGCAGCAATGATACGGTGGAACTAGCTTTGGATAAAGTCGCGGGAAAGATGTTAACTGAGATAGCTTCTCTAACCGCAGACACCATCTTGGACTATCCTGAATTTGCGGACAATTATGTCCTTACCATCATAGATGACGGGGCCGGCAACCGCGAGGTTCGCGTCTATACCAGAAACGAAATACTAGATTCATTAGAGGGCACAGATGAAGAAAAGGCCCAAATGAAGGAAGCTTTGGACAAAGAACCTTTAGTGGTGGTGAGCTCAGCGGAAAATCTTCCTCCTAGCTCAACTACTGAGGCTGCAGTGGAACTTCAGGAAAAGGTGGAAAAATTCTTAACCACCAATGAAAAGCTCTTGGACCTTTTAGATACCTACGGCTACAATCCCTTTGAAAAGCTAAAGCAATAGCTTTTAGCCCTCCAATATCCTATTTTTACAAAAAATTTAAAAATTTAAGCAAATTATCTTTGGGGATTTATGTAAAAATAGGCCTTTTTCCAAATTTTGTTAGCTCCCATCCCCTTGCCTTAAGGCAAGGGGTTTTTTTTGGGGGCTATTCAATTCAATAGAACGGCTATTTTTGGCGGCTATTTAATTCAATAGAAAGGCTATTTTGTAGCGATTCAATTCAATAGAAAGGCTATTTTTGTAGCGATTCAATTTATAGTAGGAGATAAGATTTTCTATTAATTTCAGTCTTTTAAAGATAGCATTCACCTTGCCCAAAAAACCCCAAGGCATTTTTAAAGCGGCTAAAAAATAATAAAAATTTTACTTAGCTCCAACTAAACATGTGTTAAAAAGCCTATAAATTCTTTCCCTGGCTAAAGATATAAGCTTTAAGCTATATTTCTCGTTGCAAAGCAAAAAGGGGATACGGCATTCACATAGTCAAGCTGGAGAGGCTAAAAATACAAGGGGCCAAGCTAGCAAAATACATGGATGCCAAGCTTAGCTTAAATACTTCATGTCATTAAACTAACTTTTAGGCTGAATCCCCATTATTTTCCAAATACATTTAAAGCCCCTAAGGTCACAAACATTAGATAGTTGTGTAAATAACATTAATATTTAAAATTATACTTAATATCTATATTATTACTTATCTAAATTATATAATTATCTTTTTTATCTATTAATAGACATTTAACTACACTACTATATTTCCGATATAACTTCAGCCCCTTAGCCCTCTTGACTTTAGAGGACTAGAAAAACTATAATTTTCCGACCGATGGAGACATATTTCTAAGGTTTCGGTCTCTCTTTTATCCCCCTTAGGCCATCTGGGCTGTTGTGATATCTCGTGAATTCTTTGACACAAGGCGTTTCAAACCCCTACGGAAAAATACTGTTTACTGATGCGACGCTGACATTGGACGATGGCGCAAGCTTTAAGGGAGTGGCCGTCGGAAAGAATGTGGAGGCCCGCGGAGAAGCGATATTTATTACCGCCATGAGTGGTTATCAGGAGGTCTTAACGGACCCTTCTTACCACGGTCAAATAGTGGTGTTTACCACAGCCCACGTAGGCAACTACGGCACTAACCCCGCTGTCAACCAGGCCCTAAGGCCCCAGGTGGCCGGGGTAATTTTTCATGAGCTCTGGTTACCTGAGGCCCTCCACTGGCATTCAGACGCCTCCCTTCCCGACTGGCTGGAATCTGGAAAAGTCGTAGCCTTAACAGGCGTGGACACCCGCAGGCTCACCCTGCATCTAAGGGACTACGGTGCCCGCAATGGCTACATTGGACCAGCATCGCTAGGCCTCGATAAGGCCTTGGCCAGGGCCAAGGCCATACCCTCCATGAACGGATTGGATCTAGCTATAAGGGTTACTACAAAAACCCCTTATAAAAAATATGCCCCCACTCTAGAGGGCGACCCTGAGCACTTTAGGGTAGCTGTCTTGGACTTTGGCATGAAACAGGCCATTGTGGATAGGCTCTTGGCTGAAGGCTTAGATCTTACTGTCTGGCCCGGCAATACCCCTGCGGAAAAAATAGCCGAGGAAAAGCCCCACGGGCTTTTCCTAGCCAATGGTCCAGGGGATCCCGCAGCCTGCGACTATGCAGTGCGTACCACTAAGGCTTTTTTGGGCCGCATCCCGGTCTTTGGGATCTGCTTAGGCCACCAAATCATGGGACTTGCCACAGGGGCCAAGACCTATAAGCTCCCCTTTGGGCACCACGGCTTAAACCATCCGGTACTTCTTTCCGATAGCGGAAGGGTGCTCATCACCAGCCAAAATCACGGCTTTGCCGTAGATCCCGATACCCTTCCCCAAGGGGTCAGGGCAAATATGTGGAATTTAAATGATGACACAGTAGAGGGCCTTATCTGGGATGATGCCCCTGCCTTCTGTTGCCAATTTCATCCTGAAGCCTCCCCAGGTCCCCACGACTCCCACAGGCTCTTTGCAAAATTCAGCCACATGATAAAGGAACTTTATGCCCAAGCGTAAGGACCTGGAAACGGTTATGATCCTGGGTTCAGGGCCTATAGTCATTGGACAGGCCTGCGAGTTCGACTATTCCGCCACCCAGGGCTGCAAGGCCTTAAAAGAAGAGGGACTGCGTCTGGTACTTTTGAACTCCAATCCAGCCACAGTGATGACTGACCCAGAGCTCTCAGATAGGACCTATGTGGAACCCATGACAGGTGCCATAGCCGAGGAGATCCTAAGGCTGGAAAGGCCCCAGGCAATCTTACCCACCCTAGGGGGTCAGACTGCCTTAAACCTTGCCATAGAGCTCCATGAAAAGGGCGTTTTAGCTGAATTGGGCGTAGAGATGATAGGCTCATCCCCGGATGTTATTGAGATCGCCGAAAGCCGGGAGCGCTTTAGACACACCATGGCTTCACTGGGTCTGGATATCCCCAATTCCGCCTTGGCACATAGCGTGGAAGAGGCCGTAGATACAGCCCGCATGACGGGCTTTCCAGCAATAATCCGCCCCTCTTTCACCTTGGGAGGTACTGGAGGGGGAATAGCTAAAAACCAGGAGGAATTGGAGCTCTTGGCCTGGAAAGGCCTCAATGCCTCCCCCATCCACCAGATCCTAGTGGAGGAATCCTTAATAGGCTGGAAAGAGATGGAGCTGGAGATGATAAGGGATTTAGCTGACAATGCCATCATAGTCTGTGGCATTGAAAACGTGGATCCCATGGGAGTACATACCGGAGATTCCATCACAGTAGCCCCCATCCAGACCCTTACAGACGTGGAATACCAGGCCATGCGCGATGAGGCCTTAACTGTAGCTAGGGCCGTGGGCTTAAACGGAGGCTGCAACATTCAGTTTGCCGTGCACCCTTCAACAGGACGCCGGGTGGTGATAGAGATGAACCCCCGGGTCTCACGCTCTTCAGCCTTAGCTTCCAAGGCCACTGGCTTTCCTATCGCCAGGGTGGCAGCCAAGCTTAGCATAGGCTACTTTTTATCGGAATTAAAAAACGGCATCACCAGTAAGTCAGCCTGTTTTGAACCGGCCTTGGACTACTGCGTAGTAAAAGCGCCCCGCTTTAACTTCGAAAAGTTCATAGGCGCCTCTTCAGTCTTGGGTCTGGAGATGCGCGCAGTGGGCGAGACCATGGCCTTGGGCGGTAATTTTCGGGAGGCCCTGCAGAAAGCCTTGAGGGGTTTGGAAAACGGCCTCATGAGCCTGGAGTACGAAAGCCCGCAAAGTACTAACTATATCCCAGAGTCAACTGGGGTCAAAGACCCCAGGATCTTGGAAGATTTAAAAAGAAACTTAGCCAAACCCATGCCCGAACGCCTAAATGTACTCTATGAGGCATTAAGGCAGGGCCTTACCCGCGCTGAGGCCATGGAACTTACCACCTTGGACTCTTGGTTCATCATCCAACTGGAGATGATCCTAGAAACTGAGCGCTTCATGGAAGGTGAATTTGCCAGGCTCATAGGGGCAGCTGTGAGCCCTTCCAAAAGCTCCTGGCTCAAAGTAAAGGCCCAGGGCTTTTCAGATAGCCAGATAGCTAAAATAACCTTGCGCTCCACAGGGGTCAAGGTATCTCCCGTAGAGGTGGGAATCTTAAGGGAAAAGGCCGGGGTACGTCCCCACTTTCGCCAGGTGGATACCTGCGCTGGAGAATTCTTTGCCCAGACCCCCTATTATTACTCCAGCTATGATTCCCCTGAAGAACCCCAGAAGCTCCCTGAGGAGAATAATAAACCCCTAGAAATAAAAGAACCCAAAAAGCAAAAGGTCATGATCTTGGGAGGCGGTCCCAACCGCATAGGCCAGGGCATAGAATTTGACTACTGCTGCGTTAAAGCTGCCCAGGCCTTTAGCGATATGGGATTTTCCACCATCATGGTAAATTCTAACCCCGAGACCGTGTCCACGGACTACGATCAGGTGGGAAGGCTCTACTTTGAGCCCGTGACCTTAGAAGATGTCCTTGCCATCTGCCAGGTGGAAGACCCCGATGGCGTCATAGTCCAGCTGGGAGGTCAGACCCCTTTAAACTTAGCTCGCTCTTTGGCAGCTAGTGGTGTTCCCATCTGGGGAACGCCTCCTGAGGCTATCTTTAGAGCTGAAGATAGGCACGACTGGAACGAGCTCGTAAAAAAACTAGTCTTAAATCAGCCTCCTGCCAGGATGGCACAAGACGAAAAAAGCGCCTTAGCTGTTGCCGGAGAAATAGGATACCCTGTAATAGTGCGGCCATCTTTTGTCTTAGGGGGCAGGGCCATGCGCATCATTGATAACACAGACGATCTTAAGGCCTATGTGGAAGGCTTCAATAAGAGCGGCTTAGGTTTAGGGCCGGACAATCCCATCCTAGTGGATAAATTCCTAGAAGATGCCGTGGAGATCGACGTGGATGCCGTAGCCGATGGCCGCCAGGTGGTCATAGCTGCCATCATGGAACACATAGAAAGAGCCGGGGTGCACAGTGGGGACTCCAGCTGCTGCATACCCCCCTTTACCTTAAGCTCCCAAATCCAAGAGGAGATTACCCGCCAGACGGAACTATTGGGTTTAGAACTTGGAGTCTTGGGACTTATGAATATCCAGTTTGCCGTAAAAGACGGACTGGTCTATGTCCTGGAGGCCAATCCCCGGGCCTCCAGGACAGCGCCCTTTGTAGCCAAGGCCACGGGACGCAACCTCATCCAGGCAGCCTGCGAGGTCATGGCGGGAAAAACCTTAAAGGAAGTGGGTTTTCAACCTGAAAGCCCCCCGGACTATTTTGCCGTAAAGGAAGCCGTCATCCCCTGGAGCCGCTTTTTCGGGGCTGAGGTCTTTTTAGGCCCTGAGATGCACTCCACCGGTGAGGTGATGGGCCTAGATAGGACTTTTGGGCACGCCTTTTTAAAGGCCCAGCTGGCAGCTGGTACTGACGTGCCCCTGGGAGGGGAGATCCTCTTAACCGTTGCCGATAAGGACAAACAAGAGCTCATGCCTCTGGCCCAGGAGCTTTACAAAATGGGTTTCATCTTCAAGGCCACCCCGGGAACCGTGAAGACCCTGGCACAAAACGGCATGGAGGCAGGGACCCTGTATAATATCAACGACTCTAGAAAGCCCAATGTCCTAGAGTTTCTAAAAAGCGGAAAGGTTCGGATGTTTGTCAATACCGCCTTTGACCCCCAGTCCGTACGGGATTCCAGCTTATTGCGGGCCGAGGCTATAAACCGCGGGGTCCCCATCATGACTACCCTGGCGGGCTTGGCAGCCATGGTGGAGGGCCTAAAGTCCATTAAAAAGGCCAACTGGAACGTCTTACCCCTCCAGGGGTATCATGATTAACATTTGACATGAGCCTCTAAAGTGCTTAATTTATAACTTGCCTTACCTGTTTCTTGTCTTTATTTCCCACCTAACTAAGGCCCAGCTTAAAAAAGGGCCTTAATTCAAAGATTTTTAGGCGCCCTTGCGCCCCCCTATGGTTTTCTCTTGAAGGATACTACTCACCCAAATCACCATTTGCCAGCCGAGACAGAGGCTGAACAAAGGGATAGAACAAATGAACTAAGGCTGCTCTTTGAAGTCAGCCAGGCTTTAAATGGCACCACTACCGAATTGGCGGACCATTTAGACGAGACCTTAGACCTCATGGCCCGCTACACGGGAATGATGCGCGGAGCATTTTACCTGGTCAATTCCGATGGCGAAATAATCATGGAAGCTGCCTACGGATTTAACCAAAATGAACTCAAAAGGGCGCGCTACAAAAGCGGCGAGGGAGTCATAGGACGGGTTACTGCCACTGGCCAGGCCATGGTAGTGCCCAATGTCTCCAAGGAGCCCATGTTTTTAAACCGCACCGGTGCCAGGGACCTGAAAAAAGACCAGATAGCCTTCATCTGCGTACCCATCATCTTAGATGGCGGCACCATAGGTGCCATCTCCGCAGACAGGCTCTTTGCCGATTCGGTGCGCATGGAAGAAGACATGCGCCTTCTCACCATCCTAGCTACCCTCATAGCCAGGGCTGTGGCCGTAAGAAGGGACTTTGCCGCCCGCCATGAGGCCATGTTGGAGGAAAATCGGAGGCTCCAGGCCATCTTGAACCAGAACTTCAAGCTGGGACAGCTGGTGGGACACTCCAATGCCTTGAGAAATATCCTAGAGGAAGTGGCCCAAGTTGCCGCCACCAATGTCACTGTCTTAATCAGAGGCGAGAGCGGCACAGGTAAAGAGATGATAGCCAGCCTCATCCACGCCAACAGCCAAAGGGCGGGGCAACCCTTTATCAAAGTCAACTGCGCAGCTCTGCCGGAAGGTTTGGTGGAAAGCGAGCTCTTTGGCCATGAGCGCGGGGCCTTCACCGGAGCCGTATCCGGCCGCAAGGGACGCTTTGAGATGGCCCACGGGGGCACCCTCTTTTTAGATGAGGTGGGGGACATGTCCTTAGCCACCCAGGCAAAGCTTTTAAGGGTTATCCAGGAAAAGGAATTTGAGCGCCTGGGAGGCGGTGAGACCATCAAGGTGGACGTAAGGATCCTGGCAGCCACCAATAGGGATTTAGAGAAGATGGCCGAAGAGGGCCTCTTTAGGATGGATCTCTACTACAGGCTCTCTGTCTTTCCAGTATCACTTCCCCCTTTGCGCAAAAGGGTGGACGACATTATGGATCTAGCGGAAAACTTCTCCCAGAAGTTCTCCCCAGACCCTGATAGGCAGATCCATATCTCCGGAGAGGCCTCCAGATTGCTCTTGGCTTACGAGTGGCCAGGTAACATCAGGGAATTGGAAAACATCATAGAAAGGGCCGTAGTCCTCTGCGGTCCGGAAGGCATAATTGAAGCCAGACACCTTCCGGCCTGGTTGCACACCCAAAAAGAGGTCCCAACGCCCCGCACCTTAGACGATGCCGTCAACATAATGGAGCAGAAGCTCATAAAAGAAGCCTTAGAATCCACTGGGGGTCATGTTACCCAAGCAGCCGCCAAACTGGGCCTTACGGAAAGAAAGATGAGCCTTAGGATGACTAAATACAATATAGATTTCCGGAAGTACCGTTCCAAGAAATAGGCACCTTTAAGGCATTCTATAGGGCCCTATCTTTTTATTTAGCTATCTCTATAGAAAGCTATCTCTATAGAAAGCTATCTCTTTAATAAAGCTATCTCTATAGAAAGCTATTCTCTGTATATAGCTATCTCTTTAATAAAGCTATCGCTATAGAAAGCTATCTCTATAGCAAGCTATCTCTTTAATAAAGCTATCTCTATAGAAAGCTATCTCTATAATCTAGTTCAAAGGCTATTTTTTGTTTAAATTAAAGAGAAAAAATTTACAATACTCCCCTTTTTACTAAATAAATGATGCGCCAAACGCCTCAAAATAATGCCCACATAGCTTTATAAATTGCAATAGCTATAGTATAGTACGGGTAAATCACATTTTACGGTGCTATTAGTGATTCTAAGCCATCAGTATAATTAAAAGGATTAGCTCTTTTAATTTGAAAATAAGGGCTTTTAAAAACCCCCATTATTGTTCAAGGGTTAAAACTAACCCCTCTTACTAAGCTAGCCATTTTTATCCCAAAAGATAAAAATTTTGGATCTTTTACGCCACCATAGTTATAGCTTTTGCGCCGCCAACACTACTATTTTACCTTTAGCATTTATAGCTTAGGCTAAGATTTACGCTAGCTCTTTCATACTTACCGGAAAGCTAAAACAAGATCTCTATTAGCTTTTCTAATTTAATCTAGCTTAGATTTTTGAATGCCTATTTAAGATAGCTATCATTTACAGATATTTGGAGAGATAAAGTTTAAATAAGGAGAAAGGTA
>JAITII010000060.1 GCA_031279515.1 Deltaproteobacteria bacterium
AGGCACAAAGCTTAAACTGGCTCTAAAGGGGGGCCAAATCAATTATCCCAAGGCCAATTATCAAAAAGCTATAAAGTTCAGCCAAAAGTTCCCAATTTATCTTTTAATACATCATTTAAGCCACGTGCCTTTAAGACGGATTAAACCCTAATGGAGAATATATGAAAACTGTCGATCGCCAAACAGCTTGGAATATCCTCACTAAGTACAATAAAGAGCCCTTTCACCTGCAGCATGCCGAGACTGTGGAAGGCGTGATGAAGTGGTTCGCAGATAGTTTGGGTTATCAAGAGGACCGCGATTATTGGGGGGTTGTGGGACTCTTACACGACGTGGATTTTGAGCTTTACCCCGAACAGCATTGCCTCAAGGCACCAGAGCTTTTGCGAGAAAACGGTGTAGGCGATGACGTCATTCACTCCATTGTAAGTCATGGCTACGGTTTAACGGTTGAAGTAAAACCAGAACACATTATGGAAAAGATACTCTATGCCACTGATGAGCTTACCGGGCTCATCTGGGCCACTGCTTTAATGAGACCTTCCAAGAGTGTGGACGATTTGGAGGTGAAATCAGTAAAGAAAAAGTTTAAGACCCTAAACTTTGCTGCCGGTTGCTCACGAGACGTCATAAAAAAGGGCGCTGAAATGTTGGGCTGGGAACTAGATGAGCTAATTGATAAAACCATCCAGGCTATGCGGTCTGCTCCAAAAAATTAATGGATGGAATTTTATGGTACCATTAAAGAAATAGGAGATATCTTGGTGTGGAATAAATGTTATAATATCATAAAATTGATGCAGCTGGTTATGTTTATAGTGCTAGGAAGAGGTAAATTCTGTACATACTTTTTTCTATTATTTATAATATTTTTTGCCATGCCACAAAATAGTTCCCTAGGGCAAACTACTAAACAACGACTTTCTACATGTGAAAAAATCTATCCATTAGCCCGTGATGGTTTATATGGATATGTAGATAGTGAAGGTGAATGGAAGATTGAGCCAAATTATAGTGCGGCAAATCCATTTCTTCATGATTGTACAGCATGGGTGCAAAAGGATAGCAAGTTCTTTCGTATTAATTCTAAAGGTACTAATATTTTTTCTCCTACTCCTAGTATACTTAGATTTGGCGCCAATGTAAACGATGATTTGGTGGTAGCTACCGCTTCTAATGAATATCAAGGGGTTATTAATGCCAAAGGCGAGTGGGTCATTAAACCAGCATTTCATTCGATTAAGGATTTTCAGAATAATGGTCTTGCTAATGCAGATGACTCTAAAGCTTGGGGCTATATAGATATAAATGGAAACTGGGTTATTCCTCCAAGATTTCGAACTGTTGCTACTTTTAGTGATAATGGATCAGCTGTTGTGGTACCCTTAGGTAGTAAATGTGGAATTATCAACATGGACAACCAGTGGTTAATTCAACCCACGTATAGAGGTCTTCGTGATCTACAAGAAAACGGGCTAGCTCCCGCAGCTGATACAAATGGTATATGGGGATTTATAAATTTGAGCGGCGAGTGGATAGTTCAACCTTCATTCTATTATATTTGGAATTTTCAAAAAAATGGTCTCGCCAAAGCAATGAACGAACGTGGTTTTTTAGGATTTATTGATATAAATGCTAACTGGGTAATTCAACCGCTATTTACTGAGCTTGATTTTTTTCAAGAAAATGGACTAGCTTCAGCACTTTCAGAAAATAAATATGGATTCATTAATACGCAGGGCAATTGGGTTATTCCCCCAATGTTTGCTGCCGTTGGTAAATTTTACGACAACGGACTGGTTGCGGTGAAAGACTTCGATAAACAAAAGTGGGGTCTAGTCGATTTGAAAGGTGAGTGGGTAATTGAACCTTTTTTTACTGGTATTCGTAATTTAGGGGAAAATGGGCTGGCATCTGCACGAGATTCAAATGGCAATTGGGGAGTCATAAATACCTCGGGAGAGTGGGTGATTAAACCAGAATTTAATTATATTTGGGATTTTAACCAATATGGGTTGGCTGCAGCTCGAAATGCAGAAGGTAAAGTTGGTTTCATAAATACTAATGGGGAGTGGGTAATGCAACCAACTTATACTCTTATTAGTAATTTTACTAAAAATGGCCTAGCAAGAACAGAAGATGATGATAAAAGACAAAGATTTCTAAGTTTACAACTTGAATATAGATTACCAATTGGATATTTTAGTAATCTTGAAAAAAATTAGAAATTCTTTTTATTCGCTAAATTTACAAGCATCTAATTTAATTTTAGTTTTTCTATCGCTTATCAATAGCGCTTTATCAGCTACCTATTGGAAATGTAGCGATTTAAAGGCCCTATTTTTACATTTGAAGATATAATATCGTATCTATCATAAGACTTTAAATCTTAAGTTTTTTATCCAATCCGTCAATAATAGCTCATGAGCCATTTGTTATACATTATAAAATAATCATTTTTTCATAAAGAGCTGCGTCAATTATGGATTTTATGACGACAAAAGAAGCCGGCTGAAAAAAGGATTCTTCTAGAGTTCGCAAAAAAGCATTTTGCGTAGAGGCCAAAATTCCTGGAGCAAAATTAGTAGGATACCTGGCACGCGGCTTTTCCCAGTAAGCACTAAGCTTTCAAATAACCCTACTAAGCTTTGTGACTCCCCAGCACATGTTCTTATTAAACATTTTTTAAATTGAGCTGGCGAAAATCCCAGATAATAAAGGCTATTGGCATGGATAATCAGTGAGATAAAATATTTTTCTCAAAGGAAATTTTTATACCATTTAATCTTTATTAGCCTTTGGGTTTGTCGCGACTTATGTATTTTAGCTTTCAGGATCCTTACTTTTAATGAATTTCCTTTTAATCTTAGTGCATATTTCCCGTAAAGGGGCCAGGTTGGGGGACTTAAGTAGGTATCCCATGGCGAAATAGATAATTGGACCTACTATAAGACCCAATAGGATCTTCCAGATAAGGCTTAGGGAGGCAAAATATCCGTGATGATACAAGGGCCACAAGGCAGCGCCCATTATGAGGGCCAGAAAACTTGAAAGTATGGCATCTTTGATAAAGGGACCTAAAATAAGATCCCCTTTCTTTCTTAAGCTTAAGCATAGCCAGGAAAAGTTCACCATGCTGGCAAAGGAACTTCCCAGGGCCAGACCTAAGTGGCCAAAGGGAAAAAGAAGCGCTATGGCAGCTATAAGACCCAGGCCCAGAGAGATAGCGGCCACCTTGGCTGGGGTCTTGGTATCCTTGCGGCTGTAGAAGACCCTGGCGGCAAGTGATGCCCCGGAAAGAAAGGGAAGCCCTAAGGCATAGCCCCAGAGCGCAAGGCTTGTCTGGGAAGTGCTTAAGGAATCAAAATGACCCCTTTCAAACAGGATTGAGATAAGAGGTCCGGCCATGACCATGAGGCCTATCATGGCGGGCAAAGTAATAAAAAACTGTAATTTTAGCGTCTTCTGGAAGAGCTCTTTAAACTCCTCGGTATTTCCCTTAGCTATATGCTGGGAAAGGGCAGGGAGAATAGCTGTGGCCAGGGCCAGGGAAAAGACTCCCAGGGGAAACTGTACTAGCCTATCGGCGTAGTAGAGATAGGATACGCTACCTTCTTCCAGAAAGGATGCCAGCTGGGTATTGATGAAGATAGAGAGCTGGTAGGCAGCCCCTCCTAGGGCTGTGGGAGCCATGAGTTTTAAGATGTGGCCTATCGCCGGGTCCTTCAATGAAAGGGTAAAATTAAGGGATATATCCGCCTTTAGGAGGGCAGGGAGCTGGATAGCTAGCTGGACCACCCCCCCCAAAAGGGCGCCTAGGGCAAGGCCAATTATCGGGGTCTCTAAGAGGGGGCTTATGAGTACTGCCCCTAGGATCATGCAGATATTTAAGAAAACCGGGCCCAGAGCCGGGAGATCGTAGCGGCCAAGACTGTTTAGGACCCCCATGGCTAGTGCAGTCAAGGTAATTAGGAGGATATAGGGAAAAAGTATTCTGGCCAATAAAACCGTAAGGTCAAAAAGTTCCGGGTTGGCCTTAAAACCTGGGGCTATGAGGCCCACCAAAAAAGGGGCAAAAATGACGCCTATGATGGTTATGCCTGAGAGGATGAGCGTCATGAGGCTCATGACACCTTGGAAGAGCTGGGAGGCAGCTTGCCTTCCGTCCTTTACTAATCTTTCAGTAAATACCGGCACAAAAGCAGGGGTAAGGGCGCCTTCTGCCAAGAGCCGTCTTAAGAGATTGGGGAGGCGGAAGGCTACAAAAAAGGCATCGGCTATGGGTCCTGCCCCGAAATAGAAGGCAGTTACCTGGTCCCTTATTAGCCCGGCTATGCGGGAGACCAAGGTCCCTGCGGCAACTATGGAGGCATTTTTTAGGATGCTACCTTCTTTAACACTTTCGCTTGACAAATGCTCTTCTCTCTTGTATGTTATCTAACCGCCAAGTTTAAGACTAAAGGCGTCAAAAAAAACAGTATAAAAGAAGGAGTAACTTTTGGCCAATCATAAATCAGCTCTGAAAAGAAACCGCCAGAGCAAGAAGCGCAACGCCTTAAATAGCATCAACAAGACCAAGTCCAACAACGCTGTCAAGAAGGTTAGAGAGGTCCTCCCGACTAACCCTCTAGAGGCAGAAAAGAGACTTAAAGTTGCCATGTCCATCCTCCATCGCTCCGTTACTAAGGGCACCCTGCACAAAAGAACGGCTGCTAGGCGCATAGGTCGTCTGTCTCATCAGGTCTACATGAGGGTCGTAGAAGCCGAGGACATGGAAGAGAAAATGGAGCAGCAGACCAAAATAGACGACGAGTAAGCTGTCCAGTAAACTAAGGTGGAAGATTAAAATACCTCCCTATAGAGCTTCCATTTTTTGGAAGATCCCGGAGATGTTTTCAGGGCTTTTAGCTTTAGCCAAGGGACTAGAGTCTTTAGTGATGTCGCCAATTCGCCTCGCCCTTATCTCAGGGGGTAAATCCACAGAACGGGAGGTCTCCCTGGCCTCCGGCAAAGAAATCCTGGCCCACTTGGATCCAAAGCGCTATAGGGTTAGCCTCTACGATCCCCGTGATGACCTGGCAAGGCTTTTAAATGACGCCCCTCAACTGGACGTAGCTTTTCCTGCCCTCCATGGCCTCTACGGGGAGGACGGCTCTGTGCAGGGCTTTTTGACCCTCTTAGGGCTACCCTATGTGGGGTCAGGCATCCTGTCCTCGGCCCTCGCCATTGACAAGAGGATTACCAAAGATCTTTATCGGTCAGCTAATCTTCCTGTAGCAAGGGATCTTGTTTTAAACCGGGCTGCCATACAAGGTTCAGACCGGAAATACGATATCTTACAAATTTTAGGGGATCTTAAGCTTCCCTTGGTGGTAAAGCCCATAAACCAGGGCTCTTCCGTGGGACTTTCCATAGTAAAAACTAAAGAAGAGCTTACCTTGGCCTTGGATTTAGCCTTTAAGTACGGCGCAGATGTAATGCTGGAAAGCTACCTGGAAGGGCGTGAGTACACCGTAGCTGTGATTGGCAATTCCCATCCCATAGCCTTACCCCCCATTGAGATAATCCCCGCAGAAGGGCACGGGTTTTTTGATTACAGTGCTAAATATGACCCTGGCGAATGCCAGGAAATATGCCCTTGCGATCTCCCAGCTAAGGAAACGGAAGAGGTCTCTAGTCTTGCCCTGAAAGCCCATAGACTTTTGGGGTGCCGGGGCCTTTCCCGCACAGATTTCATTTTGGTGGACGAGGTCTTTTATCTACTTGAAACCAACACCTTGCCCGGGCTTACCTCCCAAAGCCTCGTGCCCAAAGCCGCCAAGGCTTACGGTCTTAGTTTTGCTGCCCTTTTGGATCGCCTTATAGAGCTGGCCTTGGAACCCAATTTTTAACATGGCCTATCGTGACCTTGCTTATCTAAGAGCTGTTCTTTTGATAGCAATTATACTTTGAGCCAAGCCTTTAAGCTATTTACTAGCTTACAAGGCTTATGCTATGACTATAATATAGCTATCTTTTTTTAGCCGGAACTGCAGCCCTTTTAGCTAAATGTAGATGAGGAAATAGCGAAAAGTTCTGATTTAAATCTAGGCTTTTCTAAAAGCTTTTCCTTTTAATAAAATAATTTTTTATCATCTTAACTAGAGGAGGGTGGAACCTCCCTCCACGATGAAGTGGCGGAGGGTTTGGTTCAAAAGACCAACATCAATGGGCTTTGATAGATGTCCATTCATGCCTGTGGAAAAACACTTGTCCCTCTCCTCGGCAAAGGCATGGGCAGTCATAGCAACAATTTTTAGATCCTTGTAGTCCGGATTGGCGCGGATTCTTCGGGTGGCCTCATAGCCGTCCATAATGGGCATCTGCAGATCCATTAAGACAACATCAAAGGGGGCCTCGGGGCGCACCTTGTAGGCTTCAGCCAGTTTTTCTAAGGCCACTTTCCCGTTTTCGGCAACTGTGACATCCAGACCCATCTTCTGCATAAGGGAGCGTGCCACAAGTACGTTTACGTCGTTGTCCTCCACCAGGAGTATCCTGTGGCCAGATAGCAAGCTATCCAGTTCAGGGGATTTAACTTTAGATTTTTTAGGCTTTAAACCGGGTTTAGCAAGTTGTTGAAGTCTTTTTTTCTCGGCCTCATTATCCACTTGGAAGTTGCAAGTAAAAGAGACAGTAGTTCCCACATTTAGGGTGCTCTCTAGAGAAATTTCCCCACCCATGAGTTCCACTAGGCGTTTAGTAATAGTGAGACCAAGACCAGTACCACCGTACTGGCGGGTAATGGAAGTATCCGCCTGGGTAAAGGCCTTAAATAGCTTTCCCCTTTGCTCCGGGGTCATGCCTATGCCTGTGTCTTTAACGGAAAAAACCATGTGGGCCATGTCATTTTCCAAGTAATCTAAAGAGGTGAAGATGGTGATGGAACCTTTATTGGTGAATTTAAATGAGTTACCCACTATGTTGATAAAGACCTGACTTAAACGTAAGGGATCTCCTATAAAACAGTCCGGGATACCGGGACTGGTATTTAAGATTAAGTCTAAACCCGTTTTCTCTATCTTATCTTTGAACATCATTTCTATGTCAGCTAAGGTCTTAGAAAGGGAGAAGGGAATGGATTCTAGTGTGAGTTTTCCAGCTTCTACCTTGGAGAAATCCAAGATGTCATTTATGATGCCCAAGAGGGCCTGACCTGAACGGTGAGCATTTTCTGCGTACTCATGCTGCTGAGGATCTAGCTTTGTCTGCAGTAGGAGATGGGTAAGACCTATGATGGCGTTCATGGGGGTGCGGATCTCATGGGACATGTTGGCTAAAAATTCACTTTTTGCCTGAGATGCCAGCTTGGCCTGGCTTAATGCGTCGGTGAGCTGAGTGACATCCGAGAGGATCATGATGACGCACACTGAGGTGAGGTTCTTGCCACCGGCCTCGCCTGTCCTTTTGAGGCTCATGGAATAGGAAGATTTGCCTTCTTCTCCTAAAAGGCTTATCTCCATTTGGAAGGTCTCTCCAGTGACCCCGTCATCAGCGAAGAGATGGGAGATCTCTAAAGGTAACTCTTCACCATCATTTAAGCCTTTCTGGGTCAAGGTCTCCAAAAGATTGCCGCTGACTTCGGAAAGGCCATGGGTGTCCAAAAGCATGCGCATAGCGATGTTTTGGTAGATAGGCTCTTGCTTTAAGTTAAAAAGGGCCATGGCATTAGGTATGGAGTCCAGATGTGAGCAAATAATGTCCATGGTGTGGTTTATAGCCACTATTATCCGGTGATAGTCGCCCTGGTGCTTGGAGGGATCTGCTCTGTGGTGCAGGGCTCCGGCACTGGCAGCTAAGGTTAAGCCCCCAATGTCGCTTATGACCTCCCTTATGGACTCGCTCATGGTGTGGTAGGCATCAGAAAGCCTACCTATCTCATCTGTCCTCTTGCGCAAGGGATTTATCTCAGAATCTTCAAAGCTACCGGTGGCGAGCTTATGGGCATTTTCCGTTATTATCTGCAGGGGATAAGTAATGATATTATTCAGTACCAAGCGGTAAAACCAGGCGAAGATTACGATAAAGACAAAGGTTATGACAAAGCCAGTTATATCCGCTCGGTGAACTTCAGAGAGGAAGTCGTCTTTGGCCACCAAGATCCCCAAGGACCAGGTGGTACCGCGCACTGGGGCGTAGCTTATGAAAGCAGGGCCCCTTGGGGTATTTAAAAGTGAGGAGCCCGTGTGCCCATCTATCATGAGTTGGATACTTAGGCGGGACTCGACGGTGGTACCCAGGTCCTCATAGATGGATTGGTTAGAGTAGACGTTACCTTGGGTGAGGTGGGCCATGATCATGCCCTCCTCATTGATGATGAAGGCCGAACCATTGGGACCTATGTTCAGGTTAGAGATTAGTTCCTGGACTATCTCATAGGGATAGCTTCCCACAAGGTAGTATTCAGGAGGTGCGTCCCTACCTACCTGATCGGTGGACCAGATGGGGATCCCTATGGCTATCTCTAGTCCATTGTCTCCCAAGGTGGTGTCTTCAATAACCACATTTAAGGTCTCTGTTAAAAGGTACCATATCTTCCTGTTGGATAGCCTATAGGGCGCCAACTCGCTTCCAGTGATAAGGTTGCTGTGGTTATCGTAGAGGCCCAACCAGGTGAAATTTATCGTAGCTATTGTGCGGTCTATTATTTTTTTCTTGCCGCTTGTGGCCACTGAGGTGCTGGAAAGGAAGCTACTGTTGCGGATCAAATAAAGCCTATCCACCAGAGTGTGGAGTTTGGACTCCAGGTTCTGGGAGGCGGATTTGGCCATGGGCTGGAGGACGTTTAACAGTATAGTCTCAGTTAGAGAATTCATGAAAAACGTCATCATGCACACAAGGCCAGCGGTCAAGACCATAACGACCACCAGGGTCACTATTAGGATCTTTGTCGCTATGCTCTTATGTTTTTGGCCAAGTCGCATGTCTGCCAATCCTAGACTTAAAGGTCATCAGGGTATTGTTTGGGGGGCAGGCGCACAAAGGCTACTGCTGCATTTCCCATTTTAGCTTGTTCCAGGGCACTTTGAGCTAAGCTCACAAAGTTGGCGTGCATGTTTCTGGCGCCAGGTTTGGATTGGATTTTGTAAGGATCCTGTAGCGTAATAAGGGAGTTTTGATAGGAGCTAACGATGCTTTCAGGCCTTGTCCCGATGATGGAATGCCAAGCATACATATAGTCCATGTCCCAAGAGCGCCTAAATCCGCTCATATTCCGTGCATCGTATTCGGCTATGGTTATCTGTCCGTTGTTTACATAGATAGTGAGGTAATCCTTCCAGCCGTCCTCGTCATATGCCATGGACTCAGCTGTGTAGTAGCCGTCAGCCAGTTTATTGGATTTTTTGGTGCAACTGCTTGCTACAAAAGAGATAATTATTACCCCAAGCAAACAAAACAAGGTGACTTTGGGAATAGACGCCCAGCCCCTTTGTTTTATGGCACCTTTACTATCCTTAGAAATTGTAGTCATCTACGTTTTCCGCTGTAAACTCCGTGCGCCGCGGTAAAAGTATGACCCCTGAGTCGGGTGCTGTGTAGGTATTGGGTATCAGGACCGTATTGGGCATGACCTCCACGAGGCCTATCTCCGGCACGTCTACCTTCTGACCCACATGGAGCTGGTTACCGGATGCTAGGTAATAGGAGATATAGCAGGCTAGGGCTGCCTGGATTTGACAGTCCCAGAGCCCCCAACGGTCTATGATGCCCTCCTTGGCGAATTCTCTGATGGCATTGGGTGAGGAAAAGCCTGTCACAGTTATATCTTCTTGGGTGAGATGTTTGTCCTTGAGGACCTGGAGTTGGCCAGGAAGAGAGGTGGAGTCATTGCAGATGATGAGATCTACGTCAGGATGCTCCTCTAGGATTTGCGCTCCCACCAGCAAGGCTTTTTCCGGATCCTGCTCGCTATAGTAATTTTGTGGGTTTAGATTCTCCCAGTTGGGAAAAATGGCCTTTATGTAATCTTCGCCCGCCTCTCTCCAGGAGTTTTGATCCGCCACCGAGGCCTGGGAATAATGCCAGACATATTTAATATTGTCGGTTGTGGGGTTCTTGCCCCTCTTTTCCAGGCTTTTGGCTCCCATCTCCACCAGCATCTTTCCCAGTTGGGAGGGAGTGCCCTGGGAGATCATGATGAGGCGAGCATCTCCGGAAACATCCGAATCCCAGGTAGTTACCTTGATTCCGCTAGCTAGTGCCCTTTTTAAGACCCCATCCAAGGCAGTGGCATCCAGTGAGGAGACAGAAATGGCTACGGCTTTATCCTTTATTGCCTGTTCGATTATTTCTACTTGCTGCTCCACGTTGGCCACAGGACTTCCCCTATAGTCCACCTTGAAACCATGGCGGGCACTATAGGCCTGAGCACCGGTGTTGGCAGCCTCAAAAAAGGCGTTTCCAGTAATCTTGGGGATAAAGACCACGGTCAACTCTTGGTTATCCGTAACGCCCGAAGGGGTACTGGCGTTATCAGATTTGCATGCTGAAAGACTAAGCGCAATGGCGAGAGTGAGAACTAATAGAGTTTTATACATGAAAAGTACCTTGAAACTTCAAAGACTTCCACTTGTGGTTGAGTGTAGAGATAAAGGATTTTGTTTTTATGGGTCCTTGAAGTCAAAATTTTAATATAAGCTCACTAATGGATTAAAATCAATCTTTGACAAGGCCTTGGGGGGGAAATTTGCTCTTTTGAGTGTTCTTGAAATTGAAAAGAAGAAAATCGCCAAAAATTATTATTTTTCGATAAAACAATACAATTAAAGCACATTGCTAGTCAAATTTGAAGAGCTTTTGGATTTTTATGAGGCTTCAATAAGGCTAGGCCCTCTACTCTGTATCTATTATATATGCTGGAAGAAGCTTTTGAAAACTGAGGCAAAAAAATTAAGAAAAAAAGCCTAAATAAATAGGCTTAAGTATATAATATAGTATATAAAAATATGCTTAAAATATATAATTTAATAATTAAAAGTATATTACAATTTAATTATTGAAAATTATTTTTTTGAGAGCCCAAGAATATTTTTTACCCTCCTGAGGGGAAATAAAAAAGGCGCCTTGCGGCGCCTTTTTTTAAGCGGGTAAAACAGGTGGCATAGGCCCTTGGGGGGTTTTGGGGCCCCCACCAAAGGGGAAGAGCCTTAGAAAGTCACCTAATTTAGAGCGGCGCCTTCTATATTTCTTATAGGCATTTTTGCGATTGTGCCATAAGTGCTCCACCACCATCTCTAGGAAAAAGAGGCCAATTAGGATGTGGATCTTTTTGCTGCCTGCAAAACCTGAAACCACAAGTGATAGGAGTGCAAAGGTAAGGCTTATGGTATCTCCCCAAGGGTCTAATTCGCTTTGGCATTTTACATCAGCTGTTTTTTCGGCGTTCTCTAGATACTGCAAAAAGGTTTGGAAGGCGTCGGGGTCAAGTTTTCCTAGCATTTTGGCCGCTTCCATCGTATCTAGGACCTTTTCATCGTAGAAGATGAGGATGGAGCCGGTGCGAGGGTTGTGTTCCACTTTAGTAACGCCCTTTATGGCTTCCACTTCATCTATGGGATAGGAGGGATTTTTAAATGCTTCTCTGCGGAGCCTCACCCTCCCTCTGATAGCGCTTGCCAACACTATTGATCCTCCTTGGGTTTAGGTTTCAGTTTTTCATCCTTATTCAGAAAAGGTCTAGTGGCCCTGGCAGCAACCAGGCAAGTGGTGCCGTTGTGGAGTATGGATACTAAGGTAGGGCCTGCTACCCCGAAGAGCCCGAGACCCAAAAAGAAGCTATTTAAGATGACTATGGCCCAGTAGTTTTCATGGATGCGGGTCATGGTCCTCTCAGCTAAGAGCCTGGCTATGGGAAGGGCATCCAAGCGACCATTTAAAAGCTGGACATTGGCTACGTCTTTGGCCAATTCAGAGCCATCGGATAAGGCTACGCCCACACAAGAAAGGGAGAGGGCCGCCGAATCATTGAGGCCATCGCCCACCATCATGATGTGTTTGCCCTCTTTGGAGAGCTGGGACAGATAGGCCGCCTTGTCGTCGGGTAAGAGCTCAGCCTTATGCTCATCAAAGCCTAAGGTATCGGCCATGTTGCGGGCCGTGGACTTTAAGTCCCCGGTTAACATTATAGTCTTTTCTATTCCCAATTTCTTGAGCTCTGCCAAAGTTTCCTTAGCTCTATAGCGGATTTTATCGCTTATGGCTATGATTGCCGCAAGTTTGCCTTCCACAGCCAGATAGATCATGCTGTGGCCACTATCTGCTATCTTTTTGGCAATTTGTTCAGCCTCGTCCGTCCAGGGTACATTTTCGTCTTCCACCAGGAAGTGGTGGCTTCCTAAAAGTACCCTCTTACCCCGCCAAGTAGAGGAAATCCCATGGGCTACAACGTATTCCACCTTTGTGTGTTCCTCTTGATGGCTTAAGTGCTCTTTTTTAGCCTGGTTTACCACGGCCCGGCCCACTGGATGGGGGAAATGCTCCTCTAAGCAGGCGGCCAGCCTTAAGGCTTCATCATGGTTAAAGGGAGGAAAGGGAATGACCTCGTAGACTTGTGGTTTGGCCTCAGTTAGGGTACCGGTCTTATCGAAGACGCAGGTATCCGCTATGGCCAATTCCTCTAAGTACCTGCCGCCCTTTACCAGGATCCCTGACTCATTGCCCTCCCGCATCGCAGAGAGGACCGCAATGGGGGTAGATAGCCTGATGGCGCAGGAATAGTCCACCAAGAGGGCGTTGCCAGCTTTATAGAGGCTTCCGGAAACCAAATAGGTGACCAGGGCCAAGAGGAAGTTATAGGGAACTATGGCGTCAGCCATGCGCTCTGCCCGGCCCTGAAGCCCAGACTTAGATTCTTCTGACTCCTTTATATATTCCATGATGGAGCGGATCCTGGTGCTTCCGCCCACCCTGGAGGCCTTGATGAATATTTCTCCTTCCTCCACGCTAGTACCGGCAAAGACCGCACCGCCGTGTTCCTTGTGGACCGGCAGGGGTTCACCTGTCATGGTGGCTTGGTTCACCATGGCAACCCCTTTTTCCACTACTCCGTCCACAGGGATGAGGCCTCCGGCCTGGACTATGACCAGGGAACCCTCCTTTAGGGTGGATTCAGAGACCTGCATGGGCTGGCCATCAGGACCAGGTACCCAGACCTTCTCTTCCGGGCCTTTGAGGCTGTGGAAGAGCACGGCCAGGGATCTGCGCCTGGTCCAGGCTTCCAGGTAGTTGGACAAGGAGAAGAAAAAGAGCAGGGTCCCTGCGGAACTGTAGTCCTTCCGCAGGAAACAAACTGAAAGGGCCACAGCATCCAACACTTCCACCGAAAGGGTGTTGCGCCACAAGAGGCGTTTGGCTCCTTCCAAGACATAGGGGATTGCCCTTATGAAATTTAAAGCTATCCTCACCGGCATGGGCAGAAAGATTCTTTTTAGGAAAGCTATCCAGATGGGGTTATAGGGTAGTGGAGCTTCTTCTCCCACAGAATGGCTTTTGGGCTCTAAGGCGGAGACAGGGTGCCAGCCTCTGCATTCGAAGTCATCAAAGTTCTTCAAAATGAAAAGGCGTCGTTGGGGGCTGTCCTCATAGAGTACCAGAATGCTACCGGAAATTCGGCTGTAGGAGACATACTTGACCTCACCTTGTTTCATAAGATTAGAAGCCAGTCTGTCGAAGTCATCTTTTCCGAGACTTTGGGGCTGAACCCTTATCCGCATCCTCCCGCGGAGGTCTGAAATGACGCGACCCTGCATGAGTTTATTAGGCCTCCTTAGTTGGTTCCGTCTGACGGTCCTGGGCTTTCTGATCCGCTTCAGCGATGATATCGGAGACATTCTCCTTGCCCTTTTCCAGAGCGGATTCAACCTTCCTCTTGGCGGTGATCCCATAGCTAATGGCTTCAGTTACGCCTGAGCGCAAGGGGGAGGGGCGACCAGAAACAAGGGTAGTTGTGATAGCGCCTACTACGACGCCGATACCTAAAAAGATCCACTTAATCTTATTCATAGCATTCTCCTTTTTGGAACTATTTTGGTAAATAAAAGACCTCAACTATTTTCGTCAATAAGGTTATAACACCTGAAATATGGCTTTGCAAGTTTCATTTGAAGAAAATGGTAAGCTTTTTTATTGACATAGGTTATCAACAGCAATAAGCCTCAGTTATATTTTTACCTTCAAAATATGAAAGCCATAAGTAGCGGTACATTTAAAACTTGTAATTGAGATTAATTAGCAATATTCCCATAGTAGTAAGCTTCAAAGAGGAAAAAAATTTTTTTCTGTCCCTAAATAAAACAGGGCGCTAGAGGTTAAATGGAGGCTAATTAATACTCGCAATAATTCTGTAGATTTTCTAGCGCTACTAGCTACCTAGAAAAAAACCGTTTCTTTAAGGAAAAGCAGCTATCAAGATGGCCAGTAGATTTTTAGCAAGAAGAGGCTAGGATTTTTTGGCAAAGCTTTTAATGAAAATCCAGGCCTAAAAGCTGGAAAAGCAGCTCCAAAAGCAACAATTGTTTAATACCTTTTATGATAAATGCGCCTAATTTTGGGAATTTTAGCATTTAAAATCTAATTTTTTGAGGTGAAATTATTTACATTTTGCGGCCAAAGGACTTTTAAAGAGACTTTGGAAAAAGTATGTCTCTGGGGGAAACAATATTTGCTAACAAAAGAGGCGCTTTCATGTTGCCAAAAATAAGCTTCCTGCCTTAGGCAGTTGGCATACACCTATTTAAGATAAGAATTATTACAGTTTTGTCAAGTGTTAGGTGAAAGCCTAGGGGCCAGAAGGTGGCAAGTTTAAAAAAAAGCTAGACATTATCTGAGTTTTCTAGGCCAGGGCGTATAATTTTCCTTAGCTTTTTCGTTATATTTAGGAGCTTGGTTAAAGCCATCTAAAATCGTACCTAAAGATAGTTGCCAAGGGGGGGATATTTTGTAAACAGCC
Source organism: Deltaproteobacteria bacterium (assembly GCA_031279515.1). GTDB lineage: Bacteria > Desulfobacterota > Desulfarculia > Adiutricales > Adiutricaceae > JAITII01. The sequence goes on from JAITII010000060.1 coordinate 14,987, forward strand.
AATTTTTTTTTGGCTATATCAATGAAAGAGATTTGCAGGATAGATTAGGGTAAAAGATGCTTTAAAATCTTAGAGAAATATCCTATTAAAAACCAAGGAATACAAACTCAATTCTCCATAGAATCTATCATCCAAATTAGAAGCTTTAGCAGTTGGAAATTTTTATAAATGAAATTAGCTCTATCATAAATAGCCGCAATTTTGAGCTAAAAAAATTAACTATTTAGCTTAGATGCTCTTGGAAAATTAATACCATGGGAAAGCATGTGAACATACGAAAGAGCTTTAAAATCCCTAAGGGCTAAGGATAAGCTCCAGCATGCTTTGCCAAGCATCTCTAGGCCCATCACCTTACTAATTGTTAAGGGCCAAGGGGCAGCTTTTAAGACCTAATCTCAAATTGATGCCTTTACTTAGGCTAAGGTGCTAAACTTTAAGCAGGCAGGGTTATATAGTATAAAATTAAAAGTATTCCACTAAAAGTTGTATCTTGTCGTATTATTTTCCATTGCCCAGCCACTATCTTGCATTTTTCTTGCATTTTTTTGGGCCATTTTATCTCTTTTATGGATTTGCCTTTTACATAAGCAACTGTAGCCTTAGCTTAATCTATTTAAAAATCTGTGCCCAAAAGCCCAATACCTAAGGGAGCTTTTTAATTAGCCGGGATTAGCATTTAAAGGTAAAAAAAGGGAAAAAAACCTTGCTAATAGGCGTAATATAAGTCTAAAATAGCTTTTTATTGTTATGGTATTAATATCTGTATCAGATTCGAAAGGATATCCATCATGGCCGAAATGAAGGCTCCAAAAGCGAAGAAAATAGTACTCGCCTATTCCGGCGGTTTGGACACTTCGATAATCCTTAAATGGCTAAAAACTGACTATGGGGCACAAGAGGTCATAGCCTTTTGCGCAGACGTGGGTCAAGCCGAGGAGTTGGATGGACTGGAGGAAAAAGCCCTTAAGACAGGTGCCTCCAAATGCATTATCCGGGATCTTACTGAAGAGTTCACTAGGGACTATGTATTTCCGGCCATCAGGGCCAATGCCATCTACGAGGGCCAGTACCTATTGGGTACCTCCCTGGCTCGTCCTGTCATAGCCAAGCACATGGTGGAGATTGCCCGCCAGGAAGGCGCTACTGCCGTGGCCCATGGCGCCACAGGCAAGGGTAATGACCAGGTGCGCTTTGAGCTTACCACCATGGCCTTGGATAAGGATCTGTTAACTATAGCCCCCTGGCGGGAGTGGACCTTTACTTCCCGCACGGAGCTCATAGACTACGCCAAGGCCAATGGGATCCCCGTGCCTGTCACTGTGGAAAAACCCTATAGCACGGACAGGAACCTCTTGCACATCAGTTTTGAGGGCGGGATCTTAGAGGACCCCTGGAACGAGCCCAAAGAGGACATGTTTCTCCTTACAGTAGATCCCCAGAAGGCACCTGACGTGCCCCTTTACCTTACTATAGGTTTTGAAAAGGGAAACGCTGTATCAGTTGATGGCAAGGCTATGACTCCGGCACAGCTTTTAAGGGAGCTAAATTCCTTAGCCGGTCACAACGGAGTAGGCAGGGTGGACATTGTGGAGAGCCGCTTTGTGGGAATGAAAAGCAGAGGCGTCTACGAGACCCCTGGGGGCACAGTGCTTCTCTTTGCCCATAGGAACATGGAGTCCATAACCTTGGATAGGGAGATAATTAGTCTAAAAGATTCCTTGATTCCCCGCTATGCCTCCATGGTGTACAACGGTTTCTGGTTCTCCCCTGAAAGGGAGGCCCTCCAGACCCTGATTGACGGCACCCAAGAGAAGGTGACTGGCGAGGTGAGGATAAAGCTCTACAAGGGCGGCATGTGGACAGTTGGCCGCAGATCACCTTATTCGCTCTATGCGCCGGAGTTTGCCACCTTTGAAAAGGACGAGGTGTACAACCAGGCTGATGCCGGTGGTTTCATCAGGATAAATGGCTTAAGGTTGCGCATCCCCTTATTTTTGGACAGAGATTAAAGATTATGGAAAAAAAAGGTCCAAAAGCGGACGATCCTAAGAGCCCAGCTCCCGAAGCTGGGGCCCGGCACCTTTCGGGTCCCTTAAAAGAAGAGATGGACCCCTTTCTGGCTGAGGCCTCAGTATCTGTGGGCTTTGACCAGAAGCTGGCCTACGTGGATATCCTAGGAAGCCTAGCCCACAGTGCCATGCTGGCAAAGATAGGGATCCTTAGCCCGGAAGAGCACAAAAATGTGGAAAAGGCTCTCTTGGACATGTTTAGCGAGGTCCTAGGGGAAAGGCCCCAGACATTCAAGTGGCAAGACTCCTTAGAAGACGTCCACATGAACATAGAAAGCGAGCTTATAAAGAGGGTGGGGGAAGCCGGGGAAAAGCTCCACACAGCTCGCAGCCGCAATGACCAGGTGGCCCTAGATGAGCTCTTATATCTAAGGTCCAAGAGCCATTTTTTAAGGCGTAGCCTCATAGAACTTAGAAGCGCCCTAGTTCTAAGGGCAAGTGAGGTGCCTAATAGCCCAATGCCTGGCTATACTCACATGCAGCGCGCCCAGCCGGTCCTTTTAGCCCATCATTTATTGGCCTACTATCAGATCTTTACCCGGGATTTCATCCGCTTCGGGTTTCACTTGGAAAACCTAGATAGCATGCCCTTGGGAGCAGGGGCCCTGGCAGGTACCTCCATACCCATAGCTCCAGAGATGGTGGCAAGTGAGCTGGGTTTTGTCCGTCTTGCTGAAAACAGCTTAGATGCTGTCTCTTCCAGGGACAAGGTCTTGGAGTTCTTATCCCTGGGTGCCATCCTGGCGGTCAATCTTTCCAGGTTAGCCCAGGAACTTGTGCTCTGGAGTAGCTCTGAATTCGGCTTTATCAGTTTTCCCGATAGCCTCTGCACCACCAGCAGCATGATGCCCCACAAGCGTAACCCCGATGGGGCTGAGCTGGTGCGGGGCAAGAGCGGCAGGGTCATAGGGAACTTAGTAACAGTTTTAACCATGGTCAAAGGATTGCCCTTGTCATATAACAGGGACCTCCAGGAGGACAAGGAGCCCCTCTTTGATACTGCGGAGACCTTGGGGGTGTGCGTGAACCTTACAGTCAATATGGTTAAAGGCATTAAGTTCAATCTGGAAAGCATGCGCGAGGCTGCCGATGACCCCTATGTGGGAGCTACCGACATTGCCGATAGCTTGGTATTAAAAGGCGTTCCTTTTCGCAAGGCCCATCACCAGGTGGGAGCTCTGGTGCAATACGCTATGGAGGAAAAAAAGGGTTTAAGGGACCTTACTCATGAGGAGCTATTGAGGTTCTGCCCTCTGGCAGACCCTCTAATACTCACCCGCCTCAATACTGAAAGTCTGATAAAATCCAGGGACACAAGTCCAGGAGCTACAGCTCCTTTACGAGTTTCCGAAAGGCTAGAGGAGGCTAAAAAGGCGATAGAAGAGGACAAGAAGGCAACAGAGCATGACTTTATCCGTACCAACTACTGAAAGTTCTATTGCAAAGGCCGCCTTTAAGGGACTTATTAGCTTTGGGGCCCTTATCCTTACAGCTGTCCTTTTGTCTTCCTGCGGGCTTAAGACCCACCCTTATCCGGAGATTGTGACCTTGCCGGCCCCTGTGGAAAATCTGAGCGAAAACTTGGACTATGAGGGTAATCTAATCTTGTCTTGGACGGCCCCGGAACTGAATATGGCGGGGAGGCCCTTAAAAGTATTGGATCATTTTGACATCTTTGAGGCTAGCTACCCCATAGAAGATTTCTGTAGCGGCTGCCCTTCTACTTACCAGAAGGTGGATGAGGTCATCTTACTGCCAGCCCCTCCGGGGCTCCCTATCAACCCTGGTCCCTATTACTGGGGGAAGAAACTCGTGGTGGGAAGGGCCTACCGTTTTCAGGTGGCACCGGTCTCGGTACGGGGGGGCATCCATCCTGAGGCCTATAGTACTGTAACGGTCTATGCCCTTGCTCCCCCAGGACCATTGGAGAATTTATTTGCTCGCCCAGACGATCTCTCTATCTTAATTAGCTTTAAGGCGCCACTTTCTGGTGAGACAGTCCAGCTGGAAAGAAGAGTGGGCGAGGGCCCCTTTGTCCCATTGGTCTTGACGGAAAACGAATATATGGACCTGGACGTGGCCTATGAAAATACCTATGTCTACAGGGGCCGCAAGGTGATTGATAGGGACGGCTCCCTGGTTCCGGGCCAATACTCCAGGGAAATAACAGTTAAAATGGAAGACCTTTTGGCTTTGAGGCCCATAGCCTTCATAGATGCCTCCAACACTCCCCAAGGCGTGCTCCTCTATTGGGAGAGCTTGGCCGATGAACCAGGCCTTAAAGGCTATCGCCTCTACCGCAGCACTGGCCCGGATGACCCCTTCCAAGCCATTGGGGGACTAATAGAGACCAATAGGTTCCTGGACCTTGACCCGCCTCAGGGTGCTACCCTAAGATACATGGTTACCAGTGTGGATACGAGCCCCAGGGCTAATGAGTCCCTCTCTTCACCTGTTGTTACAATTTTTACTGAGCCAGATCCTGATCCTGGAGAAAGACCAAATCTGGGTAATCTTGGCTATTAATAGTCATATTTGGTTTTGCCCCACTTTTTACAACCCAAAAATCTAAAATTGATTCAAAGGCTTTAGTTTAGATAAAAGACTATTTAAGGGCCTTTAATCCTAAAGCTGCCATCCTAGGCCTAAATATTGTAAAATGAGCTCCCTTAGGCTTTAGCTTACTCTGGAGTTGGCTTGGCTTAAAATATTTTAGACTTTTGGTGCATTATGACGGATTACTTTGAATATAAATCCGGGATCCTCCATGTAGAGGACATCCCTGTGGAAAAACTGGCCGAGGAGTACGGTACCCCCCTTTTCGTATACTCAGGGGCTAATTTCAGCAAGAATTTAAAGGAGCTGGAGGCGGCCTTTGGTGACGTGCGGCATCTTTTATGCTATTCCGTAAAAGCGGCTTCCAACATCTCACTTTTACAGAAGGTGGCCTCCTTTGGCATGGGTGCGGACATAGTCTCAGGAGGGGAGCTCTACAGGGCTTTAAAGGCAGGGATTCCCAGTGGGAGAATAGTGTATTCCGGCGTGGGAAAGACCGCCCAGGAGATGGCAGAGGCCCTGGATGCGGGAATCTTTATGTTCAACCTGGAATCCTCTGAAGAGATGCATCTTTTAAGTGTAATTGCCGAGGATAAGCGATTAGTTGCGCCCATTTCTTTTAGGGTAAATCCTGATGTTGACCCCTTGACGCATCCCTATATAGCAACAGGGCTCAAAGATTCCAAGTTTGGGATCCCCATAGCCGAGGCTCCTTTTCTCTTTGCCGAGGCTAAAAAGATCCCCAGCTTAAAGATTATTGGCTTGGATTGCCACATTGGCTCCCAGCTCACAAGCACGGAACCCTTTACTGATACAGTTAAGATCCTCATCCAGCTTATGGGGTCTTTAAGGGAAGAAGGGATAAATATCCGTTACCTGGATATTGGCGGAGGCTTAGGGATAAACTATTCCAACGAGGTCCCCCCAACGGCCTTCGAGTACGCTGAGGCGATAACCAAGGTCACCAAACAGCTTGAAAACGTCACTTTGATCTTAGAGCCCGGGAGATCCGTAGTGGGTAACAGCTGCATCTTAGTTACCAGAGTCATATATAACAAGGTTACCCCAGCTAAGCACTTTGTGGTGGTGGACGCAGCTATGAACGATCTAATACGCCCCAGTTTGTACGGCTCTTATCATAAGATAGTGCCAACTAACCAACTGGGCGTGCTTCCAACCAAGAAGGTAACGGTTGTAGGACCCATCTGCGAGTCAGGGGACTTTTTGGCCAAAGACAGGGATTTACCAGAGGTATTGCAGGGGGAGCTGGTGGCTATATTTGGTGCCGGTGCCTACGGCTTTTCCATGAGCTCCAACTATAATTCAAGGCCCAGGGCAGCAGAAGTCCTTGTGGATGGCGGGGTTGCCAGGCTTATCAGGCAAAGAGAGCAATACGAGGACCTCATAAATGGGGAAAGTCTCTTGGAAACGCCTGAGGATGACATCCTGGGAGCTAAACTCTAAATTAGAGGTAAGAAAAGTTTTTTTAACTAGAATAGGGGCAAAAGATTTTTTTGCCCCTTTCTAGTTAAAGGCCGCAAGTTATGTAATTGGTCTATTTTAGTTCATAAATATGCCCCTAGGGCAAAGGGGCTTTGCGCTCATATTTTGCCTCAAATTTTTACCCGCTATTTTTTAGAGCCTAGAGTACTATCAAAAATTTAGTGGGCTATATTTTAAAGCCCATAAATAATTATTCTAGGGCTTAGCTTAAATAAGGTTAATTTTTTTTATAATTTAAAAAGCTATGGTTTTTTTAAAAAAGACTCACCTTTAATTTTTATTAAGATAATCTTCAATGGAGGCTTATTTTAAGGTAAGAGAAAAGTATAGCTTATCTTTTTTTGCTTTTCTAAAAGACTTTAATGGCAGCTAAAAAAATGAGGAAAAAGGCCGTTTAAAAGAAATATGCTGGTAAAATTTTTTTAGGCGTTTCTAATATAGATTTTTTTATTGCCAATCAGCTAGAAATCTATAGTGGGATTTCATGAAATAAAATTGAAAAAAGCCTAAATAGGCGAAAAAGCTCATGAATTTCTACCTAACTCAGAGGTTTTTTACAAGGCCCTGGCACAAGGGGAAAAAAATAATTTATTGTAAAATAATTATACTTAAATATACAAAATAATATGTATTTTACTTGTATTATAAGTTTTTATATTATAATTTTTCCATAATCTATTTAAAGCCAATAGTTTTTTTCTGGCACTTTAAGGGCTTTTTTGGGCCCTCAGGCGGCTTAAAAAGGAAACTATCTTTTAAACGCATATCTTTTCTATTGAAAATTAATGGAAACTCTGTATAATCTGCCGTAAGGTACGGGTAAAATCCGTATCTTTTATTTTAAGGTCATTTAGGCATAAAGGACGTAAATCAATGGAAGAGTTGAGTTTTTATAAATATAGTGGACACGGCAATGATTTTATCATCATTGACAATTGGGATGGAAATGTAGCGGAAGTTGATTTCTCTAAGTACGCCAAACTTCTGTCACGGCCCAAGTTTGCAATAGGGGCCGATGGAGTTGTCTATATAATGGAAGGGCCTCAAGAGGTAGATTTTGCAGTGCGCTTTTTTAACTCCGATGGTTCTGAAGCTGATATGTGCGGCAACGCCAGTAGATGCGCTGCCCACTTGGCTTACACCTTGAATATAGCCAGATCCGATATGATCTTCAGGACCCAGGCTGGACATATAAAGGCGCAGGTTAAAGATAGTTATGTGAGCGTGAGACTTCCTTTTATCTCCCGGCCCGAGGGCGTGAGCATGGTGGAAGTTGACGGGCTCAGCAGGACCTACTACCGCATAAATACTGGGGTGGCCCACGCTGTCACCTGGGTAGATGATATAGAAGCAGTAAACGTGTACAAGGTGGGAAGGGCAGTGAGACGGCATCCCAACTTTAACCCAGCAGGTACCAACGTAGATTTTGTGCACGTGGTGTCAGACAATATCATTGAAGTGCGCACCTACGAGAGGGGTGTCGAACATGAGACCCTTGCCTGTGGCACAGGTTGTACGGCTGCTGCACTGCTTTCCGTGTACAATGGCTTAGCTAAGGGGCCCAGTATCGTGTGCAAGACAAAAGGCGGCGAGGATTTGACTGTGCGCTTCGAAGGGGAGATTGACAAACTCACATCTGTATTCCTGGAAGGTCCTGTACGTTATGTTTTTTCCGGTACAACTGGCCCGGACATTTTAAAAGCTGTCAAAAAGCTGTAAGAGAGGTGTTTATGCCTAAACTTTTCCATGGCGTTATTCCAGCCATGGTAACGCCTTTTAAAAATGGCTTGGTGGATGAGGAGGCTTTTAGGCGACACATCAACTATCTCATTGACGGGGGCGTGCATGCTATCTTAGCTTGTGGGACAACCGGGGAATCCCCAACCCTTTCCCACGAGGAGCACGCCCGGGTCATCGAGATATCCATAGATGAAGCCAAGGGCAAGTGCCCGGTCTTAGCTGGAACAGGCAGTAACTCCACGAGAGAGGCGATAGAGATGTCTATCCACGCCAAAAAGGCTGGGGCAGACGGCTTACTATTAGTATCTCCCTATTATAATAAGCCCACCCAGGATGGCTTATACCAGCACTTTTTGGCCATCGCCCAGGCGGCGCCCCTTCCTACTATTCTCTACAATATACCCGGTCGTTGCGGTGTGGAGATCTTTCCCGAGACTATAGCTAAGCTTTCCAAGCTCCCTGAGATAGTGGGCGTAAAGGAGGCAACTGGGGATCTAAACAAGATGATAAGGACCCTGGAGCTGTGCGGGGAGGATTTTCTGGTGACCTCAGGAGACGACGGCTTAACTCTGCCTCTGCTTTCAGTAGGCGGGGACGGAGTTATTTCTGTAGTGGCAAATTTGGTGCCTCGCGTCCTGGTGGACTTGTATGAGAGCTTTATAGCCGGAAACTTTTTGAAAGCCAAAGAGCTCTTTTTTCAGCTTCTGCCCATGTGCCGCACCCTTTTTCTGGAGACCAACCCCATCTGTGTAAAACATGCGCTCTTTCTAGCCGGCAGGATGGAGGCTGAGACTAGGCTTCCTTTGACTTTGCCTAAAGAGCCTGTGCAGGAAAAACTAAAAGAGCTAGTAAAAGAATGGAGGATTGGCTACTGATGACATCCCAGAAGGCTTCTGAAAAAGTGAATATCGTCCTGTGCGGAGCCTCTGGCCAAATGGGTCGTAGGCTCATCCAGCTTATTAGTTCAAGCCCTTCACTTGAACTAACAGGAGCTGTGGAACACAAAGACTGCCCCTTTTTAGGGCATGACGCAGGCAGCTTAGCTGGCGTTGCTCCGTTAGGTGTGGTGCTCACAGATGATTTCACCCAAGGCGCCAAGGGCGCCCAGGTGTATTTAGACTTTTCCAGCCCCAGGGGAGTGGGAGAACACGTCCTAAAGGCCGCACAGCTATCCCTGGCAGCCGTCATAGGGGTGACAGCACTGGGTACAGAGGTGGAAGAAAAGTTAAAAGAAGCAGCGAAAAAGATTGCACTCCTTTATGCCCCCAACATGAGTTTTGGCATGAATCTTATGTATAAGATAGCCGCAGAAGTGGCTACTCTTTTAGGTAAGGACTATAACATTGAGATAGTGGAGGCGCATCATAACAGGAAAAAGGATGCCCCCAGCGGCACTGCTTTGATGCTCTACGAAAAGCTTAAAGCCGCCAGAGGTATAACTTCAGATGTAAAGAAATTGGGCCGCTCCAATGTCCCAGGTCCTAGAACTTCCGAAGAGATAGGGATCCATGCTGTGCGGGGCGGTGACATAGTGGGTGACCACCAGGTCATCTACGCAGGTCCAGGTGAGGTATTAGAGATAGTCCACAGGGCCCAGAGCCGTGATGCCTTTGTCACTGGGGCCTTGAGAGCTTGCCAGTGGATAATTGGAAAGCCTCCGGGCCTATACAACTTTTCTGAGGTGCTGGGTATCTAGCGCCTCCAATAAGGCTTTTAAATCTTTTTTTATCCTATTATTTTTTCCTATGGTGCTTATGCTTAAAAAAGGACTCTTTTTCTTTAGCGCATGTCTTGTAGGCTTCTTTTTTTTGGCGGGCTGCGTCTTAACTATGCCTGATCCTCTGCTCCAGAAAAGAGACCCTGGGGCTGGGATAATCCCTGTTCTCAAAGGAAAGTGGAGAGACAGTGAGGGGGCAACCCTTACCATCAAACCCACTTCTTTTCCCAATACCTTCACCCTAGAATCCACCTCCCGCGATGGCGATCTCACAGTGACCATGGAAAGATTAAACGAGAGCCATTACATCCTCCAGGTGGAACCCAAAGATTCCCAGGGGGTCTTTCTCACCGTAGGTGAGGTAACCGAGAAGAGGATAAATGTCTACTTGTACCCAGAGGCCCTAGATGATATAAGGAAATTGGGAGATAAGCACGGTATTACCATAACGGAAAATGGTCTTATTACAGGTTACAAAGACTCCAAAGAGGTGGTGGCATTCTTTAGAGAGCTTGCCTTCCTGCCCAATCATGAAATTTTTGATATCACCAAAATGTAAGCTTTGCGCTCGTAGCTCAATGGATAGAGCAACAGCCTTCTAAGCTGAAGGTTGAAGGTTCGAGTCCTTCCGGGCGCGCCACTAGTCAAAGAAAGAAAATGCCTCCGAAAGTTTTTTTGAGGCATTTTTTTTCTCTACTCTTTTCTATAAAAAATTGTCTAGAGTTAAAATTTCTCGTAACTTTAATGGATAATTGATTTTTCGTACAAAATTTGCTAAAAGAAAAAATATCAAAAACCTTACTCATCCGAAGTTCACAGCTAAATCTCCTAAAAAAAGCATTTTTTAACTAGCTATTTGCGAAATAGATAAGCCCAGTCTCTTTTAGGGAAAAACGACAAGCTAAAAAAGTATAAAAAACATTAATTATATATATAATATATCTATTTATTATAAAGAATTCATTAGTTTAAAGCTTATGTTAATTTAGGTATTATTATGCACCTTTCATATTGCGACGGCTCTATCCAGGGAAAGCGCCCTTATCAGGAGGACACGATCCTAAATCAACTCCTGCCTGATGGATATTTCTTTTGCGTCCTGGCAGACGGTATGGGAGGTCAAGTGGGGGGTAGAATAGCTAGTGAAACCATCTGTGAGGCATTTAGTAGCTATTTTAGCCATAAAAAGAGGATAGAGGACCCCGCATCCGAGCTCTATCTGGCCCTCATGACGGCAAACGAGCTTTTTAAAGAAAAAATAGCCAAAGACAATGAATTACATGGTATGGGTTCCACTGTCATAGCCCTCCTTATCCATGAACAAACCGGTCGCTATAGTTTTTTGAGCGTAGGCGATAGCCCCCTCTATACTTATCGGGGAGGCGGTCTTTTTCGCCTGAATTCCAATCATTCCCGCTATGAATATTTAAAGCGCTTGGCGGCCGAGGGCTATTTGAGCCCCGCAGAGGTTAAAGTGCATAGGGAGCGCCATATGCTAACTAGTGCCGTGACCGGAGAAGAGATCGTGCTCATAGACCAGAGAGACGGGGTGCTTTTAGCGGGGGAATACCTTTTACTAGCCTCAGACGGGGTCCAAATCTTAGACGATTCCGTAGATGGGGTACTTTCCGACATAATTACCAATTCTCACGGCGATACAGAATATATAATAAATGAAGCATTGAGTGAAATAATTAATATAGATTATCATGAACAAGACAATAGTACATTAATTGTGATTAATTTTGCTGAAAATGGAGATGGCATTGAAGAGGAAATTAAGCCTCCCACCCTGACCCAGCACCAAGGAGGGACAAGAAGAATTAAAAATAGGTCCCCTCTTGTGCCAATATTGCTCTTTCTGGTTATTATTCTTTTCATTTTGGTTCTGGCTCTTGTTTTCGTAAAATCTGAAAATAATGGGCCTAGGGAAATTATCGATACTTCTTCCCTAAATGGGGAAATTGCACCATTTGCTTCACTTTCTAAGGAGCCTTAAGCCGCCCGCATTCATTAGAGCCGTCCAATTGTCATAAAAGGCCAAAATGGGTTAAAAAATAAATTAGGGGTATTAAGTTAGTTTTGCTTAAAAGACAAGCAAATATTTTAAATAAACTGGCACTAGCCATAGCGGCTTTAGCCCTCTTCTCTTCTTTCGCTATGGCCCAAGGTGATACCCCAGAGGCTCTGGCATCCCTTTCAGTTAAAAGGCTTATCTTTGCTAGGGCAATCTTAATAAGCCAGGCTAATTTACTCCCCGAGGAGGTAACATTAGAGCTTTCCCAAAAGGGCTGGAGCCTTGACGGGTCCGGGGGGATCTACTTTAACTATGAAGATATAAAGTACCAGGGTTCCCTTATGGGTTCTACCTACCTTGTCTCCGACGGCTGGTGGGTAACCTGTGCCCACGTGGTAAAATTAAAAGAAGAGCGCCAAGAAATATTTATAGTGGCAAATTTTATCCCACAATTGGAGGTCTACCGGGCTAGGCTGGACTGGAAAAATGACCTACAAGACCTTGCACTTTTAAAGACAGAAAGTATTGGGCACTTGACGCCCCTTACCCTGGCTAAAGCACAATATATTAGCCCTCCTTTGGAAGTTTCGGCCATTGGCTATCCCCAGAGAGATAATTGGCAGGCAGGCCCAACTATCAATGCCGGAAACCTCATCAAGGCTACCAAAGAAGGCGAGGTGGGCATGTGGGAGCACACGACAGCTACCAGTGAGGGTATGAGCGGAGGCCCCTTAATAAACCACTGCGGCGAGGTTGTAGGAACTATTGCTAGGGGGGCAGTAGCCCAAGATGCTAATCTTGCCCTAACAACAGGGGTTCTTTTGGCCCAGTTGGATAACAAAAATATTCCCTGCAATAAGGCAGATGACCACTGTCAGTCTAGCCCCCAGGAAAACACCAGTAATGGCGAGGATACTAGTAAAGTAGAGGAAGAGGGGGGATCTAGTTTTTTGCGGGTTCTCTATGTGGGAGTCATCTTAGTAACCCTTGCTATCATCATCTTAGTAATCTACCTCTTGCGCCTTAGAAAGATGCTTAAGACAGGCCAGCATATCAAAGCCACAGAGACAGTTGTGGGTCAGAAGATCTTAAGTACCTTGATAGGCAAAAAACCAGGCAAAACCTTAAAAGAGGGCGATATTACCTGGAAATTGGCACCTGATGACCGCTGGATGCGCTATGATCCTATCACCGGGGTCGTCTACAGAGATGAGCTGATAGAAGAGAAGGAAGATACCACACGTCTTCCAGATGGGCAGGAAAAGGCCCCTGAACAGAGGGAAGGTAACTATGCCATACTGCATTCCACGGACCTGGGGGATATATTTGCAGCTGAAGGCGATAAACTTATAGTGGGTTCCATGAAGCCTCCTGCGGACGTAAGGCTGGAAGCGGATTTTATCTCCAAAAAACACCTTAAGATCACAAACTTAAATGGTAGAATCTTAATTGAAGATTTAGGGTCCACCAATGGTACCTTTATCAATAATAATAGGATCCAAAAAGAGGTCACCTTAAATCCAGGAGACGTTCTCCGCCTTGGGGCTGTCCCTGGAGTAGCCGAGTTCCATCTCATGATGTCGTCTGGGTCCCTTGTGAAGCTAAAATCCTCCACAGGTGAGCCTGTTACATTAAGTTCCAACAGTTTCACCCCCTTAACCCTCTTTCCTGGCCAAGAGCTCACAATAGGATCTTCCAAGCTAAATTCTCAAGTGGTCTTGATGGCTCCCTTTATCTCTAGGGCCCATATGAGGGTCACCAATATTAATGGCAGGGTCCTGGTGGAGGACTTGGGGTCCACCAATGGCACTTTTATCAATAACCTACGCCTTTTGGCCCCTCAATTTTTGAATGCCGGCGACATCCTGCGCCTGGGAAAGCAGCCTGGCTTTGCCGAGTACCGCATTGGTCCGGAAGTTGCTTCTAGGGGTAGCTCCACTTTTGTAGTGGCGGTGGAACCCCAATTTTTAAATGCCCGTAGTATAGGGGTAGCAGTTAATTCAACTATTACCATCGGCTATTTAGAAAAGAATTCTTTGGTTATTCGCGATAAGATAATATCCGGCTCCCACTGCTCTTTGAGCGTGTTGCCCGACAGAAGACTTTTACTAAAAGATTTAGGATCCACCAATGGGACATATATAGGAGGAAGTAAAGAGCGCATTAAAGAAGAGTTTGTAACCATTGGGCAGTCATTTTATCTGGCTAACCCTGTTTATACTTACAAATTAATGGCTATTTAAAAATTCCATGAAAAGGAGATCTAGGGAAATAAATATCTTTTCCATCGCGGCATTGGATATCTTTGCTTCCGCCATGGGTGTATTTATGCTTTTGGCCCTCATTGCGCTACCTAGCCTCCACAAAACCAATAGTACCCCCCAAGAGAACCCGCCTGCGGCGAAATCAGAAGCTGAGCCAGCTCGTACCTTTCTCATGGTGGTCATTTCCTGGAACACATTGGCGGATATAGACCTTTATGTCACAACTCCCAAAAGAAATGTTTACTCTTTCCAAAATAAAACTTATAGTGATGAAAGCGCTGAGCTTTCAGTAGATGCCAACACAAGTAATAAAGATTATGGAGGAACGGAAATTTTTTCCACTAAAGAAGCTGAACCTGGTGATTATGATATCTATGTATGTAAATATGGCCCAAACTACAAAGACTTAACCTTTGTTACAGGTTATATAATTACTTCAAAAGGAGTGCAAAATTTCACAATACCTGGTGTACAAACGCCAGATACTCCCTATAGGGCTCCTTCCATAAACATCTCAGATGAGGGAAAGCTTACAATTTTGAAAAGGAATAATGGAACAGATGGTGGTACAAAAAATGACAAGTGTATTCTCCTTTGATAACGAAGATACCAAGCAGAGGTGTGGGGCGTTTTTTACTTTTGGCTTGGATTGCCTGGGCATTGCCCTTACGGATAAAGGGGGTAGGGAAGAGAACCAGGATAGCTGGGGTCTGGCCATAGCCAGGGACGGAAGTCTGGTTATGGCAGTAGCTGATGGCCTGGGAGGGCACATCGGCGGGAGAATAGCGGCCCGCCTTGCCGTCATGGGTGCCATCAAGGTGAGTCATGAGGAAGGCTTCGATGGCCATAAAAACGAATGGCTGGAGAAGATGTTCATAAACGCCAATAACGATATCTTGGCAGCACAAATGAAAGATCCCTCTGTCAATGAAATGAGATCCACATTATTAGTGGCAATTATAAAGGATTATAGGTTAATATGGGGTTTTATTGGTGATGTTAGATTATATCTTATAAGAAATAATAAAATCATCTCCCAAACTAAGGACCAGAGCGTTCCTCAGATGCTGGTGGACGCCGGTGTGATAGGCCCTGAAGACATAAGGGGACACCCGGATAGAAACAGATTGTTACAGGCATTGGGAGGGGGAGATGAGAAAAACATGGCGGACTTGACGGGAATTTCTGAGTTTTTTCCAGGAGACCTTTTGGTGGCTTCCAGCGATGGATTCTGGGAGCTTATCTACGAGGAATCCCTTCTGGGCATGGCTCAAAATAGCTCTCCCTTTAATATTGTTTTGGGAGCAGACAGGCACATACAAGAGATTATCAAAAATGGCGACCATGGACTAGAGTTCGATAACTACTCTGTAATAGCCTTCACCCGCGACAATTTAAAAGACCTCAAGGATTATGTCGACCTAGCCAAGAAAAACAACATTATGCTTGTACAATGGTAATTAGTATTTATTGAACTCATCAATATACGCCGGATCTTTATGAAACTATCCACACATGCCAAAATTTTACTAATAGTACTTATAGCTGCTTTGGCATTTGTAATGTTAAGTTTCCTTATCCCTCAGGGCTCCAAGCTTGGAGCTGTCATTTTCGACAGAGACAACCATTATCCCTTTACAGTCCAGAATCTCATGTGGGTTATTTTTTTTGTAGGATTGGGCGAACTTATCTATCGCATGGTGCTGTTAAGGGAACTTAATACCGGCCTTAACTCCGACTATCTTTCCACTGACCCAAACATGATATACGATGCCGATGACATCATCGAATTAAGGAGTAAAGTTTACAATAAAAAGGACAAGGTGGCTCAACTTATTAATCTGTTAACTTTAAGGTACCAGGCCAGCAATTATTCCGTCTCAGATACCCACCAGATGCTAAATTCCCAGTTGGAACTCATGCAATATCGCCTGGATATCGAATACTCAAGCATACGTTATATTACTTGGCTCTTACCTACAATAGGCTTTATAGGTACTGTCCTTGGTATCTCTAACTCACTATCAACTGCTGGAAGCAAAAGCACATCCGATCCGGATTTTTTTCTTTCCATAAGTATAGAACTTGCCCTAGCCTTTAATACCACCTTTTTAGCCCTGGTGATGAGCGCTATTTTAGTGTTTTTGATGCACCTCATTACAGCTAAAGAGGAAATTGGTATTGAGAGCTGTGCCAAGTATTGCTTAAATAATTTTATAAGTAGATTGGTTTCAAAGTGATCTAGTTTGAAAACTAGTACCAGGGGATTTAGAGAGCTTTTAACTAAAAACTGGCCCTTTTGTTAAAAATGTTTATAGCATCTTCTTTTTTTTTTCAGAAGATGAGGATAGCCCACAATTACTCGTCTCAAGAAGAGTTTTTTCCCAGTTTTTATGCTTTTCTCTGAGGTTCGGATGAAATTTACTATTTTATATATAATTAGCTCTATAAATATATGAAAACAACTATTTTAAATATTTTAATTATAATAACTTTTAAAATAGTTAAATGAAGGTAATTATATTTTTATCTCTTCTCGTCATTTCCGCACAAGCGGCCTTAAGTTTAAGGTGTTTATCTAACTAGATATTTGTTGTTTAAAGGCTTTGTATGTGATAAGATATCTAATCTTTATGAAGTATTCTCTTTTGTAATTTAAACATTTTATAGTGTTATTCTATCTTGAGCCTTCAAATTGAATGAGGGTTAAATTTCCCCCTATCCCATAGGATTCTAACAATTTACTTAAGTCACCTAAGGTCATGGTAAAGTATTTTTCGTTTAAAAAATAAATTTTTTTAAGGCCTCTAAAATAGCCGATATTTATTTTGAAATCTTACCTAATACGAGCTTTCTTCTTTAGGCTATAGGGCATGATATTTGTTACAATGAATTGGCTGAGTCTACAAATAATAACCCCCCTTCATGGTCTTAAGCTTTATTTTCAACTAGAGTTAAACTTGCCAGTCTGAGCCTTAGATAAATTTTCTTTAATTTTGCTAAATAATTTATATATGAATATAATTAATGCTTAATACAAAGAGTTTTATATTTTTGAGTGATTTATCTATTTAATTTATTAACTATTGAAAAATAGTCTTTGAGGCTAGCTAATATGAATTTTTTTATTTGCCCTAATGGGCATAGATATAATCCCAAGAAATACGACTCATGCCCCCATTGCAAATTGGAGCAAGAAAAGCGCAATAAGTCCAAGAGCGCTATAAATTTAACTGCTGAGCGTAGTGCAGCGCAAGGCGCCCCTCAAGCTAATCTTAGTGAGCTAAATGCCCCTATAACCCAATTGGGACCCAGGACTAGGATTCAGCTACCAAAGGCGGATTTTGAAGATGAACAAGTGACCGACACCATAATTATGCCCGATCCCAGGTACAAGGCCGATGTGGCAGCTCCTGCCACTCAACTAGGGCAACCCTCTCCCACAGGAACCATTGTCATCTTTGAAAGGGAACAGCCAGAAAGCGCTAAAGATCAACTTGTGCCCCTGCCTGTGGTGGCTTGGCTTGTCATTGTGGAGGGCATAGGTAAGGGCAGGGATTTTCGTCTAGTTAAAGGTCAAAATTTTATAGGAAGGGACAGGGACATGGAGGTCTCTTTGGACTTTGGTCCCCAAAGTGACACTAAAGTTTCCAAGCGTAACCATGCCGTTATAATATTTGACCAAACAAGAAATGAGTGTTTCATCGATTCTAGATCTGATAGTCATAAAAATTTACCTCTTTTAAACGGGAGCACGATACTTAGCTTAACCTCTTTAAAAGACGGTGACATTATTCAGGTAGCTGATACCAAGTTTAGATTTGTTCCCCTTTGTGGACCCGCTTTTTCTTGGAGCTGATTGTTGGATAAAGATTTTTTTCTATAATTGAGTATTTAAATTCTATTGTCGTTTTAGTTGAGGTAACTTTTAGTTATGGCTAAAAAAATACGTAGCGATTCTCTTCCCATAGGTTTTGAGATTCATGGATATAAAATCCTTGATGTCATTGGATCTGGAGCCTTTGGGATTACTTATTTAGCTAAACACATAATTTTAGACTCAGAACATGTCATAAAGGAATTTTTTCCAACAGATTCCGCAGTGCGGACAGGAAAAACCGAAGTTGAGCCCCGAACAGGCCCCGAGGATGATAACTTCACATGGGGTTTAAATAGTTTTTTCGAGGAAGCTAAACTTCTCCATAGCCTTTCCCACATCAACGTGGTTAAGGTCACAGATGTGTTCAAATCCAATGGTACAGCATATTTTGTGATGCCTTTTCTCCATGGCTGTACCTTTCATGAGTGGATAAAAAACCACCAACACCCAACGAAAGACGAACTATTGGATATCCTTGTACCATTGTTGGAAGGCTTGCACTTCATCCATGAGAAAGGAATCCTCCACAGAGACATAAAACCAGAAAATATCTATATCCAGGACGACGGAGATCCAATTTTAATTGATTTTGGAGCTGCTCGTATGGCTCTGGGACATAAGAGCCGAACAATCACAAAGGTTTTGACTCCTCATTTTGCGCCCTTTGAGCAGTATGATAGCCAGGGAACCTATACGCCGGCTTTGGATATATATAGCTTGGCAGCATGCATCTATCAGGCCATCACCCATAACCTCCCACCTGAGGCCCCTGCCAGAGTGCGCCATGATAATATGGAAAAACTAGTTGATAACCCAACTTACGTTACAATCTACGGACACAGCTTTTTAAGCGCAATAGATAAAGCCTTGTCAGTTTTTCCAGAAGCTAGGTTCCAAAATTGCAAGGACTTTCAAGATGCCATCTTAACTGAAGATGAAGCAGGGCTTGCCCCAACTGTTGGGACCTCAATTCCGCCAGCTGGAGAAACAACTCCGCCTAGCTCCCAACCCGGTTCAGAGGTCCCGGACTCCTATTGGCAGGGCCGCCCTACTGACCCCAATGTGGTGACAACTGATAAGTCTATGCCACAAGGCATCCAAGTGGTTCATGCCCCACCGTCTATAGAACAAAACGCCGCGGTAGAGCAGCCTATTTCTGCTGCATCAATTCATCTCCATCAGCCTGCAAGCTTAAGTCCACAGAAAAAAAGCAAGGCTAAGCTCTTTTTATTTATACTTATACCCCTAGTTATAATTGGTGGTGCTCTTGCCTGGTTTTTTACAATGCAAGCACCAACTCGTAGTAGTTCATCTGGTGAAGTTGTTGATAGTTCTTCGATTACTGCAGTTCCACTTAGTAATAATTGGAATGGTTGTTACCAATCGTCTGACGAAAACGAATTTGTAACTTTTGTTGACGGTGACAAAATTGTTCCTGTTAACTTTCGATTTTGCTTGGAAAATAACTTTATAAATATTAGCATAATTGAGAAAAGTGAATCAGGGCAACCGGTTGACACTTGTACCAGTGAAGCCCAAATCGATGTAGATGATAATTCTACTCTAGTATTAAATCAACCTCGTGGTGGTCCGGTGTGTAAAGAATCACCTGAAACAACTTATGACCCAATCACTGTGAGTTGCACAGTATCTAATAACCCAAGTAAAGATTGTTCGGTGCACCTAGAAGGTGATACCGATCCAATAAACTTACAATTTTTTTCAGTATCCAGCACATAGTGGCTACTATAAAATGCCTTAAATGACCTAAAATGGCATTTTTTTTAAATGTCTAAACTAACAAAAGGTCAAGGTACAAGTAAATATATAGCAAAAATTAAAAGCTCTTAGAAAACATTTTGCTTATAAGCTATAACTATGCCTATTGGCTCTAACTTTGCTTAATATACGGACCAGTTTCATATTAACTTTAAAACTTTCCTGCGATACTTGTGCGTGGTGGCAATGCTGCTGCCCTTAAAATTTTTGGACCTTTTTAGCACAATAGTATAAGCACTCTAAAGTTTACTTTCATTAATGGAAGTGCATTGATGCTTCTTTATCTCTTTTGGTGCAGTCATTGCCCCTTTTGCAGCTTTAAGCTCAATATTACAATAGCGCTCATATGTTTTTACGAAATAGCTCTATCAAAAATTTAAGTAAAATTTCTGGAAATTAGTGCTTCTAAAATATCCTAACTCTTATACTAGAGCCTTAGCTTATTTACCAAAAAAGATCCCGATTTTCTATTTTTATATTTTCCTTTAGAGCATTGTAGTTAGAATTTTTTTTGGGGGCCCTTATCCTAAGTTCTCTTAAATAAAATTTTAGTCTTTTTTGAAAATATTATTCCCAATTTTTTTGAGTCATTTTTGCCACAACAAGCCTTGGGTAAATTATTTTAGTGGCATGCTGAATTTGTTAAAATATATATCTTTTTAATCTTTTTTTAGTTTGTTATAGCCGTATTAATTAAAAAGTAACATATTTAAAAAGTATTTTTAACTCTAGCTTAGCCTCTATGGGTTATTTTCTCCTATTTTTTGATTTCTCTCACTTTTTTTTATTTTTTTATTTCTCTCTCCCTATTTTTCTGATAAGCTCCTCATATTTCTTCCTTTTTTGCTCCTGAAGTAAAATTTTATAAAATATGGCTTTTTTCTTAATAATTCTCTTTTTGGTTCAATGATAGAGGCATTTTCTTCATTTTCTAGCTAAAAAAAAGAGCTTTCATTTTTTCTTTCTTTAGACTATGCTAGTTGTTTATTTTTAAAGGTTTTCATCCTTAACCTTATAATACAGGTAATTTAAGTATCATTATTATCTCTCTTAGTATTTTACTTAGAATTTTGTCCCTATTTTCTTTTTTGCTCAAATGCCTCTAATACTTTTATTTATTTTAGCCATCTTCGTTAAGTTTTATTGCCAAAGATGCCGCTGTGATTTCCTTTTAATTACGCCATTTTTAATTGAATTTCTAATAAAAACAATGGATCTTATTTACTTGTGTTATTTTACAGATTAATGTGCTATTATTTCTTTGGCCTTATTGCTTTCCTGTTTTAAGATTTTGGACCATCTAGGAGGAGATAATGACTCAAGATGATTTCAGCCCGATTGTTAATTCTACGAATCTTTTTCAAGACCTCGAACCTCAAGATATAGAAAGTTTCATGCAAATTGCTGTTCTCAAACGTTATCAACCGGGACAGGTGATCTTTAACCGCGGAGATACAGGAGGCGGCTTATACATCTTGATAGAAGGCAAGGTTAGAATATTTGTTAGCGGTAATGGTTCTAAAGAGCAACTTTTACGGGTCTTACTACCAGGTGATTCCTTTGGAGAGGCAGGTGTCTTTTTGGAACACGGCTATCCATCCACCGCCCAATCTTTGGATAAATCTGCTGCCTATTACTTTTCCGGGGATAAAATTAGAAGGCTGGTTTTAGACAATATCAGGCTTTCCAATAACTTTTTACGGATATTTGCCTTAAAGCTTGCCGATTTCGCCCATCTTTTCGAGTCTCGTACCATAAAGGAGGCCCCTGCCCGCCTTGCTTCCTTCATTTTGAACCATGAAGAAGTCTCAGGTCGCATGAAGCTCAATTTTTCCAAAGGCCAACTTGCCTCTTTTATTGGCACTTCTCCTGAAACAGTCTCAAGGGCGCTTACCTTCCTCAAGACTAAAAAGGCTATCATGGAAGAGAAACCTTATATCGTCATTTTAAATAGGGAAATCTTAAATTCCCTAGTTCAGGGTACCATGAAGGACCTAAACTAAATACCTTCCTTTTACCTATTAAGCTTGCTCACTCCAACTAAGGGTTTTCCCCTGTAGCCTTTACCTGCCCAAAGGCCCTGGGGAAGACCCTTTTTTTAAAATTGCTATTTTTTTTGTTATCTTTTAAATTTTAAATCTAAGTTTTTCAATTTAGCTAAAATATTATCTTTTCTTTTTTTAATATTATTTTTTACCTAATTTACCGTTAACAAACTGCTCACTTGTTTTGTCAAAATATAAAAAACTTGATCTAATTCAAGATTTTGCCTCTTCATTTTTGCTAGGATGATTCAAGAGACTTTTGTTAGTCAATTTTTAAACTAACTTCTAACATAATAGGTCCTTAGCTATGGGCGGCTTCAAAGAGATGTATAGCAGTTTTAAGTGGAAGTGGCTCTGCTTTTTTGTAAGCGGGCTTTTAGCTGGCACTTTGATATACGTTCTTTACATTTCTCGTGTCTTTTCCTATATGTCCGACGAACCTGCCGCCTGCGTCAATTGCCATATCATGGGTTCCTATTACAAGTCCTGGCAGAATAGCTCCCATTTCATCTGGACAACTTGCAATGATTGCCATTTGCCCCAAGACAGCCTCATAAACAAATACTATTTCAAAGCAGCCGATGGCCTCTATCATGCTGCTATCTTTACCCTGAACATGCAGCCCCAGGTTATTAGGGCGAGAAGGAGCTCTGACCAGGTTATCGTAGAGAACTGTCTCCGCTGTCATGAGCCCCTGGTGACCGAATTTACGATGATGCAATTCGAGGTTCAAGAATCCCTTTCAGGAAGAGATAAGCTCTGTTGGGACTGCCATCGGGATGTGCCGCATACTCAGATAGACTCACTTAGTTCTATTAGCGGATTCACTGTGCCCTACCCGGATTCTCCTGTGCCTGATTGGCTGAAGAATATGCTTTAATCTAAACTGGTGCCACTATGAATACACAGAAAAAATCTTCCATTACGCCTTGGGCGATAGGTATAGCTCTCTTCTGCGGGGCCCTGGTGGGCGTTTTGATCTTGGGCCTCATAGGTGCCATTATCACCACCAAAAGGGCCGAAGTGAGTAGCATCTTCAATAATAAGAAGGTGGACATAGTGGGCATAGAGCCCAAAAGCGCAGTCTGGGGTTTAAATTTCCCTAGGGAATACCGCACTTGGAGCAAGACAGCCGAGATGAATTTTTCTTCCAAGCATCTTGGCAATAAACCAGAAGATATCCTAGAGAGCCGTCCGAATATGGTGGTGCTCTGGGCGGGCTACGCCTTTTCTCGTTCCTATAAGGCCCCCAGAGGCCATTGGTACACACTGGAGGACGTCTATAATTCCTTGAGGGTAGGAGCTCCGGGGATAGGAGATGCCAAGGACCTTCAACCCTCCACCTGCTGGACCTGCAAAAGCCCCGATGTCCCCAGAAGGATGCAGGAAATAGGGATAGCCGAGTTCTACAAAGAACCCTGGAGCGCCAATGGGACGGAGATAGTTAATCCTTTGGGCTGTGCCGACTGCCATAACCCAGCCGATATGGAGCTCACCATTACCAGGCCAGGACTGATAGAAGCCTTCCAGAGGCAAGGCAAAGACGTAACCCAGGCAGGGGAGCAGGAGCTAAGGTCTTTGGTCTGTGCCCAGTGCCATGTGGAGTACTATTTTAAAGGAGACGGCAAATATCTGACCCTGCCCTGGGATAAGGGTATGACAGTGGAGCAAATGGAGGAATATTACGACGAGCTGGAGTACTTCGACTATGTCCACGCTATAAGCAAGACCCCCATAATAAAGGCCCAGCATCCTGACTACGAGATCTTCCTCATGGGACCCCATGGCCAAAAAAATCTCTCCTGCGCCGACTGCCATATGCCCTATATATCTGAAGGAGGGATTAAGTACTCCAATCACCAAGTTATGAGCCCCTTAGCCAATGTCTCTTCCACCTGTGCCATCTGCCATAGGGATACTGAAAGCGAGCTAATAGCTTACGTCTACGAGCGCCAGGACAAGGTCATAGAGCTAAGGGACCGCCTAGAGCCAGAACTTGTGCGCGCCCACGTGCTGGTAAAAGCCGCCATGGATGCCGGTGCTACCGACGAGGAGCTATTGGAAACCAGAAAGCTTATTAGGGCCGCCCAGTGGCGCTGGGACTATATAGTAGCTTCCCACGGCGCTAGTTTCCATGCCCCCTTAGAGTCTGCCAGGGTCCTTTCCCACGGTATAGATAAGGCCTTGCAGGCACAACTTTTAATAAAAGATGTCCTATTTGCCCATGGGGTAACTGGTGAGGTGCCTATGCCCGATCTAAGCACCAAGGCCAATGCCCAGCAATATGTGAATCTGGATATGCCCCTTTTGGAGTCCCAGAAAGCTCAGTTTGTAGAGACCATTGTCCCCCAATGGCTCCAAGTGGCCAAGGAAAATGGGCGTATCTAAGAGGTAAATTTTTTTCTCTTGGCTAAAAGAGGCGCTCCGGCGCCTCT
The DNA here is from genome assembly GCA_031279515.1 of Deltaproteobacteria bacterium. Lineage (GTDB taxonomy): Bacteria > Desulfobacterota > Desulfarculia > Adiutricales > Adiutricaceae > JAITII01. Next base: position 38,992 of record JAITII010000060.1, read on the forward strand.
TTTAGCATCAAGTTCCTTTTCATTAAGTTATTTTCCCTACTAATTTAAGGTATCGGTTGTTTTCCCCGCCATTGGCATCTTTAGGATAAGATAGTGGAGACCGAAAAGAAAATTTTGCCCGGCTTTCTTCCGGCAGTTTTGGTAGTAACGGGCGCCCTTTTGGGTTCTTTTGCTGCAATCTTTATCTTTGGTCCCTTAGATATTAGCGCCTTTTCCGCCCCAATAAATTATTACCTAGCCCTAGCCATAGTCTTAATTGGCACAATAGCGGCATTCTTTAAAGGTTCCATAATCTTTCGCTTTTTAGGTGGCGGGCACCTGGCTGTGGTCCTGGTGGTTATTTTCCTTATCTACGGGCTCATTATGGGAATTGTGCCCCAGGGCCTGGAATTGGAAAACGATACTTTAAAAGGGATAGTTTCGCGTTTGGGTTTTTTTTCCCTCACATCCTCTTGGCCCTTTGTAACTTTCTACCTTTTTGTCCTTTTAAGCTTAGCTGTTGCTATTTCCCTTAAGCTTGGGAAACGGGGCTCATTTAGCTTTATCCTCATCCACTTGGGCATTTTTTTAGTCCTTATGGCAGCAGGCTTAGGGGCCCCTGACAGACAAAGACATATTATGCGAGTGGGCGAAGGGCAGGTGGAATGGCGCAGTATGGGCAAAGCTGGAGAGCTCATTTCCCTTCCCATAGCCATAAGATTGGACGATTTTTCCATGGAGGAATATCCTGGTCAACTTGCTTTAATTGATAATCATGGGGTCATGCTCCCAGAGAATAAGCCGGAACTAATGCCCTTAAATGGGACTATTAATGAGTACGGCACCCTTTTGGGCTACAAGATTACTGTATTGGAATTTTTGCTGCGGGCCGTGCCAGTTGGGAAAGGCGAGTTTGCCAGGGCCATCATGGCGGCTTCCACCCAAGCCGTGCGGGTAGAAGTAGAGGAAATTGGAAAGGGTAGAGCTAATCTAAGCGAGGGCTGGATCTCTTATGGTAATCCTATGATAGCCCCCCAAGTTTTAGAGCTTTCCCAATCCAAGTACCTTGTCATGACTAGGCCCGATCCTAAGAGTTTTGCCTCCAGGATAAAAGTCTTTACACAAGAGGGGCAAGAGCAAGAAGGTGAGGTGCTAGTAAATAAACCCTTAAAGATAGGCCAATGGCTTATTTATCAGCACGGCTATGAAAATTCTCTAGGTAATCTTTCCCCCTGGAGTAGCTTTCTTTTGGTAAAGGATCCCTTTTTATACCTAGCCTATCTGGGATTTATTCTCTGGGCCCTTGGGGCTTTTACCCTGGTTTTAAAAGGCAATAGAAAATGAGCTGGACCTTTTACAATATCTTAGGCCCGCTTTCTATCGTCCTTTTTTTAGCTGGCGGCATACTGGTCTATAAAAAAGAAAAGCTTGCCGGAGCCTTGGTCCTTGGGGGTGCCCTTTTGACCCTGGTCTTTATCGTAGGTCTTTGGATAAGCCTTTCGAGGCCCCCTATGCGCACCATGGGGGAAACCAGGCTATTTTATAGCCTATTTCTTTCCTTGGGGGGCTTTCTTGCCTACAGACGCTGGGCTTATAAATGGCTCCTTTCCTTTGCAGCATTGGTTGCCTCTGTTTTTGCAGCCATTAATATCCTAAGGCCAGAGATCCACTCCAAGGCTCTCATGCCTGCCCTTGTTAGCCCCTATTTCATCCCCCATGTCACCTTGTACATACTCTCCTACGCCATCCTGGCAGCCTCTGCTGTGGGAAGTGTAATAATAATAGTTAAGGGCAAAAAAGAGAGCCTTTCCCTCTATAAGCTTGTGGATAATCTGACCTCCATAGGCCTGGGATTTTTAATGCTGGGTCTCATCTTAGGTGCCCTCTGGGCCAAGGACGCCTGGGGCCACTATTGGTCCTGGGATCCCAAGGAGACCTGGGCTTTTGTGACCTTACTGGCATTTATTCTTTACGTACACTTAAGGAGACTGGGCTTTAAAGGGACTTTTACCCTATGTGTCCTTCCTGTGGCCTTTTTATTTCTCATGGTGACCTGGCTGGGGGTAAATTATCTGCCAACTGCTGCTCAGAGCGTGCATGTTTACAATTAGCCCTAGGCTTTTTTAGAAAATTTGGGGGTTTTTCCCTTAGGTCCTAGCATTACCCCAAGCTCTTCTTTTGCCTAATAAGAGCCAGATCTCTTAATTAAAAAATCTTGTGATAAAAAAAATACTTAGCACAGCTAAAAAATGGCAAACAAGATTTAGCTGGGATTTGGACTAAAGGACAAAAGCTTATCTAGTGCAGCTAAGCTAAAAAGCCCACAGCCTAATCTTTCAAATGTATTTATTTAGCTTTGCTTTAGCTATCTTTTCGGGGGTTTGGCAAACCAGGTGAGTAATATCATACCAAAGAAAGCGTACACGCAGAGTTGGTAGATCTCGGCTGCCGACATAATAAATCCCTGGGAACTTATTTGTCTTGCAATATTGGCCAGAGCAGTAGTTTCATCCAGCCCAGAGGTCTGCATCACTTCCATGGCGGCTAAATAATTGGGATTCATGCCGTCTATAGAAGACACCAGGCGATTGTGATGGAAGGCCTCCCTTCTCTCCCACAAGGTGGTCACAAGAGAGGCCCCAATGCCCGCAAAAAGGGTGCGAATACAATTAAAGACCCCTGAGCCGCTGGCTAATTTGGAGGGTTCTAGGCCTATGAAAGTAAGGGTGATAATGGGCACAAAAAATAAGGCTAAGGCAGCACCCTGGAGTGTCTGTGGGACTAAGATGAAATATAAGTTGGCATTGGGGGCAAAAAAGGTACGCAGATACATACAGCCGGCAAAAATCAAAAAGCTTAGAGTTATGATATAGCGTAGGTCCTTTCCAGCTGAAAAGCGGCCCACAAGTGGGGGTAAGAGGACCGGTAGGATACCCACAGGGGCTGAGACAATCCCAGCCCAGGTGGCGGTATAGCCAAAGTAAGACTGCAAGAGGAGGGGAAGTAGGACGACGGTCCCCAAGTAGATCATCATGCCCAGGCTGATTAAAGTGACACCTACTGTAAAATTACGAGAGCGGAAGAGTTCCAAATCGATCAAAGGAGAAGGGTTATGCTTTTCCCAGAGTATGAGAAAGGTAATTCCTACTACGGAAAAGACGGCAAGGGCTATGATGATATTAGAATTGAACCAATCCAGTTCCTTTCCCTTGTCCAAGAGCATCTGCAGAGACCCTATGCCAATGGCCAAAAAAGCAAAGCTTATGGCAGACCAGCGGGGACGCGATAGGGGGGTCTCACGGTTAGAAAGGAGGCTTCTGGTCATGAAGATTACGATGGCTCCCAAGGGAACGTTAATTAAAAAGATCCAGCTCCAATGATAATTGTCGCTAATTATGCCTCCCAAGATTGGACCGCAGACAGGTGCCACAGAGGCAGTAGTGGACCAGAAGGCAAGGGCCATAATCTGCCGCTGTTTGGGATAATTTTGCATAAGTAGAGACTGGGCCAGGGGCATCATAGGGCCTCCAGCAGCTCCCTGGATTATGCGGCTGACCACTAAAAAGCTCAGATCCGTGGAAAGCCCGCAGAGAAAGGAAGCCATGGAGAAGAGGGCGGTGGACCAAAGAAAGAGCCGCACTTCCCCGAAACGCTGGGAAAGCCGTCCTGTTAAGGGAAGCACTATGGCATTGGCTACACTATAAGAGGTGATTATCCAGGTGCCCTGGGTATAGGATGCCCCTAAGTTTCCAGCTATGGTGGGAACGGCAACATTGGCAATGGTGGCATCCACCACCTGCATAAAAGTGGCAAGTGGTAGGGCTATGGTAAGAAGGGCCAGCTTATGTCCCTCTAAAGGTGGAAGCTTTATGGCTAAGGGTGCTTGCACTTATGGCACCAGTTATTGCGAAAGAGGGGGGTTTAAGGCACTTTGGGAAAGTGTGGGATCAGTTAGGTTGTCTTTTATTACCTTAGCTATTTCAGCTTTTAAGGCCTCTAGATCCGGCTCTATGGCACCCGTTTCGTAATGCCAATGCTCTTTCCTTTCCGGGGTGTTAGAAAGTTTTCTTTCTGTAAATACCTTTACCCTGCAAGAAAGGCCTAAGATCAAGGGGTTTTTCTCAAGGGCAAGGGGATCTAAGGTAATGCGCACAGGTACCCTTTGGACCACCTTAATCCAATTGCCTGTGGCGTTTTCCGGAGGCAAGAGGGAAAAAATAGACCCAGTTCCAGCTCCCAGGCCCTCCACTACTGCTGGGTAGACAACCCTTCCCCCCAGCATGTCCGCAGTGACCTCGGCGCTCATGCCTGGTTTTATTTGCTTTAGCTGGCTCTCTTTAAAGTTGGCGTCCACCCAGATTTCGCCTAAGGAAGTTATCAGCATCAGTGGGACATTGGGGCTGGCAAGCCCCCCCAATTGGGCGCTGCGGCGAGCCACTTTACCGGCTACAGGGCTTTTGACCCTGGAGCGCTCTAGGGTGAGCCAGGCTGCCTCCACCTGGGCAGCTGCCCTTAAGATGTTGGGATGTTCTTCTATGGGTCCTGGTCCCAAGAGACTTAAGGTGGCTTTAAGGTTTTCCCTGGCAGCTTCCAGGTTGGCTTTTCCCACCTCCACCTGGATACGATATTTTTCTATCTCTTCTTTAGTGACTGAGCTTCCTTGTCTTAAGCCAGTCCTGCGGGCGTATTCGCTATCTAAAAGGGCCAGCTGTTGCTCTAGGGCTAAAATATTAGCCTCAATGGACCCGAGACTCAGTTGCAGCTGTTTCACAGAAAGGATGGCACTTTTTAATGAGCTCCAGGCAGCATCAAGGTTTACTTGGGCGTCTGTGGGATCCAGGCGCACCAAAAGCTGGCCTTCTGAAACCTCTTGGGTAGAGTCGGCTAAGATCTCCACCACAGTGCCTGAGCTTTGCGGCATGACCCTTACGATGTTACCGGTTACGTAGGCATCGTCTGTTATCTCTACCCCTTTACGAAAGAATAGGTACCAAAGAGAAATTATTAGACCTATGAAGATAAAAACCAAGAGGGCTTTAAAAACTGCCTTAGCCCCGTTTTTGGTGCTTTTTTCTGGGGTTTTCTCTTTACTGCCCCCTTCACTTTGCAAGGGATCGTCTGGGCCTAAATTTGTCTTAGAGCTAGTATCTGGTTTTTCTGGCATAGTTATTGGTTTTTCTGGCATAGTTATTGGTTTTTAGCTTCCGTCACTATTCCCTTAAGGGATGCCGACTGAATATGCCTAAAGAGCTTATCTATGGGGATCTCAGTTTCGAAGAAGACCTCCCAGATGGGACGGGCTAAAAAGGGTATATAAAAGGAGGAGAATATGGTCATGTAGAGCATCTCAGGGATTAGATCCGGGTTTAAAATCCCTGTTTCCTGGCCTTTACGGATCTTTTTCACAAATTTTAAAAAGTGGGATTTACTAGTCACCTTCATCAGGTAATTCCGCATAGGTTTTTCGACATTGGCCAATTCCTGGTTCCATAGTAAGAGAAACCAGGGCCGCTCTATGGCGGTGGTGATGAGGGTCTCCTGGAGGCTTTTTATCATCAAGATGGGGTCATCTATGTCATCCATAATATCCATTAGACTTTTTGTAACCGGGATGAGATAGGTCTCTAAAGTCTCTTCCACAAGCCTTTCTTTGGAACGGAAATGGTAATAGATGGCCGCAGGGGTGACTTGTGCCCTTAAAGACACCTCTTTTAGGGAAAAATTTCTTATCCCTTCCTGGCTAAGCACCTCTAGGGCCTTTTCTAAGATGTTCTCTTTGATAGTGGGGCAATTTTTGAGCTTGATTGGGGGACGACCCGGAAGCCGGCCTTTGGGTTTTGGGTCCATAGTATACCAAGGGGAAAGTAGCTTTTAGGGCTGAAAAAAATTAATTTACGCATTAATTAATATATCGCAACTTAAGAAAAAAAGAAAGGGCCTGGAGGGCAATTTTTGAAGATATGAAGGGGAAGGGGGTTATTTTTTATAGGAAGAAATAAGGGATAATGGCCCCGGCGGCTAAAATGAGGCAAAGTAAGGTGATAAACCAGGGGTCGTGTTCCGTATTGGAAAGAAAGGGCCTCGTGGGGAACGCGGAGTTATTCCTATAGTGCTGGGCTTCTTCTTCGCTCATGGAGCCTGTTTGATAGTATTCTTCTAGCTTTTTTTGGGCTAACGACGCATGGCGCATTTTTTTGGAGTAGCCCAAGATGGAGCTCTTGCGGACCAGGGCGTAGACTAATGCAAGAGCCGGGGCTAAGACGGAAAGGAAGCTAAAGGTGCCAAAGTAAATGGCAATACCAATCAAAGCTGCCAGGGAGATCCACAAGGGGAGGTAACCCAAGTAAATATGGCCTTGTCTTTTGGTGTCTTTGGGAAGGGGGTCTGTATAGACATTGTGAAAATTGACCCCATCTGCCCAGATATTGTATTGATTATCCAGATAGGTAAAAACCACGTGGGCTATGGGAAGAATTCCTGGATCAATGGTATTGGTGGTCCTTTTGGAGTTGTAATTGACATCCCTCTGCCTATCTCCCTGGAAGTGGCCTGCAACGGCCGCGTATTCCTGGCCCCTTATGACAGAATCGAAGGTCTTAAGGACCTGGGGGTCGTCACGGTGTTTGCCAAAGGGTTCCACAGAGTAGTCTTTGACAAAGACGTCTGTGTATGGGGTAATGAGGGATGGGGAGAGGCTTTCGGCTATTTTTACCCCCAGGGGAGGCAAGGTGGCCCCGGCGTAAGCCAGGGCCTGGAAATTCCCTTGGGCTACGCCGCTGGCTGGTCTCCAGTCGGTTACAGTACGGTAGCGGGTAACTCGCCTGGTGCGTTCCCGTCCATTTTGGTAATAGGTCTCGTATGCGGTGTAAGGTTCCTGGCGGTCAAAGCCAAAAGATGCCGTCCAGTTGGCCTTAAAGGTGCCCCTAGTGAGAAAAAAGGGGACATACATGATGAACTCTTCCAGAAAGACGCTGGTAGTTATGATGTCATCGGGTGCCATGTCGTCTTCTATCATCTTCTGCAAGGCAAAGGTGTGGAGATGCTTTTGATCTACCTGTACGCTTATGACGTACTTTATTTGGTCCGGAGCTAAGTCAGGAGAGGGCTTTTCGAAGATATCGTTTACTGTGTCGCAAAAGGGGCAGATGTAACTTGTGACGCCCGGAATAATGTCTATATTGCCGCCGCAAGCTTTACAAATTATCTGCGAATTTTCTGCCATCTTGTCTCCTTTATGGATTTAAGGCACACTTTAGAGGATTTAGAATTTATTTTTTGTGTTTATTTTAATTTGTCTGTTTTAAAAGCTCGTAAAAAGCCGTAGTGAGCCAAAATTAAAAGTCTAAAATAAAGCCAAAGTCATGCTGTTGGAGCATGACTTTGGCTTTACAAATGCAACCCTTTCATTAAAGGGAAGGAGATTTGGACCTTATGCTATCGTCCTTGCGGGACAGGGTCAACTGGTAGATCTCTTGTAAGGCACTTAAAAGAGTTGTGCTGTTAGGGGGCTGGAAACTTCCAGGGTCTCTATCCCCACCCGGCGGAAGGGCTTCAAGTGGCTGCTGCGGAGAAAATGCCCTTTCAAGGTTTATTAGCTTATCAGTAATAATCTTATCGGTTTGAACTTCGGAGTTCTTATCAAAGTATCTAATTTCTTCTAGGATCTTATCCATGGTCTGTTGAACTTCAGGAGGGGAGTCTCTAGGAATGAGGCTTTTAAGCTTCCTGGCATGGTCCGCTATGCCGGCTACAAGAGAGATCTTCCTTTCAATTGCCCTGTCGTGCTCTACTCTATCTTTGGAAAACACCAAGAAGAGAAAGATAACCACTGCCAAAATTAAGATTAGACTTATCTCCACGCCGAAAAGGACGGCTATATTTTGTGAAATGCCCAGCATAAAGATAAGGGCAATGATGGCAGCTGCGATTAAATAGACGCCTGCGGCTGAAAAGGTGCCCACAGAGGCAAGCATGGAGTTAAATTTCTCAGGGGTAAAGTAAATGAGGGACACCGCCGCAGCCGTGATGGTTTCTGCCAAGAGGAGGAAGGCCAAGCCTAACCATTTTGCCACCGTGCCTTCTGAGATTAGGATGGCAAACATAAGTCCCGATATTACTACCGCTACGGCCCAGATAAAGACAGTTAGTTTGAACTTAGATGAGAGATCTGCCATGGTTTACTCCTATAGTTGTTCGCCGCAGTTAAGGCAGAACTTGGCTTCAGGTTTGTTGTCAGTCTGGCATTTTGGGCATTTTTTAGTAAGGCTTTTGCCGCATGAGGGGCAGAATTTAGCACCTGGCCTATCCAAGGCAGCCCCGCAGAAGGGACAGGGATTGGGAAGCTCATAGCCGCATTTGGTGCACTTGGTGGCATCCCGGGGAAGGTCGGTGCCGCACTTGGGACAGGGGTTGTAAGGATCCCCGCAGTTGGGGCAAAATTTGGCCCCAGGGGATATCTCATAGCCGCACTTGTCACAAGTTATCTTGTCAACGGGTATATCTGTCAAGGCCTTGCCGCAGTCTGGGCAGAACTTCCTGCCTGCGGGTATGGAGGCATGGCAGTAAGGGCATTTGACTGAAGGGGTGGCATTTAAGTTTTGGGTGATACCACCCATGGCTCCGCCCATTTGTCCCCCCATGCCTACGCCCATCCCCAAGCCGATGCCGGCGCCCATGACAGTCCCGGGAGCCCCGGGATTTTTGGCTGCGCCTTCCATGACGTCAAAGGAGCGGGCCTGTGTGTAGTCGTAACCTATGATGTTCATCTCGGCGCGCTTGGCAAGGGCGTTCTTTAGCTTTATAACAGCGGGGTCGTTTTCTGGGACCGAGACATCGTTTACGAAGAAGTTTAAGATCTTAATCCCATACTCGGAAAACATGGGGGTGATCTTTTCCTCGATATGTTTGGAGAGCTCCTCTAAGTAGGCGCTTATCTCCAGGATGCTTATGCCCTTATTGATAACGTACTGGGCCAGGGTGTCCTTGACCTTGGTGAGATACAGGCCTTTGAAGTACTTGGTTAAGGTATCCTGGTCGAAAAGTCGGGTGGTTCCTACGAGCTTTACCAGGAATTTGGCCGAGTTCTCAATCTGGATGCCGAACTGTCCGAAGGAGCGGACCGGCACCATGATGCCGAACTTGGGGTCCTGGATCTGGATGGGCGTGGGGGTACCCCACTTGATATCCAGGGAGTGGAGCTTATTGACGAACCAGACCTCCGCGCTAAAGGGGGATTGCCCTCCAAAGGGAATTTTTAAAAGGCTGGAAAGGATAGGGATGTTCTGGGTGTCCAAGGTGTAGCGACCCGGACCAAAGACATCTAATGCCCTTCCTCCTTTGAAAAAAATTGCCTCCTGGGATTCGTTTACTATAAGCTGACTCCAGGTGGCAATGTCTTCTTTAGGAAATTTCCAGGCATAGATGTTGCTGGGACCATCGAACTTGATAACTGAATCTTTGTTAAAAGACATAAAAACCACCACCGTATTAAATTAGGGCGTCCAGACGCCATCATGGGATTAAACTTAAGATGCTCCCCGTTCTCTTGGCATTAGCTTTGGAAACTATGGGGGTTTTGGCCAGTAAAAAAACCTATAAGCTATAAGGGCGAGCTACCCTAAATTGGTTTGGTACAAGCCAAAGGCATTGAAAGGAGCGTAGATAGACTCACCAGGAAAATGTTTTACAAATGCAAATAAATCACCGAAATAATAGCAAAATTAGGAAAAAGCGTCTACTTAAAAGTATATGGTCTAGCCCTCCGTTTGTCCATAGTGGCATAAACAGGCAGTGTTTACTTAGAGCCTTGCCTGGCATGGGAAATTAAAAAAATGTTTTAGAAAAAGGTAGATAAATTCTAGGCAAAATGGCGGTCTCATTAAACAAGATGAGGGCCCATGGGCCTTTAAAAAATATAGTAAGATGCGGAAAGCTATTTTAGAGGTTTGTATTTTTTAGGAGAATAATAAAGGTATTTAAAGATAAAATAAGTATTATAAATATTATATATATAAATAAACACCTTATTAATTTTAAAATTTACTAAAATATTATAAATAGCTTAATTATGCAGAATTTAGCCTATGGGACAAAAGCCCTTGTTAAGAGCTTTGGGCGCATTAGCTTAGCTAAAAGGGAACCTTGGCAAAAAAGAAGTAAGGGCGCCAATTTATGTGAAGCATTAGCCTAGTTAGGAGTCACGATAATTGTAGTCCCCTTTTAAGTTAATTAAATATGTTGCTATTTTTTTGAGGTAAGGATAGCTTTTAAGTACAAAATGATTTAGTAAGAAATTTAGAGGGGGTAGCAAAAAGCGCCCAAAAAATGAGGAGCTTTTGATGGAGACCATTTTAGTGGCCTGTGAGACTATAAAAGATGAGATAGTCCACGCCTTAGAAGAACAGGGACTGACCTATGAGGTGGTCTGGTTGGAGGGTGGTCTCCACAGTAACCCCATGCGTCTTAAGACGCGCGTGCAGGAGGTCCTAAACGAGGTGGAGGGCAGGTGCCAGCGCCTCCTTCTGGCCTTGGGCTTCTGCGGGGGCGGACTGACTGGACTTTTCACTGGCAATTATGAGACCGTCATACCCCTTACTGACGATTGCCTGACATTATTATTGGGTTCCTTAAAGGCGCGCCAGGAGGCATCCCACCCGGTTACCTATTTTTTCACCGATGGCTGGCTGCGCCACGAGCAAAATCTTTTGACTTCCTACAAAATGTCCTATGCCACCTTTGATGAGGAAATGGCGGCCTATATCAATAAGACTTTGCTGGAGGGATACTCCAGGCTGGGTATCTTAGACACCCGTTGCTACGATATAGACAAGGTGGTGGAAATGGTAAAGCCCATGGCAATAGACCTTGGCCTATCCATAGAGGTTATACAGGTGGACCCCTCCTGGCTTACGGACTTTCTCTCGGGTCCCTATGACGATTCTGCAAGGTTCTTGCGACTTCCTCCCAATAGCACCCTGGATTTAAGCGACTGGCTGGAAAAACTATAAAAAAACCGCCCAAGAGGCTTGGGTTATGCCTCTTGGGCGGATGGATTAGCTAAAGCCTAAAGCTAGGGGCCGCTGCAATTCCTTTTGGTCACTTATCAGCCCCTGGGGAAGTAAAATCTTTCAAAACTCCTTAGGGTTTATTCTTCAAGGGTTTTTTAGTGGCCCCAAATCCCAGGCCTTTGCTGGGCTCGAAGGCATTGGGTCCGATTATCTCCTTAAAGAGGTTGTCATCGTCTCCGATGGTGGCGCCTAAGCCCATGATGATCTTTCTGGCTGTCTCAGGGCGACACCTTTGGCCGTTCTCAATCTTAAGGAGAGTCAAAGTTGAAATTTCCGCCTTGCGGGCTAGTTCCGACCTGCTTATTAACCGGTCCTCGCGGATTTCTGTGAGCTTGGAGAGTCGTAAAGTAGTCATGCTTAAACCTTTCATTAGTTTTGATGCGCCCTTGTGGGGCGGAAAAATATTTATGTCCAAAGGACTAGATATTTAGAAACTGGTTACAAATCTCTTTAGAGGCTGATTTTGTGGCAAATTTAGCGAAAAATTGGGATAGACGCAGATCCTTTGGAGGAATCTGGGTAATTTTGATAAGGCCAATTTGTTTTTAAATAGCTTTACTCGTTTAAAATTTTTCTAAGTTTTAGAGAGGTCTTGAAGATAACTACTTTGCGGGCTCTTAAGGGGAGGATGGCATTGGTTTTAGGATTGCGGCCAAGGCGGGATTGCTTGGTATTGACTATAAATTTGCCAAAGCCTGTAATAAGAACGTCTTGACCTTTTTGCAGGCTCTCTTTCATCTCCAGGATCAGCTTATCCACCAGATTGTTAGCCACCTGCGTGGTAAGGCCTGTATCTTCAACTATTCTCTTAACAATCATTTCCTTAGTTACAGTCATAGAGAGCTCTTCAAAATAAAGGGCCGCCGGCAAACTACTTTTTGCTTTTGGGCACTAGCCCCACGCAAGGTGTCGGTCCTTAGGGTTATAGTTGCTTAAGGTTAGAGATGCAAAAAAGTCCAAACAGAAAATGGTCAAGATTCAATATTTGTTCTGTAGCGATAAATGCTGGAAATTAAAACTTCTACAAGATATTGCATTAGTAAAATTTAGCCGCCTTATGTCGTTGTGTGCCAATTCAAGGCCAGGAAGCCTTAGGGAAAATAAGAGTTACTTATCCCCGTGCTTGGGTTATCAAGGCGGTTTTAAATCCGTCTAAGGCCAAAGGGGAATTTCCCTTCTTTATGGATTTAGTCAAAAAGATAGCACCTAATGAATAAAAGTCAATATTTATTGTAAATTTATCAGAATATACCTAAAATTTCTATCCAACGCCCCTAAAGGGGTACATTTGGCAGAAAATTGATATAGGGTAGTAAAATTGGTATTATAGAAGCTGATTTAGCAGGGTCCCCAAAAAAAAGCAAGTAGCGGGTCAGAACAATTAGGATTATCTGAGACCAAAATAGGCTAAATACTAAATATGCGATACAAATAAGGCGAGGTACCTAGAAATGATTACCAAAATTTTACTTTAAAAGATAAATACCACAATGTTTCCTATCAAGTCAATAGTTAATTTATCATATTTTGCCAGAGGAAGTAATATTTTTTTATGATAATTTATTTTACCTCTAAATTATCACTCTTTATATATCTAAATATTGATAAGGTATTGATTTAGATAAATTTGTGGTTATGTTTCTTTTTTGACCATCTGAAATTGTGCTAATTATGTGAAATTTCTTTATCAACAATATTTAATGATTAATTATACAATATATTGTAAAGCTTTTTAATATTACTGCTAAATATCTGAGACCTAGGCTTTTTTACCTGGGGCATATTGAGCTTAACAAGTTAAGTAGCTGTAGTTATTTTTTTGCCAAATTTTGGAAATATGCTAGAGAAGCTGGGTTAGAGGCAGATTTAGAGAGAAATAAGAGTGCTCTGCGCGGGTTTCTACCTGGAGTTCTTATCTACTGGCTTCTTGGGTTTTTAAAGGGGGCCTATAAAAACTAGGCTATAGCTTATGTTTTACAAAATAGCTAAAAAACTATACATATTTTACGAAGGCGGCCAGTTTCCAGGCCTTTTACCTTATGCTGAATAATTTTAAAGCCTCAAAGCTATTAGCTTTTATGGGGTAAATTTTTTCTAAATACCTTCTGTAATCCTCATTGCGAGGCTAGATAGGCATAGCTTGTATGTAGAATTATTTCTAAAGCTAGTTCCTGTTGTTTTTATTGTAACTATAATATTGCTAGATAAGGGTCTAGAGAGGAGATTAGTGCTGGGGAAGGGGGTAAAGAGGGGCTAAGTGCTGGGAGAGGGGGTAATAAGGAGATTAGTGCTGGGAGAGGGCTAATTAAGGAGATTAGTGCTGGGAGAGGGGGCTAGGGCTAAAAATTTTGGCAGGCACATACTTTGCTAGTAACCCTAGCTAAGGCAATATCGAGGGATATGGGTTATCAGAGCAAGGTGAGGCTCAAGGCGGCTTTGAAATTATTAGAATGGGAAGTAGAAGGGCAGCTTAAGCTTTCGCTTTAGGCCTTTGGGTAAGAGAAAGCTTTAAAGACTTTCTCTACCCAAGGGGTCCCATGGGGACCCCTGTGACCCTAGAAGTTTTCAAAGTTTAAAATTTCCCCCGCAAAAGGGTACGACCCTAGGTTTGAGCCCCTTTCGCGCTATCTTGGCGTGAAGCCGCAAAAAGAGGGCGGTTTGGTCCGCTGTCTTAAGCGGGGGATATTTTAATTAGAGGTTACAGGCGGAATCTCTAGTTGTGGGGCATTATTGGACTCGTTCAAGGTGTTGAAGTTGTTCAGGATGGCCCCGTCTATCTCCATTTTCCTAGAGAGTACCTGGCGAGCTCCGGCGATACTGTATTTCTCTTCCTTCAGAAGGGTCTTTATCTCTTGGACTCTTCCTACAGCATTTTCATTGTATCGACGTTGGCGGCCAGAAGTGCGCAAAGGGCTGAAATAGCCATTGAACTCAGTTTCCCAATAGCGGAGAGTGTGAATTGGTACTCCGGTAAGATCAGATACTTCGCCAATTGTCAGCCAGTCTTTTTTAATGATCATGGGCATAGCATTTTCCTCGCACAAGCGTTATTACGGGACCAATGGTCCTCGGAGAGCTATCTTAAGCAATTTGGATGCCATGATTTTTAAAGTTGAATGAAACCTCTAAAAAACCTTGTTTATGAGCTTGGTCTCCATTGCTCGGGGAACTTATCTTGAGCTTAAGGACAGGTTAAATAGGGCTTTACAAGGGACTAGGCGCTCATTTTCATAGAGAAAAACTTAAGACTTCTCTTTAATTGAAGGGCCTTTAAAGGAGATGGGAAGTGGTGGAAAAATTTACAGCCCTTGTAAGCATTTTTGTTAAATTTATCTAGATAATTAAATATAAACTAGTATAATATTTACTAAAGTTATCTATTGTTTGCAATATTATTTAGCTCTATAAAGGGGAATATTTTGCCAGTAAGCTTGGGTGGGGGGCTATTTCTTCCGACCCATGTCCCAAAAGCAATTCTAAGCCTAGTTTGCCGCAAGGTGCCGCCTAAAATGGCGGA
>JAITII010000141.1 GCA_031279515.1 Deltaproteobacteria bacterium
CACGGAGTCGCCGGCATGGATCTCCACCAGGTGAACATTATGTTGGACAAACTGGTATCCTTGTACGAAGGGAAGTACAAGACAGCACCCGAGGGAAAAGCCTTCGCCGAGTGCTATGACCCAGTTACCTTGATCCCCACCCAAGAGTACGTTGGAGTTTACAACGAAGCCATAAAGATCATGACCGATCTGGGGCTTAACTACTGGAAGTAACATAAAACGGAGGTGAAATTCCTCTAAGATATATATCACATTTTAAGACTCTATGGCTGCAGTTTGGTTTGCCCGCCAAACTGCAGCACTAGAGTTTTGACGTTTGTTGATTGCCTTTATAAAATTAAATATCGGCTACCTCCGATATTACTCTTGTCAGATTTTCGCTTAATTGATGCTCATTAAGGCCCGAGATATTATTCATCTCGGGCCTTAATAAAATAAAAAAATAAAAAAAATACGTAGATCATAGGCAAAAGAGTATGAAATACTCTTGAAGATTGGTTAAAATAGTCGATATTATTTCCCTATTTATGGCTTGATTACAGTATCCCCTACTCAAGGTGATAAAACCTAATGAAAAATATTATTATTCAGTTTGATAAAAACGAAGCCAAAGAAAGGGCTTTAGAATATTTTTTGGATATCTGTGGTCTTTATCGACGTAAAGATATTAACCCAATGCTTGTGGAAGAAAGCTTGAAAACCTTAGATGATATTTTTGATCGTATTAAAATCAATGCTATATTTTCAAAATATGAAGCTGAAAGTATTCAAGGTAAAAGATTGATTTGTGACGGTATATCTTTCAAGTGCAACGCACTTACCCAGGTGCTAATGGATGATATTGTAAATGTCTTCATTTACATGCTTAACATCGGAGATATTCCTCTAGCGCACAATAGGGTTTTATACCAAGTTTATTATGATATGTGGCTAACTGCTTTTGTCGATGCTGGTCGAGATATGCTCCAAGAGTATATAAAACTTAACATATTACAAAATAATTTCGCCATATCAGACAGCTTTGGACCTGGCTTTTTCGGAATGCCGGCACAGGATGTGGAAAAATTCTTCTATGTCCTAAATGCCGACAAAATTGGTGCCAGTATGAGACCAGACGGCTTAATGAATCCCATTAAAAGTTACGCTGGATTTTTTATCGTAAGCACCAAAGAAGAAGCTCTCCCATCGAAAGATTGCGAAAACTGCTTGTCCAGCAGAAAAACATGCAGTTACTGCAAGAGTGGAAGAGAGCGCGGTGCGCCAGAAGAGCTAAGGTTTATGGCTCAGTCTTATAGTTAATAACTCAAATTAAGTTAATGAAAGGAGGTGATATTTAAAATTGAGGGTTTTTCTATAAGAATTGTCAATCACCATAGACACATTTAATGATAATAATTATTGAAGTTTATTTATAATTTATAGACTTTAGTTAAGAAAATATAACAAAAATTCCTCGTATTTTGATAAGGGGGATTTTTTTATTTGAGAGGAAAATAACTTATATTTCTCACACTTTTGTCCGTTTGTCACCGGGCGGAGTAATGTTATATTTTCTAAGCTTGCGACAAACGGTGGAATGACTGATTCCCAAATAGTTGGCCATCTCGCGAGTGTTGCGATTTTTGGCCATGGCATCAAGCAATATTTTCTTTTCCACGTCATTTCTTGCCGATTGATAGAGTTTGGCATCTAGCTCAGGAAAAGGTTCAAAGCTTTGACCCTGCTCTTCAGTGACCAGTTCAGTCTCTATAATTGGGATAGCGGTAGGCTTATTGATAGAGAGGTTTATCATAGATACCAAAAAGTGTCCGATGTTTTTCTTATCACTTAAAAGGACTGCCTGATGGATCATGTTGACCAGTTCTCTAATGTTACCAGGAAAATGATAGGCCTTTAAAGCTTCAAGAGACGTTTGATCCAGTGATTTATTCTGGTGGTACTTTTCATTATAAACATCTAAAGTACATTGCGAGATTCTTACAATATCTTCTGGCCTATGTCTGAGGGGAGGGATATGCAAACTAAATGCTTGAAGCCTAAAAAGAAGATCATGCCTAAAAGCACGACTATGAGCCAGCAAATCCAAATTCTGGTTTGTGGCTGCGATTATAGTACATTCAGCCTTTTTGATTTTAGTACCGCCGATACGTCTATATTCGGAGGTATCTAATATAGTGAGTAGCTTAGCCTGCATGGACAGAGGGAGCTCGCCTATTTCATCCAAAAATAAGGTGCCATCGGCAGCCACCTCAAACAATCCTGCCTTTCCACCTTGAACAGCGCCTGTAAAGGCACCTTTCTCATACCCAAACAACTCTGCTTCGAGCAGACTTTCTGGTAGGGCGGCACAATTTATGTGGACAAATGGTTTTTCAGGTATTTTTGACTTTTTGTGAAAGTACTTAGCTAAAAGAGATTTACCAGTTCCGGTTTCACCAGTTATTAACACATGCGATACGCCGTGATGAGCCAGTCTAACCGCTGTACCCAACACAGCAGCCATGGCGGGACTTTCAGCTATCATCTCTTTTTGTAGCGTTTCCTGAGTGTTTAGTGCTTGGATTTCTTCTTTAAATTTTTCTATTATCACACTATGTTGATGATGATAGTTTGAGTCTAACTTATCGACATTGTTTACATCGCGAACATTAAGCACTACCATCTCCACCTCTCCGTCAAGGCCAAAAATTGGCGTTGCCGTAGCGAGAACTTGAGAGCTGGTTTTATAGTTAGTCACCAATTTAGTGATGCTTTTCTTAGTACGCAAAACATCTAATGTCAGAATATCAGAACAAATATTTTTCTGGAGCAAGTAGGTAACATGGCGACCTTGGATCTCATTTTTACTGATACCAAAATTATCAGCAGCGGCTTTATTTACAAGGAGTACATAACCGTTTTTATTTGTTATTGAGATACCGTCCGCTGAAGCATCAAAAAATTTGGACAATATTGGACTTAGGGGACCTACGGTGGTGTAATTGCCAAAAAACCTCATCCAGAGGCGACTGTCGAAGATTAAGATTAGTGACAGGCGCTTAGTATTGGAAATAGGATTTAATTGCAAAAAGCAATTGCTTAGCTCAGGGATAGCCATCCCAGCCGCTTGGCGATTTGAATTGACTACATCCAGTATTTGCTTACCACCTACTGGAAAAACCTGTTGTATATTCCTTCCCACAAAGTTTTGTGGATTAAAGGAAATTAAGGATGAAGCTTGGCGATTAAGATGAACTATTTGGCCATCATAGTTTAATATAATGGTACCGGTTGGAAAGGAGTTGATGAGTTCATGAATGTCTACATCAAAGGAGGAAACTGCACTTTTTTCTTCTATAATCATTTTCATTACTCCTTAACCGAGATAAAAATGCTAAATCCATCCTACCAATGGTGGACCTATTTAAGACCCCCCTTAGATTTCACAGTAAAAAATTACTACGAAGACTCGTCGTAAATTGTGGGAAATTCATAGGGGTTCTTATAGAATATTTTTGGGGTGGCTTCGTAAGCTTTTGGCAGCCCTGTAAAGGTGCCAAAGTCCACATGTAACAATTATAACCCAGCTATTTCACTATTTCAACCCTTTTTTCCATCAAATCCACCCTTTGAGAAAAATATTTTTCTTTTACTTTTTAAAGGTCACAAAAATGGCAGAAACATCAATAATTTGCAGTCTTCAAAATGCTCAATTTCCCTCTAAAATGGCTAAAATAGTAAGCCAGGACAACAAACTATTATGTATTCGCCACTATGAGCTCATTTTTCTTCTTTTTTCTGATTATTTCTCTTTTGAGGCTGGTTTGCCAATAAGATGATCAAAAAAAAATCAAAAATTTTCTAAGGCAAAATTCCTAAATTCTTACTTCAAAGGCCCGCTTTTCTTACCATTACAATCATCTAGAAGAGTTAATCAAAGTCATCTATATGATATAGAACTTGTAAACTCTTATCTTACATCCGATTTACAAATTATTTTGCTCACGTTTTAAACTTCAATAATTCTCCTTGCATTAGACACTATAAGCAAATCTTTCTTTCTCTATTGCTCTTCTACCCAGCGTTTTAAACCATTTTCCTTCCCTTTTTTTATAGATCTTTATTGTTTTTTTAATGTGAAATTATTGTCTATAAAAGTCGCTATTCTACAAGCGTTTTGAATTTTGTAGTTATGTGCTTTTTTCTATGATAAAGATTTTGACTGTCATCAATTTAAGATTATCTTTCAATAATCCTGGTCCTGAAAATGGACATACCGATATTTTTGTAAAATAATAGAATGCTTTTTTTATTTCAGCTTTGACACTTTATCATTTTTAATCCTTGCAACTATTTACTCCTTTAGCCCATTATTAACTCGTTTATCTTTAACCCTTTCAAATTTGTGATTTTTTTATTTTAAATTTGCATTTCATATTCTAAAACGCTGCTTTATTGCCGGTTTTTAATTAACAATTAGGATATCAACATGTATATTGCCTACGATCGCAAAAAGGGATTACTCTACGCAAAACTTTACACTTCTAAGCGTATTGGCACCAAAACATTCAAGGAATATATAAATCTTGGTCTCGTATTAGATAAAGAAAAAGGAATATATAAAAACCGTGAAAGAGGTATCTTCACCTATAACTTAGCTGATAACTCCTACGGTAAGCCTCCTGATTCCTTCATTCCTGTCCTTGGTAAGCCTATAAAGGAAAAGCAAATCTTAGATTTTGGCGATTCTTTCTTGCTAAACAAATTTATCTGTGATTCGGGATTGCATAATGCCATCCAGGGCGTTTTTGACCCCAGAAGAGACACCTTACTTTCTTTAATCTTTTATTACATCCTCTGTCCATCCTCAAACAACCATGCCAAAATCTGGTGGGAAGGCAGTTACGCCAAGTTACTATATCCAAAAGCCAATCTTTCAAACCATAAGATCAACGAGTTTCTCACTTCCCTGGGAGATGACTCAGTCCAACGGGGATTTTTTGAGAGATATTTTCCCATGATAATGGAGAAAGAGGCCGGCCAATCCGTTCTATTCGATCTTAGCGGGCTTCCCAAGAGTGTCCACTTTCCCGCAACTGCCATTTCTAGCAATAACGGAGAACTCCATGATGAGGTCCGTTTGATTTTGGTCTCTAACCCTAACACTTGTCAACCCATTTGCTTTCGCCACTTTCCCTATAGGGAACAAATTGTAACGACCCTGGCTGGAACTATAAAGGATCTTAAGCTAAAGGGTATTGACATCGATCTTTCAATCCTGGATAGGGACTATTACAGTGAAGACGATATAAGGGAACTCCATAAAGCCAAGATACCATTTGTGACAAAACTTAGTGAAACTCATAAGCTTTTCGATGAGCTAGTTTCAATTCATGCCAATAGTTTGGAACAAAAAGAGAACCTTGTCTACTATAACGGGCAATATATTTACATCAAACGCATACCTTGCCAGTTTGTAGAGGGTTTCGCCGCTTACGCCTTTATAGGTCTTGATATAGAACGTAAAACAAACGAATCTAAAAAGTTAATAAAGCAGGCAGCCGAAGAATTCGTCCCGACCAATGAGTTCTATCAAAAAATATCACGTCAGGGCATTTTCATTCTAATATCTTCCAAACCTTTACAAGCTATGGAGATTTTATCTACTTACCATGCCAAAGACTGTTCCGCTCAGGTCTTTGAAATCGAAAAACCCTTAGAAAACAAACTACCAACAAAAATCCGAAGTGAGGAAACTCTCCGTGGGCATCTTTTTTTGACCTTTATTACAACCGTCATTATAAAGGAGCTGGAGAAAAAACTTATTGGCACTCCATACAGTCCCACTTCTCTTTTTATGAATTTGAAAAACCAAAAATGTAAAGTTTTAACCGATAGAATCCTCATTCAAAAGGCCGTCCTCGATGTTAAAGACATATACAAAATCTTTGCTATTGACTGCCCAATGGAAATACCTCACCAAAACACCATCGTTCCTCCTCTGGATAATAAGACCACAGATTGATTTTCTTCATTTTATTGTATCCTCACTCAATACCTGAAATGAGCCTACATTTTTGACTTATTAATACCTTCTTGTGGCCTCTAGCTTTCTGTTAAGTTTACATAGCTTCCCGCCCCGGCACAGATGTTCTTTTATCTACCGACAGCAGCAAAATTTGCTTTTCTAAATTATAAGAAAACCTAGCTGGCAATCTTTTTAAAGTTGGAAGAATTAGTCACTACCAATTCAAACTTGTGAGCTACCTTGAGAAAGATATCTACCAAGACTGGGTCAAAATGTTTGCCTTTACCGTCTTGGATAAGCTTTTTGGCCTCATCGTGGGACATGGCCTTCTTGTATGGTCTATCGGAAATGATAGCGTCGTAGACATCGGCAATGGCCATGAGCCTTCCTTCTATGGGTATCTCAAGGCCAGAAAGGCCATCGGGGTAACCTGAGCCGTCCCATTTCTCGTGGTGGGTTCCGGCGATATTTTTGGCATGGTGCAAAAAGTCGTTATCCATGGTCTTTGCGGCTATGCGCTCTATGGCCTCGGCTCCCAATTTTGCATGCTTTTTCATCTCCTCAAACTCATCTTTAGTCAAGGGACCAGGTTTCCGTAAAATGGAATCGCTAATAGCTATCTTTCCAATGTCATGCAGGAGGGCAGACTGCACCACAGATTCCAGATTGACCTGGCTCAGCTCTTCGGCGTAGGTACCCGTACTTAGCATCTCCTCTATCATCAGCTCCAGGTACCTCTGAGTCCTTAAGACATGGGACCCAGTCTCGTCATCCCTGTACTCCAGCATGTCGGCTAGGGTAAAGATGACCGCGTTCTGCAGTGCGGTGACCTCTTGGGTCTTTTCTTTTACCATTTCCTCAAGATTTTCTGCGTATTTCTTCAGTTCCTTTTTCTGTGCACTCATAAGGAGGTGGTTGTTTATCCTCTGTAAGAGCAGCGGTGAAGAAAATGGCTTGGTTATGTAATCTATTGCCCCTAAGGATAAGCCTTCAAGCTCGGACATCTCATCAGCCTTGGAGGTCAGAAAGACGACTGGTATCTCCTCCCACCTGCTATCACCTTTCAACCGCTTTATCACTTCATAGCCGTCCATTTCCGGCATTAAAATATCCAAAAGTATAAGCGACGGGGTGACGCGTTCCAGAACTTCAAAGAGCTTAGCCCCTGAAGGTATGGGGTAGACCTCGTAATGATCCTTTAACATGGAGCGTCCTATATCTAAATTGGTCGTATTGTCGTCTACGAACATGATCTTATGGCGAACTTTATGCTTGTTTGTCATAAATCCCCTCTTATCCTTGGGCTTTAAGTGGCGTCTTTAATTTGCTGACGATCTCATCAAACTCCATGAGTTCAACGCGTTTTTTAAGCCAATCTACCAACTCGGGATCGTTTTCATAGGTATATTTTTTTAACTCATCCATGGCACTATCCACCCCGTCCATATCGTAGTTCTGGCAGGCTAAAGATAGTCGCTCTAAAAGGGCAGCGTCTGGCGCATCCATGCTAGCCTTCGCCTTGTCCTTATTGTGGCTATCCAGGTAGGAATGTATATTGGCTATGAGCTTTTCCAGGTCTAAAGTAAAATCCGAATTATTTCTTATAATCGTATCTAAGTCCTGCAAACTGGCAGCCAATTCCAGCTCTTCGGCCCTCATACCAATGTCTTTTGCACCGATGGCTAAGCTACTACTCTTTATGCCATGTACAGCTATCATATACTCATTCAAGCTGTCTAGCTTGGGTTCATGCAACTGGCTCAAAAGTTCAGCAGCGCTAGCCTCATAGGAGGTGAGGGTGTTTTTGTAGACCTCCATGTCTCCATTAAATCTTTTAAGCCCGCTTACCATGTCCAGGCCAGGTATCTGCCAGTTTACAGAATAACTGTTAGAAGGCTCCTCTTCTTTTGGATAAGCTTCTGATACCTTTTTGTTTAAGCCCAAGGCCTTTTCCTTTTCAGGGTTGCGTACCCAGCGCTCCATAATCTTATGTAAGTCTTCAATGTGTACAGGTTTGGGAAGATAAGCCTGGAACCCGTTATCTAAAAATAGCTTTTCATTGACTGCAAGGGCATTGGCCGTAAGGGCTATAATGGGGATCTCCCTGGCATACTGGGTGCCTATCTCATGGCGGATTTTCTGGACAGTCTCGATACCGTCCATAAGCGGCATCATGTGGTCCATAAAAATGGCGTCATAGTGGATTTTGTGCATCTTTATAAGATTAATAGCCTCAATCCCGCTTCGAACCCCATAGATATTCACCTTGTAAGGTTTGGCCATGCCTTTGGCAACATCTATGTTGGTTTGCACATCGTCCACCACAAGGACATTGGCATAGCTTAAGTCACTGGGTGTATACGCAGCGTCGATTGGGTCTTTTGAGCTAACAAACTTTAAATCCATGAGATCTCCGGCGATCTTTTCACCTAATTTCTCTTGGCTTACGAACTTTTGCTTTATCCTGGCCTTGAAGATGGAGCCTTTACCGTATTCGCTAAAGACATCAATCTTGCCGTCCATCAACTCGACCAATTTTTTGGTGATAGAAAGCCCCAATCCTGTCCCTAGTATATTTCTATTGCTCATTAAATCCAGTTGGTTGTAAGCGGAAAAAAGCTTATCTAAATCCTCACTTTTTATGCCAATCCCGGTGTCCATAACGCGTATTATAAGCCAAATAACGTCATCTATGTTTTCAGAGGATATATCAAGTTCCACTGTGCCGTAGTTGGTGAATTTAAAAGCATTAGTAAGGAAATTATTGCAGATCTGTTTTATCCTCAGCTCATCTCCTATTAGCCTGCAAGGTAGCTCCGGGTCCACCTTGAGCTTAAAGTCTATCTCCTTTTGGCCAACATTTATGACGTTCAAGGATACTATGTCGTTAATAAGGGTCACCAGATCATATTTCACTATGATGAGCTCCAGCTTTCCAGACTCAATCTTGGAGATATCTAAGATATTGTTCACTATCCCCAATAAGGTAACCCCAGCCCTATGTATCTTAGTAAGATCTGTTTCAATTTCCTCAGGGGGTGTTAGTCCATTTAGGATAAGCTCGGAAAAGCCCACTATGGCATTTAAGGGCGTCCTCATCTCATGGCTCATACTTGCTAGATAATTTGTCTTGGACTCGCTTACGGATTTGGCCAATTTGTGCAACTCGGCCAAATTTTGGTTCTGCCTGTTAATTACCCTGAATTGTCTGCCTATAAAAAGGGTAGTTAAAATAGCAGCAACTGTTCCAAAGCCAAGAAAAATTGCCGCCATGAACAAAAAGGCAGTCATCATATAGCCACCAGGGCTTTCCTCAATTGGGGCGGATACAGCCAAGATCCAGCCTGCATCGATAGCAGAAATCGGGTTGTAGACGGCCATGTGGGTCTTGCCGAACAACTCAAAACTGCCCCAGCCAACACCCCCTTCCATGGCTTTTAAGGCAAAAGTTGAAAAGCTCCCATAAACGGGATGATCTACAGGTTGCAAGACAGTTGACCTGTCCCTTACAGCCCATTCATGGTAACCTGCAATAAAGACTCCCTCTTCATCAAAAATAAAGATGGCACCTGTCTCCCAGATGCGATAGTTTTTGATGATATGGGTAAAATGGAGCCCGGGAACAGTAACAACTAAGACCTGGTCTTTAGACAGAAAGGAACAGATATAAAATACTACATCATTATTTTTGGTCACTTTGGTGGTTGTGATATAATCCCAACCTGTCCTGGAATTGTGGTAACAGTTGCTTGAATAGAAGTCTGGGGGCGGAGGGCTGGCGCCAGCGTAAGCCAAGGCCGTCGTTTCATTGTAGACAGCAGCGCCTATAAAGGAATGATATTGGCGCATATCCCTTTCTAAGATCTCGTTCCAATGGCTCTGGTCTTCCTCATGGAGATGTTCACCCATGAGGCTCGCCTGTGACTTTAAAAGCTCTATCTCAGAGGAAATAATCTTTTCCCCCAACTGCCCTATTACTCTCAACTGGCTCTGAATGGTATCCTGCAGGCCACTATCGAAATAATACATACTCGAGATGACGGTTATAATGACGGTGCCAGCCACTATAGCCATGAGCAGAGCGAATATCTTGAGATGCAATTTCATAATTTAGCG
>JAITII010000104.1 GCA_031279515.1 Deltaproteobacteria bacterium
TTCTTAGGCTGTTGAACATCTAAAACCAACTATCAAATTTGCTTTTTGTTTCAAAAATTACGATATCCTATATAGAAAATGCTGTTTCATTATTCAAATAATTGTCCGCCGGAGGAATAATAAGATATTTATATGCAAAGAGCAGTAAAATGTAATCCCTTTAATAAAAGGCCCCTTAGAGTTTAGGGCCAATAGACCATTTCCTAGAACAAAGATTGGGTCTTTTTTGATTGTGGACCTAGATCCCTTGTGGAACCAGTCCTATTGGCACATGATTGTATCAACTCCTGGATTTACTAAGGCACCACAACAGTTATAACGCCATACGGGGTTTGGCTTCTAAATACCAAATTCTTCTAGATTTAGAAGAAAATTAAGACTTTGTTGGCATATTTTGCGGGTAAAACTCGTAAAACCTTACCTTATCATGTCCATCTCCAAAAATTTATGCGGCCCTGAAAAAGGCCAGTTTCCACTAAGCAGCCCGAAATGACTGTTTAAAAGGCCCTTTTCAAAATGGTGCAGGACAAAAGCTGGAGCTCCTAAATTAAATTGATTTCCCCCTGTAGCTGTCAGCTCCAAGTCCATATGAAGAGACACTGGAGGAGCCACTACAGCTCTTACTCCTTGAAAAAACGTCGTAAGGCCACAATGGAGATGGCCACAGGCAAAAAGTACCTGAGGATTTCTGGAAAGGATTTTTATTAACCTGTCAGCATTCTCGAAGGGAAGGTCCATGTCGCCCATAAAGCTTAAAAATGGAGGATGATGGGCAAAAACCATAACGAGTTTATCTTTTGTACCTTCTAAACGTGCCTCTAGCCAATCGGCAACTTGTTGGTCTATTCCGCCATGGTGCTCACCTTCCACTACGGAATCCAACATAATAAGTTGAATTGGACCCATATCCACTGAATAGCACAAAAATGGCAAAAGAGCCTTTATTGCCGGACAGTATGCCCCTAGTTCCTGGACAAGATTCACTCTTAAGTCATGATTTCCAGGGACTATCCAGATGGGTATTTTCCAAGATGAAAATACATTTTTAATGAAAACGTAGGCTTCCCTTTCCCCCTTGTCTGCTAAATCACCAGTGATGACTAGACCATCTAATGCAGGCGTTAACGCAGCTAAATGCTCTTCCAAAGCCTCCAGATATACAGAGGTGTCTCCCACGCCGTGAGCTATCCCGCGATTGGCCAATATGTGAAGATCGCTAATTTGCCCTATGAGCATATTTTTTACCTTTAGGCTTCCGCAAACAAAAGGAGCTCCTCAGGTGGAAGATCTACCCCCACGTCCTCACCAGGCAAATAGCTCTTCCCGGATAGCTCAAGTTTTATGAAGGTCTCTTCCTCTATATGGACTACTAATCTTGTCTTTTGTCCAATGAATCTGGAAGACACCACAGTCCCATGCATTCTTCCAGGCTCAACAGGTCCTAAACGTGGTTTATCTGGCCTGAAAAAGACACTTACCTTACCATTGGTTGCACCCACCAGGGGATCAACTGTCTTTGCTAAACCTTTTTTCAAAGAAGAGCGGGGTATGCTAGCTTCTCCAGGGAGCCGCAGGTAATCCCCATCAAGTGTGCCTACCAGGTGGTTGGAACCGCCTAAAAAGCCCGCCACAAAGGCTGTTTTAGGCTCTTCGTAGATCTCTTCAGGGCTTCCTATTTGCTCCACCCTCCCCTCCTTCATGACTACTATGAGGTCACCTAGTGCCATAGCCTCATCTTGATCGTGGGTCACCAAGACCGTGGTTATTCCCAGTTTCCCTAAGAGCTCTTCCAGCTCTTCCCTTAGGCTTACCCGCAAGATAGCGTCCAAGGCGGCTAAAGGCTCATCTAACAAAAGCACCCTAGGTCCGGCAGCCAGTGCCCTGGCTAATGCCACACGCTGTTTCTGCCCGCCTGAAAGCCCATCTATCCTCCTTTTGGCAAAATCTCCAAGCTTAACCATCTCTAACATCTCGCCGACGATTTTCTTCCTTTCCAAGGAAGGCATACGACGTACTCTGAGACCATAACCCACATTTTCTTCCACAGACATATTGGGGAAAAGGGCAAAATGCTGGAAAACCATGCCTATCCGTCTCTTTTCAACGGGTACCAAGGTGACATCTTTGTCACCTAAAAACACCTTACCCCCTGCATCTGGTAGCTCTAAACCAGCTATAAGCCTCAAAGTAGTGGTTTTACCACACCCCGATGGTCCCAAGAGGGCAACCTTTTTGCCTGGTGCTATTTCAAGGGAAAAGGGTAGAACCACCTTCTGCTCTCCAAAGGTCTTGGAAATGTTATCTAGCTTGATGGATACCGGTTCCATTTTGACGTTAGAAATTGACACAATTTACTCCATTTCTTTCTTTGACTGGCTTAGTAGCCTTATATTGACACTTTTACACCAAAAAACCTATTGACAATGGCTGGTAGCTTCTGAGCTAGTACCAAAAGGGGCACTATTAAAACTAGAAAAACGAGAGTATAAGCTGACCCAATCTCTAGCCGCATCGAGGCATAACTATCCGCTAGGCCTACGGGTAAAGTTCTAGTAAAGGGAGTCTGGAGCATCCAGGTGATATTAAACTCCCCCAAGGATAGAGCCAAAACCTGAAGAGCACCAGCCAAAATACCAGCTGCCCCTGCTGGGACAATTATCTGGATAAATCTTTTGAAAAACCCTGCCCCCAGGGTAGCAGCTGCCTCCTCATAAAGCTTTAAAGGTGCCATTCGTAAGACTGCAGTAATTGATCTTACCATAAAAGGGAGACAAAAAATGGTATGACCTGCCATGATAAAAAGTGCATTCTTTCGAAACCACTCAATACCCCCCCAAGTTAGTAAGATACCTAATCCTATGGCTAGACCAGGGACCGTAAGGGGCAAAACCAGGAACTCTTCTACAGCGGAAGCCAATTTGGACTTTCCAGCCTTCACCAGGGCATAGGCCGCAGGCATGCCCACTAGAGTGCAAACAAAAAGTGTCCCCAAGGCTATGAGAAATCCTCGTACAATGGTATCCCCATAGAGGTCAAAGACCTTTATGATCCAGTCCAGAGTCACACCAGATTTAAATCCCTGAAAGGCATTTTTCATAAGTGCCACAGCTATGGTGTAGAAAACTGGGACAATTAGAAAAATACAAGTCAGCAGGGTAATGGCCAGCTCAAGGTAAAATAGTACCCCCTTTTTCATGCCAAGATCGGAAGAGCGTCGTGTAGGGAAAG
>JAITII010000005.1 GCA_031279515.1 Deltaproteobacteria bacterium
AAGCGTTTTAAATTTAGAGTTTAAAAGAATGGGACATGAAGTTAGTATAAATCAAATGTTAAAAGAGTTGTCTAGCGTTCAACAAGTAATAAATTATTACAATATAGATGATAAGAAAAAATTTACAAAAACTACTACTTTCAGCAAAAGTAGCAATATATTTGGTAATGTATTTGATAAATATATTCAAAAATATAATTTATATAAATATGCATATAAATAGCATACTAATTATATAATATTTATATATTTCAAGGCTTTTTTTTCGGTATAGATAGTAGGGTAATACAAGTATAGTTAAAAAACTTTGTTATTTCAATAAGATAAGGCTTTAAACTTTTCTAACTGCGAAACTCGGGTTAGCAATAACTAACTCCAGATATACCTAAGGTAGAAAGCCGCCCCTGGGGCTTAGGGAGGTTTAAGTACCAAAGACCGCCTTAACAGCGCTGCCGTTTCCATATACAGCTATTGCCAAATCTATAATCTCTTTGGCCGTAGGTCTTAAAACGCTGTGATAGTCTGTTTCGGTAATTTGCTTTAAGGCCTTTTGGGTAGCCTTTGACAATAAGGTGTCAATATTCTTCTTAGAACTGGCAAGCTGGGTAGAAGCCTCCTCCAAGAGTTCATTAAGCTTTTCGTGGGGAAGATTTTTTCTAGCCAGTTGGGCTAGAACTTCAGCCCTTTCATCAAGAGTAAGGGTTTTTTCGGCAGCCTGTGCTAAAACTTGCTCTCTTTCAGCTTTAGATGATGGCGGCTCAGGTAACTGAGAAAATAGCCTAGCAATGCCCACACCATTCAATTTCTCTTCAACAGCCTTAGCTAGCCCCTGAACTCTCAAGTCATTGGAGAGATTCATAATTGCTTCCAAAGCTAAAATCTTATTTTCCTCTTTTTTAGGTAGTTTTTCGAGCGTTGGGCAATATTTTAGCTCAATTATGACATAGACTCCTTTTGACAATTGAACGCACAGGTCCATCCTGCCTTTGGATCCTGGCACTTCGGAAAGCACAGTAAAACCCAAAGTAGTGAGGATCAAATGCGTAAAAGCATGAAAGGTTTTTTCACCCTCAGGCCTTTGGTAAAAAGAGACGGATGTAAAATAATCTCTAAATAAGGAGCTCACTTGTGCTCCGTCCTTGGCGAGGAGTGACTTCTTTAAACTCTCGCCCATGGTATCAAGTTCTTTTATCGAGTTCAGCTTAAAAATGACAGAAAAACAATCCTTGTAGTAAGAAGAGGAGACCTCGAAATTGGGTAGTCTAAAAGTGTACGCATCTATATATTCAGTGTCGTTTGCGCCTGTATCTAGTGTGGAGAGAGGCTTTATTTTATCTATGGTTAGATAGCCACTATGGAATAAGACTGGCACAGGCTCAAGTTGTGTTAGCTCAGAAGTCCTAAGTTCACTGGCAGCGTAGGTTCCCAGGTTGGGCTCTACGAAATCTAAGGGCCTGGCCTGGATGAGGGGGGTTAAATGGCCAGGGCGGCCGCTTTGATACCAATAGCTATCAAATTTACTTTTATCAAAAAAGTAGAGTATGGTAAAGGGATTTAACACCCTGACATCGCCTCCCCAATTGTAGCCGTTATACCATTTGTATATTCTTTTTTTTAGATCGCTAACTTTGGCTTCCGGCTTCATATAACGCGCCTCTTTAAGCGCCTCAAGGGTATGTTCCATCCGATCGGCAAAAAGTGAATCAAATTCATCCAGAGTAAAACCGCAAATCCCAGCATATTTTGGGTCAAGGGATATATCGAACAAGTGGTTAGGCCCTGAGTCCATGGAGGTAAGGGCATACCTGGTGATACCTGTGACAAAAGTGAACCGGACGTCCTCCGTGACTTCTGTTTCTTTTAAAACAGAAAAAAAATTATGCAGAATTTGGGCGTTAGCTTGGGCTACATTAAGATCGCCCATATTCCTGGTAACCGGAGCGTCATATTCATCAATCAAAATAGCCACCTTGGAATTGTATTTCTCACGAAGAGCGCCAATAAGGCTCCCAAAATATAAATATGGCGATTTCTCTTTTATTTCCAAATTGGCTTTTTTGGCAATTGCACTAAGTTTACTTAGGAGACCCTCTTCAAACAATTCTGGGGTGTCGGTGTTTGTAGAAAGGGTCAGAAAGAGCACAGGATGTTTAGGAAAGGTGTAATCGGATTTATCAATCCACAAACCCTTGAAAAGTTCGCGGTTCCCTGCGAAAAGCTCTTTTAAGGTTTGCAACAGAAGGGTTTTACCGAAACGGCGAGGCCGGGACAGAAAGTAGCTTTTCTTTCCATCCTGTACGAGGTCATATATGTAGCTGGTTTTATCCGCGTAGAGATAATTTAACTTTCTTAATTGTGAAAATGTCCAATCTCCAAGGGGAAGTGTTTTTAAAGTCATTTTCGCTAATCCTACGCCGATCTGGCCGCTCTGAGCTTGGTATTGTTTTGGCAACTCTTCTTTAGTATAAAAAACTAAAAGCTCCTTTGCATCTAGTATGACACAATATCGGACTCTAGGCAAATTTTTATATAGTAAAGAAGAGCAAAGTTTAAAAAACCCTTTGCTTTTCCCCGGTGCAACTTGCTGTACTACAGATTTAACTATCTTTAGTTATTATGTAATATTTAATGGTATTTTTTGTTTTTTGCCTGAAGTTAAACAAAACCCTCCCTTGCCCCTTTACCAAAAGAACTTTAGCTAAATATGGTAAATATTAACGAAAAAAAACCAAGAAATACCCCATTTTTTTAAACTACGGATCCCTCTGGGGTAGCAGGGCTTAAAATAGACCTTTAACCTTACCAGTATCTACATCTACGTCTACTTGTCTATAGGCAGGATTTGAACTCATGCCCGGCATGAGGGAAATACTTCCCACAACCGGGACCACAAATCCGGCTCCGCCGTATAGGAGGACGTCGCGTACAAAGAGTCTAAAGCCCTTAGGTACGCCCTTTAAAAGAGGGTCCCCCGATAGGGAAAGATGGGTCTTTACCATGCAGAGTCCGTAATTTTTAATCTCGCTATCTTCCTGAAAGCGGGCAAGTTTAGTTTCTGCCTCTGGGGAATAGTCCACCCCATCAGCTCCGTAAACCTCTTTGGCAACTAGCTCTACCCGATCTTTTAAGGGTAAGGAAAGCTCATAGAGGAAATGAAAATTGTTCTTATCCTCACAGGCATCTTTTACTGCATCGGCTAATTCCAAGGCCCCTTCCCCGCCTTTTAACCAGTGCTCAGATACTGCTACCCTGGCCCCTATGTTTTCGCAGCCCTTTTTAATGATATCAATCTCTTCCGGGCTATCGGTCACAAAAGAATTGATACAGACAACTGGGGAGATCCCCGACTTTTTCACTGTCTCCACATGAAAGAGCAGGTTTTCTAGGCCCTTTTCCACCTGAGCCGGATTGGGCTCCATATATTCCTTGGGAAGCGGACTTCCAGGGTTGGGCACAGGGGCACCTCCATGGCACTTTAAGGCACGAACTGTGGCCACCACCACCGCGGCATTGGGAATAAGCCCTGAATACCGGCATTTTAGGTTCCAGAACTTTTCAAAGCCAATGTCAGCTGCAAAGCCGGACTCTGTTACATGGTAGTCAGAAAGTTTTAAAGCCAGCCTATCGGCCACAATAGAGCTCTGGCCTATGGCTATGTTGGCAAAGGGTCCGGCATGGACAAAGCAAGGCTGGCCCTCCATGGTCTGTAAAAGATTGGGGTTCAGAGCTGAGACCATCCAAGCCGTCATGGCGCCAGCTACCTCCAGTTCTGCGGCAGTAATGGGTTTTCCTGTCCAGTCGTATGCCAAGATGATCTTTCCCATGCGGGTCCTTAGATCCCTTAGATCCGAGGCCACAGCCAAGATAGCCATGATCTCCGAGCTTACGGCTATATCAAATCTGGACTCCATAAGGTAGCCGTTACTCTTGCCCCCCAGTCCTATGAGCATCTTTCTTAAGCACTGGGCAGTAAAGTCCATGATAAAACCAAACTCCACCTTGGCCGGATCTATGTCTAGCCTCCTAAGGCCCCTTTTGGCCAAAAAGGCATCGTCGTGGTTAAACTCGTGTTGCATACGGGCGTTTAGGGCCACCATACAGAGGTTATGGGCATTCATGACGGAGTTTATATCCCCGGTGAGCCCCAGGGAAAAAGGCGTCAAGGGTACGCACTGGCTCATGCCGCCTCCGGCGGCTGAGCCCTTGATGTTCATGGTGGGTCCTCCGGAGGGCTGCCTGATGGCAGCTGAGACCTTAAGGCCCCTTAAGCCCATGCCCTGGACCAGGCCCATGGTAGTGGTCGACTTTCCCTCCCCCAAGGGAGTGGGGGTTATTGCAGTCACATCTATGTATTTGCCATTGGGAGCTCCTTCTAGCCTTTTAAGGACCTTCATGTAGTCCACCTTGGCCACAAAGTGGCCATAGGGGAGGATCTCTTCTTCCTCCAGGCCTATTTCAAGCCCCAAGTCCTTTATCTTAATAAGGTGTTCTTCAGCCGCCTCGGCTATTTGAAAGTCCCTAGCTCCCTTAAGGGTATATTCGCGGTAGTCCAGTGCCACACTTTACCTCCATAAAAAAGTAAAAAACCCCAGTAAAATTAAAAAACCTGGTAAAATTAAAATTTCAAGGCTTTAAGTCACTTTTTTTCTAACTAACGCTAGATATCTTAGCACACATGGGGAGCCTCAAATTCTTTTAAAAAACATTTTAAGATACCCACAATAGAAACTCCTTACAAAAGATGAGAGAAAGAAAAGCTGCAAAAAAAATAGCGACAAAAAATATTCATTTAGCTAATTAGCTAAAATACGATGTAATTTTGTTATATAGGTATATTTTTAATTAACTACTATTAAATTAAAACAAACATTGTAAGAATATTTAAAGCAAAAACTGGCAGATGTTTGGTTGAAAAAATTTACTCTTCTGCGGAAAAACCTGCGTAGCACTTTAAATTCACCCTTTTTCTAGTTTACCTTGTTTTTGCCACCTAGTTCTTTTCACCACCCTACCGCACAAGGATTATGCTGATGATGATGGCACAAATAGCGTCTTTTCGCTAAATAAGGTAGCTTTTCTATTAAATGAAATTTAGCACGAGATACTATAGAAACCAAAAGGCACTAGAATCAACAAAAAAATACAATACCTTCAGCACATTGCACCTTACCATTGTCTAATACTATAATGCCTAGAAGAAATAAAAACAAAATATGTTATTTTCTTGTTGCCTACACCCAAAATTTAAGGTATAATAATAATAGAATTAACCAAACACCAGTACACTCATATTGGCTAGAAAATCCTTAGCGGAAAACATAATGGCCAAGGGGGGCTCTGCAATAAAACACTTTTTTATAAAGAGCCCTACTAAAAACAGGTACAGGCCCAAGGATGTCGACTTAAAGCACTTTCTAAAATAAGCACTGTGAATAAATTTATTTTAAACTGTTATTATGTATAATTAGTACATAAGAACATTAACTCTTTTAATCCACCATGAATATTGGGGCAATTCCCAAACAATACTGGTTGCAGGGCGAAAACTTCCCTTGCAGTTATAGCTTTATCTTAGGATGTATACAATAATGCGCAAAATATCTTTACTTATCTTTCTTTCAATTACCCTATGCTTTCTTTCAGCCTGCGGAGATAACCCTGACGAACTCATGGGTACCTGGAGAGTAACAACTGACAATCCCATGGCTAATCTTGGTCTACAACTTTTGAACGATGGGCAAAGAGCTTATATAATAATGGAGAAAGAAAGGATAACTTTCAAAATTGGGAATGAAACAGAAACTCTAGGAGTAAAATATAGAAAAGTCTCTCGGAACAATTGGGAAATTTTATACGATGACGGAACTATTCAATTACTGCAAAAAGTGGGAAATACCTTTCAAATTCAAGAGGATGGTTTTATTACCATAATCCTCACAAGAGAAAATTGACATCCTCATAATCGTTGGTGATGACTTAGTCCTTATAGTCACATGGCATTCCGTCTCAGCTTCGGATTCACTTAAGATATTCGGGATG
>JAITII010000017.1 GCA_031279515.1 Deltaproteobacteria bacterium
ATTTATCTCGTTCACTAACGCTCCTTTAACTACACCAAACCTGCCTACCGGAATTCCTGGCAAGTGCCATACTGGCCAAAAAGCACCTGAAAGTCCACATACCGACCTTCAACATTAGAGCCTATCCGTTGACTGCCATGAGGGCAGTCAGGAATGCAAAACTTTAAGGATTTTAAGGTAAAGCGAGCTTGAGGCGGCTTAGTATTACCTTGGGCGCGGAGATTCTCTTTATTTTATATATGTAATAAGTGGATATATAATCTAGTTGATTTAAGTATTTATGTATGAGTGCCGTAAATATATATCCATTATATTAAATAGGGCATTTCTCAACGAATCCTCTTATTTCGTATTTTTTGCGTATAGCCTGTTCCACGTCTCTTTCCCATATTCCTTTGGCGATCTTCACGCCGTTTCTAGAGAGATCGCTCTTGGCTTTGGACATTAGAGATAAAATGTATTGCCCTGTTGCCTTATTCCACCTCATCCCTGGCCTCTTAAGACGTTCTTGAAGTACTATCCTATTGCCACTCTCTATAGCTCCGCTTCCTATATAATAACCAAGCTCTCTATATTTAGCGTAATCAATATTTTTTTTATTGTTATTTATATAGCCTAGCAAGTTGAACTTGCTCTTTTCTAGTCTTTTCTTGCCAAGAGATTTTATCACATCAATTGCCTCATGCATTTTGCTTCTCTTGAATAAAGCCGCAACTTTTTCAGACCAAGGTTTATATTTTGTCTCATCCATATCGAAAACAGCTTTGGCAAAATTAGTAGTGTTTTCTTTTAAATGAAAATAATCTAAAATTTGTTGGGCATCCGGAAAAAGCTCTTCCTTCATATTCCTGATCCAGGTGGCTCCATCGCTTATCAACACGGTTTGTTCATATCTTCCGTAGCCATTACGAATAGCCAAAGCAAATAGGTGCATTTTGAAAGTCTCAGCATCTCCAACGTAAGATATATATTCTCTATTTCCTATAGTATGAATTCTTTCCCCATTTTTGTTTTTCCATGAAATAAATTTATCTGAGGCAAAAACCATGCCAAGCTTGTTTTCCCGCCATGCCGTCCCCTGTTCATCTTTTTCTCTAGTATGCAGCATGGCCCCATCCGTCTCAATGTAGAAAACGCCTTTTACCTTATTCACAGGGAATTCAAGTTGGCCTGAATTAAGTAAAGAAGCGATTTTTAGAGCTTCAACATTGTCGTTTTCATATACTATCTGTCCAACATGGTTAGCGACCACACGGATAGTGTCTGGGTCTAATTTTATTCCTGTGTTGCGGGCAAGAATCCTCGCAGCTGCCTCGTATGATGGGCTTGCTTGTACCCAATAGGCGATTTCAAGTATCGCTAAAACGCTCAACTTAAAAGGAAGATTGGATATACCAATGGCTTCGTCAAGAGGGTAAATATTTTTACTAAGTCCAAGGTCAGAAAGCTTAGCAGAGTCAGCTGGAGTACAAGGGCGTAGAACTGTGCGGCTGAAAGGAATTTTGCCACGTGAAATTGTAATGGTTTTAGGAAGCGAACGGTGAATCTTAAGATTCACGCCTTTATTCAGGTATTCTTTTTTTTTTGTAAAATGAGACCTTCATCTTTAAGGTTGCTCAACTTGAAAGATGTTAGATCTTTGGCCAATTGAATGGTATTTTGGATTAGTAGTTCCGTTTGCGCCTCCAGCTGAGTTAAACTCACAAAATTATCTGGATCTGCTGTCATTTTATCAATATTTTCACTTAAATTAAAGTAATTTAGCACATGTGTTCTAAAAAGAGATGTATTGTGTTTTTTAGAGTACTTATTTGCAATAATTGTAAATAAAGATTCCATTTCATCAAGCTCATCTTCAGTTAAAAACGATTCAGAGTCATGGTTTTCTTTGCTTTCAGTCATTTATAATACTCCTTGGCGGGTCATATGACCAAGCTAAAGACTATTATACCATAAAAATTTTAATCAAGGTACATTTTTTCCGGTACACCCGATTTTTTATGGTAGATAGCTAACGTTTTTTGTATTGGTTAAATCCACTCTTAAAATACCGCTGGGTCTAGTCGAGCTACTAAACAAATAGGTGCCAACTAAGCCAGCATGTCCTTCAGAGGAATTCAAAAAGGCAAAACCGTCCTCCGAGGAAAGGGCCAGCTCAGCTAAAGAGACAGCATCATAGGCCACCACAGAGCTCCACACAGGGTCCTCCTTGTATTCCTGGCGGTAGCGGTCAATGAACACGCTAAGCTCCTCGTTTTTTGTATCTGCCATATTGGCAGGCACGCAGAGGTTCAGGTTGAAACCTAAGGAAAGATAAGCAGCGCCAACGTCTCGGTTGGCAAGTGCCATGGGTCCGTAGAAAAAAGAGCTCTTAAAATTGGATTCCAGGAAATAGGGTGCCACCCCCAGGGCCTGGCGAGTTGTGAGAGCCAAGAGGACTACGTACTTCTGGTTTTTCTTAATAGTTGCCAAAAATTCCGGCAGATCCTGTTCTGGCGTTTGTATAACCACCCTTTGCACAACTGTCTTTTTGGGAAGAGCCTTATAGTTGGTCTTCTCCTCCTGGTTGGGGTTGGCCAGGGTCTCGACAAAGGAATCCGCTAATAACTTCAAACTGGGATCGTCTCCTTCTAGGATATAGACAGCAGGGGCATTCCTATGGCTGGCCAGCACGTCTAGGGCCAGAGCCCTTCCCTGGGCAGGGACACTGACCAATAGCTGATAATAATTGGGACCCAAGGCATTGGTCTCCCAGTTATCTAGGAAGGGTAATATCACTGGCAAATCCCTTTTTTCATAATAGGAGATATTATCCAATAAGCTCTCCTCAAAAAGGTGGCCGGCAACAATTTTAACCCTATCAGGATTTGCCACCTGTTCTAGTACTGGAAAGTCCTCTTCCTTAACCTCCAGAAACTCTAAGGCCCCGCCCCAGCGTTTGTGGGCAAGCCTGGCGCCCTTTACAGCACCGCGGCCCAATGAGGCAAAGGCCCCTGTCTGGGGAGAGACAAAGAGAACCGCCATTGGAGAAGGGTCTGCCTCTGGATATAAAGGCAACTCAGAGGCTTCTAAGGAAAGTGTTTGGTTATTGGTAATGACTGGCCCCTGGGCTATCGCCAGCCCTGAAAGGGCCAAGGCAAGGGCTATTAAAGCGCAAAAAACTATTTTCGACATACACAATTCCTTCTCTATTCTTTATGGCGAGAGCGAACAATGAGGCGGGCAGGAACCAAGTCTAGGCCAAAGGCCATCTTAAAACGGTTTATGAGAAAACGGCGATAGGAAAAATGGACGCTTTTGGGCCTATTGGCAAAGAGCACAAAGGTGGGTGGTTTGGTGGATACCTGGGTGGCATAGTAAAACTTTAACCTTACCTTTCCCACCTGGGGGGGACTGTGGTGGGCCATAGCTTTTTCTAATACCTTATTGACATCGCTGGTGGAAGCTTGAAATTTATACTGCACCATTATACTGTCCACCAGGGGAAATATGCGTTGTAAATTCTGGCCTGTTATTGCCGAGACGGTAAACCAGGGAGATTTCTCCAAAAAGGACATCTTTAAGGAAAGATCCTTTTCAAAGTTTTCCCTGGCTTCCTTTTTCTCCTTTATCAGATCCCACTTGTTGAGTAAAATCATCATGGGTTTTCCTTTTTCAAAGGCATAACCCGCAATATGGGCATCTTGATCTGAAAGTCCTAAAGTAGCATCCACCATTAAAATAGCCACATCGGCCTTGTTAATGCTCTTTAAAGCCCGCATTACCGAAAGCTTTTCTATCTTTTCGCTCACCCTGCCCTTGCGCCGCACCCCTGCCGTATCCACCAAGATATATTTTTTCCCATCTTGGTCCAGCGTAACGTCCAGAGAATCCCGGGTGGTCCCTGGGGTGGGGTCTACCACCAGGCGCTCGGCACCTATGAGGCGGTTAATTAAGGAAGATTTTCCGGCATTGGGTCTTCCAATGACCGCCAGACGGGGGGCGCTGTCATCTAAGGGTTCTCTCCCCTGGTCCAAAAAGGGCAAAAGCTTTTCTTTAAAGGCTTCTATGCCCAGCCCATGGGCAGCAGAGACTGAAATAAGCTCAGAAAAGCCCAGGGCATAAAAGTCAGCTTCCAGATACTTTTTTTCTGGGCTATCTATCTTATTTATGACAAGCAAGGTCTCTTTTTTTGATTTTCTTAAGATCCTGGCTATCTCCTCATCTTCAGGGCATAAGCCGGAAAGCCCATCCAAGATGAATACCACCAGATCGCTTTCCTCTATAGCCAAATTTACCTGGCGGGTAATGGATCCGGAAAGCCCGCCCTGGGAGAAATCAAATCCCCCAGTATCCACTAAAATGCCATCCCTATCCTCTATGCTTATGGAAGCGTAATGCCGGTCCCTTGTGACCCCTGGCATATCGTCCACTAAGGCTTTAGAAGTCTTCAAAAGACGATTAAAGAGGGAGGATTTGCCTACATTGGGACGCCCCACCAGGGCAATTACAGCGCACATTGGTCCTAGCCTAAGCATCTACCAAGGTCACTTAAAAAGGCCTTGGTCTCTCTAAAGGAGGAGGGAAAATCGCGCGAGCTTAAATCTTTAAGTCTTCGGGCAGCAATGGATATGAATCTATAGTAGTCTTTTCCTAAAGTAACGCTGAGCTTGGCATAGGCCCCAATAGCCTGCATCAGCCTTACAATGGCAATAAGGTATAGCTTTGCTCTAAAGCTTGTGGAATCGGCCACCCTTATGCCATAAAACCTAGATTGTTGTAGATAGGTCTCTATCAGCTCCTCTTTTAAGGATTCATCCAAATCAGTATAGGGGTCCCATAGGATACTTGCCAGATCGTAACATATTGGGCCCAGGCGTGCCCCCTGCCAGTCTAAGATATAGACGGCATCCCTATGGCACATAATATTGCGACTCTGGAAATCCCTATGAATAAGAACCTTATCTCCCATAGCGTCTTTAGCGATAGAGCCCTCTGCTGCCAGGGCACATAGGTTACGCGCCTCGGCATCTAGGCTAGGGCTATGGCTCACGGGATAACCTAAGAGCCCAAGTCCTCTAATAAAATAGTTCCACTCATTTTCATAGGCAAAGGCAGCCGTATAGGGTTTTGCCAGTTTAGATTGTATAGGGGAAGCCAAGATTAGGCCCTTTCCGTGCCAAAAAGAAAGGATCTCTATAGCCTTTAAATACATGGGTGCTGCCCTTTGGTAAGAGGGATAGAGGCTATCTAAGCGAGAGTTTCCCAAATCTTCTATGAGATTAACTTTTAGGGACTTTGAAGTGGCGTAAACCTTGGGAAGCGGCAGTCCCCCTTCTATTAAAAGTCTGCCTAAAGAAAGCCACAGGTTATTTTCCTCCTCATCCTCATAGGCCATTAAAATGGTGCTCTCTTGTCGCATTCCACAAATACGCAAATAAGAGCGCAATGATGCCTCTCCGGGTAAGGGAGAGGCCCTTAGATCCGAGGGGTTTTCCCCCAAATATGCGGCAGCCCAAGCTAAAGCCTCATCTAGCCAGGTTTCCCTTAGGATTCCTCTTTCCAAAAATTATCTCCCTCTTTTAGTCAAAAAAATTTTTTCTTTCATTTTATACCCCAAGAGCAGAATATTTTCCAGGGCTAAGGCTTATTTCCTCCGGAAATAATGCCTCCAGTTAGTTTCACTCCAGAGGCCGCCTTACCGGCTACCACCATGGAACATAAGCGTGCCCCCCTTTCCACCAGAGCTGTACTCCACAAGATACAGTCTCCCACCCAGGAACCCTCCAGGGTCCGACTTCCGGCCTCAGCTGCCAGAAAGCCGCTGGACTCCCCTAGGATGCTGGCCCCACTTTCTATAAAGTGCCCTCCCTTGGCCAATTGGTAATTTAAAGCGTAATAATCCTCCACTGTACCCATATCTTTCCAAAAGACAGTCTCTGGAAGTAGGTAAGCCTTAATTTGCGCCCCAGCTAATAGGATCTTACTATCCAAATGGGCTATGATATCGGAAAAGCTGTCTGGAAGGCCCTCTAAAGCCGCATTTTCCATAACCATTACCCCACTCCCGCACAGCCTTGCCACCTCGCCGGGTAAAAGGCCTTCCCTTCTAAAGCCTAAAATAGTCTCATTGTCACCTACTGCCACTGTGGCCTTGTCATTGGCCTTAAGTACCGCAAGGGTAGCTAATGGCCCATGCTCCCTATGGGCAGCCAACAGCAAAGCTAGATTTAAATCCGAGTAGATATCGCTATTTACCACCAAAAAGGTGCTAGGCAGAAGTTCTCTTGCCTTTTTTAGCCCGCCTCCTGTCCCTAAAACAGTCTCTTCCCTAGAGATGATAATTTCCATTTGCGGGTAAAAAGACCTTTCTTTTTCCACAAACTCTTCGATAAGACCTGCCAAGTGGTGCACATTGATGATGACCCTTTTGATATTGTCATTCTTTAGCTTTTCCAGCCAAAATCCTAAGATAGGCCTATTTAAGATAGGAAAGAGGCACTTGGGACGCAATTGGGAAAGAGGCAATAGGCGCGTCCCTAAGCCCGCTGAAAGCAACATGGCAGTATCTATATAGCCTTGTTTATGCATTAAAGCTCCCAATAAATTTTTTTTAAGCTACGGCAATATTTTGTCTTAACCGGGAAAGCGGGCCCCGGGCTTTAAATAGACAAGGAGATAAAAGTTATCGGAATAGAACCACCTTAATTCCCCTTCCTCTAGCTTTGCGGCTGGATCTAACTCCAATTTAGCCTCATTAAGAAAAGCCTCCGGAGAGGATACCGTAACCTTTAAGAGAGGCGTAATGTATCTATCCGCTGGACTAAAATCCGGGGATGTGGAAAAGGAGACCTTTAAGCTACTGCCCTCTTCAAAATTAATGGCGTTAGCTTCCAAAAAGATAGGACGGCAAAGAGCTAGATCAGGCTTTATTTCTAGGGTTGCACCGGCTTTTAAGGTTACGCTTCTCACCTCCACCCGGGCAGAATCCTCTATAGTAGTGACCCCGCCTAGGAGCATAAGATCGATTTGTCCCCTCCCAAGATAGAGCCTTTCAGGTAAATCACCTGGTTTTTTCCCAGAACCTAAGATCCTACCTGTGATACTAAACTGGAAATCCTTGTCAATTTCTTCTGGGGAGCCTTCAACTAGGCCCAAGATAAGCCTGGTGGCAAAGTCAGTGCCAGCTCCCCTGTCGTCATAGTCACTTATTATGTCCCCATCTATGCGGGCTCCTGTATGGATGCGAATGGTCTCCACGTGGGCATTAGTAGATGCATAGATGGCGCAATTATTACCTTGGACAAGCCCAGAAATGGCCAAAAGCTTTACCAAAGGTCCGGACAAAGGTTCTTTATAGTCCATTAATTCCTGAGGTAAATCCTCCTGGGGCTTATAGTGTGAGGCTAAAGAGTATTTCCCGTAACCATCTGCGTTCAAGGATTCTAGATCATCAACTAGATTATAACCAAAATCAGCCTTGATGCCTTCAGCTCCTCCAAAAATCGTCCCCTTGATATTGAGGGTGTGATCCGCTCCGAAGGCTACTAGGATCCCTACCCCATTGGGTCCCTGGGCTTTTATCTCAGAAGTAGACTCTAGGTTTAAGCTATTGGACAAACCATCGATACGGACCCCGGCAGCCCCTGGACCCGAGGCAAAGAGATCGGCCTCTTGGATTACCGTATTAAAGCTTCCATAGACGTGAAGCCCCACACCAAAGGGCACGGAGGAGAGAAAACCTAAGCCATTAGTTACTGTGCTCCCGTCGGTGTAGACAGAGCGGCCAAAGTGTTTATCTAGTTCTATGTCGTAGCCAATGTCTATTAGAGCTGCAAGTTCCACTTCCACAGGAGCAGAATAGTTGATAAAGTAAGAGTCGGACAATAGGGTGCTTTTCAGCAAAAAAATGTTCCTCAAATCCCCTTTAGCAGCCTTCATAGGAAGGGGCAAAAAGTTACCATCTCCGTAAACGGTCCCTGCAGTATTTCCGAGAAAGTGCCATTCATCTGTTTCTTTTTTAACCAAGGAGCCAAACAAGGTGTCCCTGGCCCCAGCGGTGGCCTCTCGGTCGGGAAGGGCAATGAGCCCCAAAGCCCTGGTAAGTTCAGCTACTAAAAGTGCCTGCAGGTTCCAGGGTGCAGCCGGTTGCAAGGTAGGGGAAGCATAGCTATAGTTTTTCTGGCCTATGGAAAGGGCCATGGCGTAATCTTTGGGGCTTGTGAAATTATAGGTCTTGGGTATTCCCCTAGCTAAGATCTCCTGAGCCAAAACAAAATTGTACTCCCCAGCAGTACCCTGAAGCACCCTGGAGGTCCCAGTTAGAAAAAGAGAATCATCACCCCCTACCACCAAGCGGACTAAGCAGGAAGCTGTTTGGTTATCCAGACAAGGGGCAGGATTGATGGCAGCAGAAAAATAACCCAGGGCCCTTATCAAGGCCTCTT
The DNA here is from genome assembly GCA_031279515.1 of Deltaproteobacteria bacterium. Classification (GTDB taxonomy): domain Bacteria; phylum Desulfobacterota; class Desulfarculia; order Adiutricales; family Adiutricaceae; genus JAITII01. The sequence goes on from JAITII010000017.1 coordinate 8,427, forward strand.
TTTCCTCATCTTGAAGGTCTCTGGGACGCGCCCCATTGGTAACCAGTGACTCCATTTCCTCCGAGCTTAAAAAGTCCACCCTAAAAGTCTCTGTTTCTGCTGCTATTGGCTCTTGGGCAAAAGCATAACTTGAAGATAGTAGATAGTATCCCCCAGCTGCGCCCATACTAAAGAGAGCGAGGAAAATTAGAGCGGCATATAGCTTAGTAAGGGAAAAACTCATGTAAAGACCAAATTTGCACTAAAAGATAGTGGTGACTTTAAAAGACAACTTAAGATAAAGGTAAGCTAAAAAAGATAGAGATGCGGCCAAAGGAAATGTATTCAACTAAAAATAAGAAAAATATCTTTACTAAATGGCACGCTTGTAATTAACATTTTTTTGGGCCTTGTATTTTAAGCAATTCCCTAGTGGGGAGA
>JAITII010000136.1 GCA_031279515.1 Deltaproteobacteria bacterium
TTTAATCTATTTTTTTTACCAGATATATGTTCCAAAAATTATTATCTTATCAAAGCTTGATTTCAAAAGACTTTCCTAGTGAATAACGAAGAAATTATACACCCCACAAGGTTCAGACCCTTTACCGGGCCTAAACCCTTATCTTTGTGAAGCAACTATAAAAAAAATAAATGCCTATAAAGCATCTTGGGCGGGAACATTTAGAGATAAATTCTTCCCTTATCTTCGATCAATGGTCATTAGGAAACATTTTGTTCAAAAAGGGGGTCCCCTTCTTCAAAATAGATACCCTGTGCGGCCCATTGATTATACAAGAGTTAAAAAATCATGGCCAAGAAACTGTGAGCATATTGTCAGCTGACCTTAAAGTACAATATGCCCTCAAAATAGATTTGCCTAATGATGATTATATACTTGCCTCATGACTTAATTTAAGCTTTAAAAGGACTAGCTACAATGAGCCTCTAATACTTAATTATTGTGTTTACAGGGCAATACTACAAAATCGCCCGAGGGCGGGTGCCATCCTGGGGACCAATAATTCCTTCCCGCTCCATATCCTCTATTATCCTGGCTGCCCTATTGTAACCTATGCGCAGGTGCCTTTGGATATGGGAGATAGTAGCTCTGCCCGTATGCCGCACCAGCTCCACTGCCTCTTGGAATTTCTCGTCCTTTTCCGCGGATGAGCCCGCTTCTTCGTCGGTTTCTGGGGGAGTAAGGTCTTCCAAATAATCTGGAGGCCCAAAAGAGCGAATAAAATCTGTGACCCTCTTTTTCTCATCATCTGAGACATAAGCCCCGTGCAAACGATTTAACTTGGAGCTGCCTGGAGGCTGGAAAAGCATGTCCCCCTTACCTAACAGCTGCTCAGCACCCACCTGGTCCAAGATAGTTCTGGAATCAAACTTTGTAGCCACCTGAAAGGAGATCCTGGTGGGAAGATTAGCCTTGATAACTCCGGTTAAAACGTCCACAGAGGGCCTCTGGGTGGCTAAAATAAGGTGGATCCCCGAAGCCCTGGCCTTAGCGCAGAGGCGCATGATGGCTACTTCCACGTCCTTGGGGGAGGTGAGCATCAAATCGGATAGCTCGTCTATGATTATGACAAGATAAGGCAAGGGCGAAAGCGGGTCTCCAAAATCATCTACTAGTCCGGTAGGATTTGATTTTAATTCTGCCTTTACCTTTTCATTGTAGCCCTGGATATTTCTCACGCCCAAGGCCGCCATCAGCTTGTAGCGCTTGTCCATCTCATGGACAGCCCATTTTAAGGCAAGGGTTGCTTCACCGGGATCTGTTAAGACAGGATAGATGAGGTGGGGAAGGTCTTGATAGAGGGCCAATTCCACGCATTTGGGGTCTATCATTAAAAAGCGCACCTTTTCCGGACCTGCCTTAAAAAGGATACTCATGATCATGCAGTCTAGGCCCACGGACTTACCACTACCTGTGGCACCTGCTATCAAAAGATGAGGCATCTTTCCCAGATCCGTTACCACAGGGTTTCCCGTGATGTCCACACCTAAAACTAAGGTTAAAGGAGAGACAAGCTTCTGGTAGGCCTGACTTAAGATGAGCTCTTTTAAGGTGACCATGGTCCTCTGGGGATTGGGGAGCTCTAGACCAATGGCAGCTTTCCCGGGTATGGGGGCTACCACCCTAATGGCTCCAACCTTCATGGCCATGGCCAGGTCCGTGGAAAGACCTGATACCTTGGAGATCTTTACACCAGGGGCCGGTTGGTACTCATACATGGTGATGACAGGACCCCCTGAGACCTCCAGTACCCTACCGTCCACCCCGAACTCCTTTAGTTTAGTTTCTAAGAGCCTAGCGTTTTCCGTGAGTTCCTCCCGGGAAAGGCACAGCGGATTTTCCTCTTCTTCCGGAGAATCCAAAAGCTCCGGGTCAGGGAGTTTATAGCCTTTATTTATTTGTCTTATTAGCTTTTTGCCCTTGGGTTTGGAAGTAATCTTAAGCTTACCTTGCTCTAAATCTTGGCCGGCTTCATCTAATCTTAAATCCTCCCCGTCTGCTAGAGCCTCAAGAGCGTCTATGTCGTCTAAAGAGGATTCCTCTATAGAATCTTTTGTTCCACTCCTTTTAGCCTCCCTACCCTTGGCCCTATCGCTTATTAGTACCAGTTTTAAAGGGGTATCTTTTGGTCCCTCTTGGGCGGCTAGCTCTAAATCTTCTGGAATTAACCTAAAGAAGGAAAAGAAGCGCGCGAGCTCGGCTAAAGTTAATCCTGTAAAAAGTACGATCCCAATAACTAGTAAAGGTGGCAGTACCACCAAGGCCCCTCCCTTTCCCAAGATGCCCACTATACCCTTGTGCAAGAGAGCGCCGGCGGCTCCGCCGCCTGCGCTCTTGGTTTCCCATAAAATATTTCCCTCAGGTAGGAAGATGGAAAGGAGGGCTAAAAGGGAAAAGAGAAAAAGGACTATTCCGCAAAAGGCTTGCAGCCTATGGATACTACGGCCCTTGGAGGTCAAGGTGTAATAGGGGATAAGTAATAATACCAAGATGGGCCAAAAGGCAGCTAGACCAAAGAGCTCTATTATCTTTTGTGAGACAAAGGCACCTGCCAAACCTATGTGGTTTTGATAGTCATAGTTTATTGTAGTATTGGGATAGTCGCCACTGTGGTGAGAGACAAGGGCTAAAAGCAAAAGCGCTGATAAAAGAATGCAGCCCAAACTTGGAAGTTCAGGAGGGACTACAGGCACCTTTCTAAGGTCAATACTTTCTGCCTTTTTTTGACCGGGCCTATCTTTGGTAGCTTTTGGCCTTTTAGGCTTTACAGCTGGCTCTTTTTTGCTAGCCAAATCCCCATCCGCTATCTTCTTTCTTGGGGCCATAAAAAAAGTCCCTTATGGGCTTTGCGCCCGTCACGATGATTAATACTTTAAAAAATAATGGGTTCTTTCTAAAGGTTTAAAAGCTCTCTTTTTACCTCCGGCAAAAGCTCTAAGACCCTGGTAGCAACCTCACTAGTTAAGCTCCCCAGGCCGCAACTGGAGGTAATAAGCACCCTTTCCAGAAGTAGCCCCCGCTCTACCCCGCGCCTTTCCAAATCTTTAAAGCCTAAGTTAAGTCTTTTGGAAAGCTCTAATGCTGTAAATCTCTTATCAAAACCCTGGGTTGGGACTATCCCCCAGGCCAAATAGCCGCCCCTCTCTAAGAAGGCTTTTAGCTCTTTGGGGTATAGGCTTACGGACTCTAGATAATCAAAGGCATCGCAATTAATAATGTCCAACTCTGCCTGGGTCAATAGTCCCCAGTCCGTATTGCCGCAAACATGAATTCCGACGTAGACAGGTCCCAAGGACCTTGCCGCGCTGATGGAATTATTAAGAGCAGTTAAGACCACCTCCTGGGACAGGGTGGAAAATGCGGATCCATATCCGGTAAGGCCGGGCTCATCTAAAAAGACCACTGGATTGCGGCCCAGTTCTCTTATTGCCTGGGCCTCCCAGGCCACCTTGGCACCTAAGGCCAAGGCACTGGCCTCTAAAAGCCCGGGGTCGTCCACCAGATTGAAACTCCCTTCCACTTTCACAGATTGCCCAAAGGTCAAGGGTCCCACCACCTGGGTCTTTAAAAAGTCTTTGCCAAAGGAAGCTGAGCTCTTGGCCTTTTCCAGAAAGCTATAAAAACCAAGCCCTGCCCTTTCGGACCTGGCTAGGAAACTGTAGTCTCCTGAGTAGTATTTCTCATAAAAGGAAGTGAGCTTTTCCTCACGAGCCAAAAGAGGGACAGATAGGACATGGCTCTGGCCATCGGCCTCTACAAAATCAATGCCATCCACCGCTCCCAAGAGCATGTCCTCCCAAGGGGAAAGATGCACCAGCTGGGGAGAAGCGGGAATATCTACGTACTTACCCAAAAGTTCCATAGTCTGGCCCACATCAGTAAAGGGCACAGAACCAATAGACAAGGTCATACAGCTTAATAAAGAATTCGTCATTTGCCACCATATTAATTAAAGGGGCGGGTTAAAAATAACTTTTAAGGCTAAAAACTATTGGGGCTGCACTTCTATGCGTTACAAAAGGCTCCTTAACCTGCCCTCTCCGGTAACTGAGTTTAAAAGGGTCTGCCTTTTACTCCAGAGGGCCATAGGGGCCTTTTTAGAGATGGCAAAATTTACGGCAAGCTCATCTAAATCGCAGATATGAGGTGAGTTAAGGTTCCAAGGGCGACTCAGCCTAGCTACCAAAGAGGCTACTTTTAAGCTACCGGAATAGACATCCAAGGCCTCGGGCCAATTGCCGCTGGACTCGTAATGCTGGTGGGAGAGGGCCGCCAATAAGGTCAAAGGCACCCTAAAGATCCGAGAAGCGCTGTAGAGGTCCAAGGCTAGATAAGCTAATTTTTCCTTTTTCCTGGGAAGGCGCCTATATCCCCCAGTCCAATAGTTCTTGATATGATTTGACAAGAACTCTTGCACCCTGGCTTCGCCCATGTCTTCCAATTCTTTAATGGGCGACAAGACCCCCACGTATTCAATCCTGGGCAAATTGACACGGTTTTTACGGGCCAGGTGCAGTACCGCCGCCTTGGAGGCCTCGCTGGGGTCCCCCATGCGGCCCATAAAATCATTATAAACCCTTTCCCAAAAGAGTCCCTCGCCTCCCTTTAAACGAGCCGCCCCGGATAGGGCCAGGTTCCACAATTCTTCTGAAATAGCAGAGCCTTCTAGCCCTTTAGCCAAACTGGGAAGCTGCGGGCTAATAAGCTTTCCATAGCTTAAGGCCGACTCTAGCTCGGGTAAATAAATGGTGGTGCCCTCGTCAAAGGCATTGCGCACTAAAGAGATCCATTCCTCCAGGCCCAAGCCTCTGGCTTGGGCCTGGAGCCTTAGGATCTCTTTGGCCTTTTGCTCTATAGCCCTTTGATCCATGTCCCTTTCCAGGGGAGGTAAAAACCCTAGGTCCAAAGTGCGCCCCAGGACCCTGGAATGGATCTTGGTGGAGATATAGGCTAAAAAAGTACCCTCTTTATAGGCAAAGCGCGCTTGGCCGGGCTGCGCCCCTTCCCCGTGGTAGGGGGAAAAGCTACCAAATAAAGGGCCATCTGTAATTTTATCTGCCGTTGCCTCACTAGTTGCGCCAAGTGCCACAGAGCCTGTTAGTATTAGGGTAAATAAACCTTTGCGTGCGGCATCTTTGAGGCTCTTTAAAAACGCTAGAGATAATAGTCCGCTGTCTCTTAGGACCTCAGCCGGGCCCTTGGGGCCCCCTTGCGCGTGGGTGCTCCCTTGCGAGCTAGGATCACCTTTTGCGCCAAAGCTCCCTTCCCCGCCTCCTAGAGGAGGGGCGCCAGGGGGTGCCATTGTCCCTGGGGGGGTACCTTGGCCGCCAGGGGAGTTATTTCCCCCCTGGCCGCCTTCGTCATTGGTACCGGTCCCAGCCGGAAGTCTAAGGCTTAAGCCGTTGGAGGCCAAAGAAAGCATAGTCCAGTAGAGGAGGGCCAAACGGTCCTGGCGGGACTCTAAGGTCTTGATGCGGGCATCGCGCTTTTGGAGTTCTCTAAAGGCCTCTTCAATTTCTCTGGCCTGATTGGCAAGTTGTGCCTCCAGCCTGTTTAAGGCATCACCTGCTTTAGCACCCAAATAGTTAAAGGCAGCCCAGGCGGTCTCTACCCTGCCATCTGGAGGGGGATTTTCTTTTATCTCTTCTATGTCTTGGTCCAATTTTTCTATCTTGGCATCTCTTTGTGCTATTTTTAAGATAAGGGCCTGGTTTTCTTGGTAAAGCTTTTTCGCATCCGCGCCCTTGGCCGCAAGTTCCTCGGCCTGTCTTTTAGCAGTATTGGAAAGAGACTCGTTTTCCAAAGAGAGCCGCGCCTTTTCCCCTTTGAGGCTATCTAGCTGGCGCAAGGTCTCTTCGTCAGCTCCGGACTGCAGGGTAACCTCCAGGGGAGCTGTGGCACCTTCCTTTAAGCGGGCAAGGTCAGCTGCCATTTCATCGCGGGAGGCATAAGCCTTGGCTAAGGCCAAGGAATTTTCCTGAAATTTATTAATTAAAAATTCCAAAAGCGGCCGCAAGGTTATAAGGCGCTCTTGCATATCCTTTGTGAGGGCCAAAAGATGGCCGCTTTCTGCGCGGCTATCCTGGAGGGAGGCTTTTAAAGAATTTACCTCTTCAGAAAGCTTATTGTTTTCCTCCAGCATGAGGTAAGTTAGAGCCTCGCTAGCATCTCCTTTGTCTGATCCCACCCACAGGCGCCTTCCTTCCTCGAGAAAGAATCTAATAAGACTTGTCAGTTCAGTAACCCTCTCTCTAAACTCGGCTAAAGCCTTATCTTTAGTCTGGGAAATGGCTTCCAGCTGGCTCTTAGTGCTCTGTGCCTCATCTAACTTTTCCTGGGTCTTATTTTTAAAATCCTTTACCCTTTGGGCTAGCTTTTCCCTGCGTTGTAAGGCCACCACCAAGGCTATGGCCAGGTGATGGGTCAAAGAGCTCCCTTGGGAGCTCTCATCGTCTTGGGACTTGGTTTCTGAAAACTCCTTTAAGTGCTCCAACTCTTGGGTCAGCTCCATTTTTTCCGCGCGGACACTATTTAACTCTTGGTTAGTAGTTTCTAATAGGTCAATGTACTCCAGCTCTCTGGTGGCCCCCTGTATCCTCACGCCCGCCTCTCTAGCTCCGTAGACCAAAGACTGGTCATCTAAGGCAGCTGACAAGAGGTCCTTTTGTTCGCCTAAGGCCAGGCCACATTGGTACAGGGCTATGCCCAAGATGCGCACAATGGGGGTAAGATCCCCTTCTTCCGACTGGAGCCCCATTAGCTCTGTCTTCAGGCGCTCTTCGTTTTCCTTGGAACTTTTAGCTTCCTGTCGGGCCTCTTGGATCCCCTCTATGAGCTCTTGTTGCTCTGCCTCCAGTTCCTCACGGCGGCTCTGGGCTTGGGAGAGCTCTGTCTTTAGATCCTGAAGTTTTGTCGCCCCCTCTATCAGCTCTTCCTTTTTACGGTCCAGCTTAAGCCGCAGATTGTCCCGTTCCATGTTGGCCACTTGCAACATGTTTCCCCGCCTCCTCCAGGAGGCTTTGAGGGCATTATAGGCCCTATTTACCCTATCCAAATGAAGCTTAAAGGCAGAAACCACTTCCCCCAACTGGACCCTATTGCGGTTTATCTCTTTTAGTTCCTCTTCTTTACCAGCAAGGCGCATCCCCAAGGCACTTTCCCTGGCCCTTATCTCTTCTAAGCGCTCGGTAAGTTCCCTGGTCCTATCGGCTAAGGCTTGCCTGTCTCCGGTTAAAGACTTTAATTCAGCTGAGAGCTCATCCAACTTTAATGTGAGCTTTGCCTTTTCTTCCTCGTGGGCTCTTAGCTCTTCCACCTTGAATTCGGCTTCCCGGCTCTTTTCCCCGTAATCCTCCTCTAGGGCAGATAGCTTCTGCCTACCAGCAGCAAAGAGCTCAGCTAAACGCTTATGCCGCCTCCTTAGAGCATCCAATTCCCCTTTTGCCTCTAGGATATCCTTCTGGACAGCCTTTTTTTCCTCCAGCTGCTCCTCTAGGGCCTTGCGGGCCCTGGCTATTATCTTGATGAGCCCGGATTTAGCCTCGGCATTGGCGGCAAGTTTCCTCTGGGCACCTTTAAGGTCTTGGACCAGTCGTTCCTTTTCAGCTGTAACTGCCTTTAATCTGCGGGAGACCTCTCCCAATTCCCCTAAATGCTGGGCCTCTAATTGGGAGATCCTCTGGTCAAAATCCTCCTCTAAGGCCTTTTTCTCTCCTTCCTTTAAATTGGCCAGCAAAAGGGCCTTGTCCTTTTCCTCTTTGAGCGCGCCAAGCTCATCTTGCAGCTCTTGCCCCTTTCCAATACCATCGGCTGCTGAAATTAGGGTAGCTAAAAGTTTTTCCGCCTTGTGGAGTAAGCCCTGGGATTCCCTAACCCCGGAGCGGCTGGACAAAAACTCTTCGGCCTTTTGCCTCACCAGGCGAGTGGGGGATAAGGACTTGGTAAAGGCCTCCAGCCTATGGCCAATCTCTTCTAAGATCCCCTGGGCCAGACCCAAGTTCACAGCGGAAGACAAGAAGATCTTCTCCAAAAAGACAGGCCTTCCAATAAGCGATGGAGAAAGGCGCCAGAATTCTGCTAGATTTTCCCTGGACTTCAAAGTGGCCTTTAACAGGGCCCCACTAGTAGAGGCCAATTGCTCTGCCTCATCACGGAAACTTATCTTCCCGTCCCCACTAAAACGCCTTTCAGCTGCAATAAGTGCGTTTAACGCACCTTTTAACTTGCGTTCGGATTCCAGGCGCCTCAATGAGAGCTCCTCATGGCGCTTCATAAAGCCGTTTTTGCGGTCTTTGAGGTTCTTAGTCAGAGCTTTCAGCTCACTTTTATCCTTCTGACTCAAGATAGCTAAAAGGTTTTCCAATTCCTCATGGAATTCGCCCAGTTCCAAAGACCAACCGTCCCTGGCTGCCTGGGCATGGAGGGCTTCGGCCAAGGACTCCCTTAAGGTGGAGGTATAGGCGGTAAGTGCCAAGGCGTCAGGTGACTCCCCACCAAGGTCTCTATCTTTATCTTTGGATAAGATGGCCTCCATGGCCTCTTTGGTCTTTAAAGCGACTCTGTACTTAGCGTGGGCCTCCTGGGCAAAACCTGTGGCCATCTCCTGGAATGCAGGGAAGATCTTTTGGGCCTTTACAAGGGCCGTCTGGATGGTTAAAAGCTCCGCCTTTATCCTCCTGTAGCGGCCGGGGGAGCTTTCATCCGCTGCCTCATAGCCAATTAGGGTCTCTTCCACAGCATGTAAGGCACTTTCCAAGGATTCCGGACCCCTGGGGAGGGCCAAGGCCCTTACAGTCCTTTCCGGAGGAAGTCCCAGGGATTTGAGGGTCAAGGTGAAATAATCCGCTAGAGTGGGCGCACCTATGGCTCTGGCCAAGCTTGGGGAAAGGGGAGGCTCAGCTAGGAGAGGTTCCGGCTCGTAGCCGTCTATGGGCCGCATGCTGGAAATAAGCTTTCCCAGTTCCCTGGCCAAGGCTGTTATGGCCTCCAAGGCCAGAGGCCTGGAGGCCACTGGCGGCGGCAGAGCCGCATTTGGATCAAAGAGGGCTGCCAAATTTAAGTCCTTTTACAGCGTCATAGGGCGAAAGTCACAATAAATTCTAGACAAATACGGGCTAACTTGGTATAAAATAAGCCATTATAAGCATAGGACTCCCTTCTACTCTAGCGCTCTTTTCACGCCACAGAAAAAAAGCCCAAATTACTTTCATAATGAACCAATGCCCGAAAAAGGGGTCGAATCATAACCAATTTACCATAAAAAACAATAAATGTTAACGCAAAACTGGTAAAAAAAACAAATGATATCCACTAGATAGGGGAAGCTCTCCACACCTTACAACAAGAGCATTTTTTCATCCGTATTTTCCCCTTCTTATCATAAGGCGATCTAATGCTTTTGTGCTTTTGGCAAGAATTATAAGCGTATTTTCTTGGAGGTAATTTTGCAAATAACTATAAAGCAGGCCGGAGCCGATGACCAGATTATCATTGCCGAAGACGGCAAGACTCTTTTAGAGGCTTTGGCTTCCCAGGGCATGCGCCTGGATGCCCCCTGCGGAGGCAGGGGCAAATGTGGAAAATGTATTGTTAAAGCCGCAGGCTCTTTAAATGAGCTGGACGCAGAGGAGCAGAAGCTGACCGAGGGACAGCCGGGAATGCGACTGGCCTGCCGCGCTGTGGGTTTGGGAGATTTAACTATTACCTTAGAGGACCAGGTGGTCTTTAGCTCCATTAAAGCCATGGGCTGGAGCGCCCCTTATGAGATCAAGCCCTCTTTGAAGGAAATAGAATTGGAGGTCATGGACCGCCAGGACCCCACTGGATCATTGGACGCCAGGGGAATAACTACCCACAATAT
>JAITII010000048.1 GCA_031279515.1 Deltaproteobacteria bacterium
TTTGAGGCCTTTGTGAACGCCGGTAGGTCCCTGGCCATTCTGCATTTGGATTATGAGACTATCAAACCTTACCCTAAAGTTAAAGTTATTGGTGAAGATACTGGTAAATTTAAGGTTCAAAAAATGCGTTTCGGCAAAGGAGCCGGGAGTATTGATGATAAATCCATTATCATCTACAATGGTCACATAAAGATAACAGATATTCCTCTTGAAGCATACAATTACGTTGTAAATGGTAAATCACCTATTGAATGGATTATGGAACGCTACCAAGTTACATTAAACAAGGATACACAGATAACAAACGATCCTAACGATTGGGCAAGTGATCATGAAGACCCACGCTATATTTTGGATCTCATTCTAAGACTCATTAGAGTAAGCATAGAGACCCAGGAGATTGTTAAAAGCCTCCCAAAATTAAAGTTTGAACAATAAAACGTCAAAAGGCTAACGCAGCCCAAATAAGTTTTTACTGAAAGCTGCAACATAATATGTGTCATCATTATATTCTACCGTGTAAATGATGACTTCTAATTCAGCCAGAATTAATTTTAAGGAAAGTTGTTGGTGAGTTCGTCTATTTTTTAGAACTACAATTCTCAGATATACCTTTGAACCTGGTACGATCTTCAACATATTTGATTGCAAATGTGTTATATAGTATCTTTTCAGTCAAAGAATAAAGTATTTTAAGTTGTAAAAAAAGGAATGAAGAATAACAATTTTGGTTAGTAAACATGATCCAACTGTCAATCGAACAAAAACAAATTGTAGAGCATATAGATGGAGCATTACTTGTAAAGGCTGGTCCAGGCAGTGGTAAAACTCGCGTTTTGACAGAACGGGTCAAGATGTTGCTTACAAAGAAAAAGCGCGGCAAAGTATTAGCATTAACTTTTAGTAATATGGCAGCAGATGAGATGCGTTTGAGATTGGAAATGGATACTGAACTGAGTGATTCTTTAAAACGTGCACATGTGAGTACCATTCACTCATTTTGTCTTGATCTAGTTCAATCTAGAGGTTATCTAATCGGCTTACGTCCTGAAGTGTCTCTTCTTGAAAAGGAAGATGATCGCAGAGGGCTTTTGCGGGATTTATTTATAAATGAACCCACTCTCTTAGAAATATCAAATAACCAGAAGAAATCTAATGACTTTATTTCAGAATGCTTAGCTACAATTTCTGAGCAAAAAAGGAAACTAATTTCTCCACAAGATTCAGACATTGAAGAACCATTTCCGAGCATATACAAAAAATACAATGATTTATTAGCTGCTCAGAATTCTATGGATTATGATGATATACTTTTTTTTACATATCGAATACTTATGGAAAATTTTAATCTTGCCCAGCTCTATACTACAGAATACCGCTATATTTGCATAGATGAAGCACAAGACTTGAATAAAGCTCAGTATCGTGTAATTCAGGCTCTTTGTAGAAATACTTTCAATAATATTATGATGGTAGGTGACGATTATCAATCTATATATGCGTTTATTGGTTCAAGTAGTAAATATATGACTGATTTTTTTGTTCAAGACTTCAGTCCAACAATTTACACCTTGGACGAAAATTTCCGTTCTGCAGAAAATATAATGCAGTTTGCAAATACTTTAGTGGGAATTACCAATGATATTTCTCACTATCATTATAAAGGATATCTTGAAATTAATGGTTTTGAAAATGAAATAGAAGAGGCAAAGGATATTATTTCTAAGATCCGTTATTTAATTCACAATAAGCAAGATGAAATTGAAGGCGAATTAACATATGACAAAATTGCCATTATAGCCAGAAATAAATATGTTTTCTCAAATATTGAATCAGAACTGCAAGGTGCAAGAATACCTTTTTATTACAGGAAGAATACTTCAGGTATTTTTTTTGAAACAGATTTTATGAAAGCCTTTGACTTTATTTTACGCTTGATAATTAATCCCTTTGATTTATATCATAAGAGATTACTTTGTAAATTAACTGGCAAAAAAACTATAGAACCTAAGATTAATGAAAATATACTTGAAACGATTAATGATCTATTATCTAATAGCGCCTTTGAATGGTTAAGCGAATGTATTAAAGGTATAGAGCCTGAAACTAAGCTAAACTTTGATAATGTTATAAATATTTTAAACGATTATATCCCAAATTCATTGCCAGATGATGACAGATACTTGCTTCAGCAAGATATTTTTGAGCTGGCAACACATTGGAAACATTATAAACATCGCGTGCCTTCTGAAAATAGAACCTTAGTTTCTTTTCGCCATGCAATAGCATTGGGTAAAACTCAAAAAAACGAAACTAATGAAGGAGTTGCCTTATTAACTGCTCATATGTCTAAAGGTTTAGAATTTGAAGTAGTATTTATAATCGGTTTATCCGATGGAACGTTCCCTGATTATCGCGCTATACGCAGCGGTGAAGAAGCTATAGTGCAGGAAAAAAATAATTTGTATGTTGCCGTTACTCGCGCAAAAAGGCAGTGCTACCTTTCCTATCCAAAATTCAAACAAATGCCCTGGGGTGATTGCAAATGGCAAGAGCCTTCTCGTTTTATTAAATTACTTGAATCTTGATTTACCCTGATGATGGGCAAAAAGGTTCAAGCAGGCTGTATCTTCTATTTAAATTCGATAGTTCTCCATACTGTTCTATTCACCTCTATAATATTTTACATGATAATTTTTATTTAGTGGGTAAATTATCTGTTGAAATAAGCAAGGATTATTTGCTTCACTTATTGTCACTTGGCTTGTTTTTAGCAAAATGTAAGTTTTCTAAGCATCATCTCCCATCACTTTAGTCTTTACGGCACATGTTGTCCCAGGCCTTTGGTTTTCTTAGTATTTTGCTAGCTTATATCAACTGCTTACAAGGTTTTTAAGGACTTCCTTTGCTATTATCCCTTTAGGGAAGGAAAACCTTTAAATTTCTTAAATCAACTGTATTTCATGCCAGCTTTCTTATGAAATTCTTGCTTTAATGGGTATCGTCATCCTAATAGTTGCATGGAGGCTCTCTTGGGGGTATTTTAGATACCGGTGGCCGCATTTGGCCGCCATTTGTCTTTTTTCGCTCCCTACCAAGCCTTTTTCCCATCAAAGGAGACTTCCATGAAAGGCCTCATTGTAAAACTCGCCCTTATGTTGGCGATAATCTTACCTTGTAACTGGGCCTTTGCCAGCGATTATATAGTCCAGGTCAGTTCCGTTTCCACCCAGGAAGCGGCAATAGCCGAGTCCGATAGGCTCCTGGCCAAGGGCGTTCCCTCTTTTCAGACCACTGAAAATATTCCCGAAAGGGGCACTGTACACAGGGTCTATGTGGGCCCCTTTGCCACTAAAGCGGAGGCAGATGCTGCAGCCCAGGCCCTCAAGTCCTCCGGAATCATCAAAGACTTTGTGGTGCGGGAAGATACCAGGGGCGTAACTCCTGCAGCTCCTACTGCTCCGGCTACTCAACCAGCAGAAGCCCCTACAACTTCAGCAGCAGCTCCCCCGGCAGTTCAGCCTACCTCACCTATGGCAGGTCCTCCAGCCTCAGCTCCTTTACCCCCTGTTCCTCAAGGACAAGCCTCAGCGCCTTTACCACAGGTTCCCATGGGACCCCCGATAGCTGCGACTCCTGTAGTCCCTCCCGAGGGCATGGATAGCGTTCCTGTGCTCCAGCCTTCTCTTGAGACTCCGATCCCCAGTGCAGTACCCACAGCAGAGCTTCCAGGTGGAGGATATGGTTCTGCTCCCAGGCAAGGCCCTGGCGGTGAGAACTGGGGAGCAACCTTGCCACAACAGCCTAGCCAAGTACAAACTACTCCCCAAGCTCCAGGAACTGTGCCAGGGGGTCAAGACGATCTAGGCTGGCCCATAGGCCCTACCCAGCCCCAGGTACCAACGCAAAATCCAACAGGAGATCAGCAAAATAGTAACGTAGCCCCTGGTTGGCCCACCCCGCCTTCTGTCCTGGGGACCGAAGAGGGTTGGCCTGTCCCTCAGGAAGGCTCTCCTACAAGAGTAGACCCCGGAGAGACGGTGTACTGGACTGACCCAGCCAACCCTAATGCCGGGAGCACTTCTACCACGGCTAATCCGCCTCCAACTCAAAATCAAGGCTGGATACCCCCTGGAGGGGGGTTAACGCAGGCGGGGCAAGCATCTGCAGCCCCGCCTGTTCTGCCTGGGGGCTATGGTAATGATGATAAGCTCAATGGTTTTGCCATGCTGGTGGACCTTTCAGTGGGGATGCAGAAGGAAAGCCCCTGTATGGGGCATCTTATCAAAAATGAGGCAGCTACAAAGTTAATCAGAAAGATAGTCCAAAGGGTTCCTGCAAGCCCCATAACGGCATCTTTGAGGGTATTTGGGTATAAATATGGCCTTACTGAGGCGGACAATACTGCTCTCTACTATGAACCCTCCACTTTTAACCGCAGAAACTTTGAGCATACCCTCATGAGGCTTATGCCTTCCAATTCCATAGCGAATTTTAGCCAAGGCATTGGGGTTCTGATGGAGGATTTGGGGCAAATGGACAGTCCCAGAGGGGCTTTGTTATTTTCTGACTTTAGCGTAGCCAAAAATAGCGGCGACCCTCCTGGGCAGGCCAAGAGACTAATAGATCTCTTTGGCCCGGAGAACAGGATCTTTACCTTTTACTTAACTGATGACGAGGCGAGCATCGATTTGGCCCGCCGCATAGCAGCTGCCGGAGGAGGGGTAAGTTACAATGTTTGTGAGCTTCTGGAGAACCCGGATTTCTTGGAGGTAGCCCTGGAGGATATATTTGGTAGCAATCTGTTAATCCCTTGCCAGGATACCGACAAAGACGGGGTCTGTGACGATAATGACACTTGCCCTGGTACCCCCTTGGGCGCCCCTGTGGACGGACGGGGCTGCTGGATAGCAGCCTATTCTTACTTTTTTGACTATGACAAGACGGCAGTTAAGGCTGCCTTCCACCCCCGGGTGGAGTATGCTGCCCAGATAATGCTCTCCAATCCCCAGCCTCCCTCTGTGGTTATTTCAGGGTATACGGATTCACAGGGGACAGAACTCTACAATCTGGACCTGGGAAAGAAAAGGGCAGAGTCCATAAGGAATTTACTCATAAAGTTCGGGGTCCCAGCTGAGCTCCTAACAGTTCAGAGCTATGGCAAATCCAACCCAATAGCCGACAATTCCACCGAGGAAGGCCGGGCCATGAACCGCAGAGTGGAATTTACGATAGCTAATCCCTGAGCCGGAAAAGGGGCAAATACGGTAATTATTCGTGAAATTTCTAGTGCCCTTTATTTAGGGCAAAAAAACAAGTAAAATTGACTTGAAGTATTTTTAACAGGATACTTTAGACCCCGAAAGTGGAAGCTTTAGGGTTACTCTAACTTTCTTCGAAAATTATTTAATTAGGCTCTAAAGAGCGTTAATTTTTGCTTTTTAATGTAAGGGCTTGCCATGATTGGACCAGTAAATAGAGGAAATATAGCCTCAATCTTCGCGGCGGCCACTTATAAGACGGCTCTCCACAACGAAAGGACCAATGTCACCCAGCTTTTGACCCGTAGTGAAGCCCAGGCCATGGCCCACAATTCCGTGGGTCCCATGCAGCGTGCCACCTATTTAGCCCACCAGATCCAGCCGGTGTCTTTGGGACGCCATGAAAATGCCCATATCCCTGATTTGACTAAGCAAAATTATAGCGCTTTGGCTGATAGCCAGGCTGCTTACCATGCCGCCGATTACCTCCCCAAGAATTACAATGCCTTAGGGCAGGTGGCCCAAATTGCTGACCAGGCTTCCGCCGGAGTGGTTATCAATAGGGTCATCTGACATTGGCCTATCATCAACTAGGTAACATGTTCAATATCTCAAAATTTGCTCATGAGAACAGGGTGATCTTGATTTGGTCGGCCTTTGCCGGGCTCATCTACCTCATGAGGAACCTTTTTGGCCTTGTCTTTATGACCTTTATCATGTGCTTTCTGGCACACACCGTGTGCCGTTGGTGCACGCACGTAACCAGTCTGCCCCGTCGCCTGGTGGTCTTTTTGACTTACGGGTTGTTCATTGTGGGCATTGTCTGTTTCGTGCTCTTTGGATTTCCCAAGATCCTAGACGAGGCCAAGCATTTCTCCGAGCAGCTGCCTAAGACCCTTTATAGCCTGAATGTCTCTTTAAACAACACCATAGAGAACTACCCAGACCTGGCGCCCGCCCTTACCAAGGTCAAAGACGCCTTGACCATAGACGCCCTTGTCAATAAGGGCTTTCAGCTGGTTATTAGCAACATCTCCCACGGATGGCACTATGTGGCCTGGTTTTTCATAGCCATTATCTTTAGCTTTCTCATAGTCTTAGAGCTGCCTGAACTTATTGGCAAGTTCAGGTCCCTGAGGTTTACAAGGCTCCATGTTATCTATGACGAGACAGTCTCCAGTGTCATCCAGTTCGGAAAGGTAGTGGGGGAGAACTTCCGGGCCCAGATCTACATATCTCTGATAAATACCTCCCTTACCATCTTAGGCCTTACTATTATCGGCACTGGTTCCACTGCCCTCTTGGCGGTAATAGTCTTTTCCTGCGGCCTTATTCCGGTTTTGGGGGTTTTTATCTCCTCAGTGCCCATTATCCTTGTTTCCATAAACGTGGGCGGCCTTTCCATGCTCTGGGCCTCTTTGAGCCTTATTGTAATCATACATATAATAGAGGCCTACGTCTTAAATCCCAGGATAGTATCTGCGGTTCTACGGATAAACCCGGTAATCACCCTTATTATCCTTTATATTGCCCATAGCCTCATGGGCATGTGGGGCATGTTCTTAGGGGTACCCATCTCAGTATACATCTATAGGCAGATAATCCTCCAAAAGCCAGAGTTTAATCCCGTCTCTGAGGGTCTACCCCGCTTTGACAAAGAGGAGCGGCAGCTTTTAGACGACGAGGAGCCCTTGGAGTCCAAGAGCGTTAAAGCGCACCTTTCCTTGGAAAAGGAATCAGCAGAAGGTGCCAAAGGAGATGAGCTGAAAGGAGACTTGGAGAAATCTTTAGACTTGCAAGCTACAGAAGACGCAGAGGATAAGGTCACAAGCTCTCCGGAAGACCAGAGCAAATTTTGGGATCCAGCCACAAACGACTTTAAGGAGGACTAAAGTGGCTCTTGTGCGTCCAAAAGTAGCCCTGGTGGGAGATAGCTTGACCAATGAGGGGGATTTTAGGCCGCTACATTATTTTGCCGATACCTCTGTATTTGGCATAAACGGGGAGACCAGCTTTGGGGTATTTTCCAGAATCCATGAGTACCTTCAAGATTTACCGGACTATTTGTTTTTAAATATCGGCGTAAACGATTTGGCCCAGGGAGAAAGGGTAGAGTCCTTATCTGAACGCATCAAGAGGATCTGGGAAAAAGTAGTCCAGCTATCTCCAGGAACCAGGGTGGTGGCAACTACTATCCTTCCAATATCCCATAAGCTTTTTGAAAATAGGCCGCCTGGGCTTTCCAACAAGCATATAGGCGTTCTAAACGGGGTATTGCGCCAATCGGCCTTTGCCTTCGGGGCCGATATGATAGACCTTAATGCAGCTTACTTAAATGACGACTACGAGCTGGACCCGGAGGACACCTATGACGGGATCCACCTTAAAAAGAAGGCTTACTTCCCCTGGGTGGCATTAATAATTTCTTATCTGTCTTGCGAAATAAAGAAAAAATTGACCCAGAATAGATAGCCAAACTTTGAAATTAGGCTAAAAGCCCTCTAATTTTGTAAAAGGGCCTATAAACTCCCAGAAAATTATGGAGCCTGTGGAACCTATTGTCCCTGGCTAACAGTAAAGCCAAGTTTAGCTATTGGCCCTATTTTCGGCTTTAATGGAATTTGCATAATCCGATTTGGGTTTTTAAGCCCTTCAGAGGCGGGAAAAAATTAGTCCTATCTAGTATTTAGCTCTCTTTTGGCTATTAGTTATAACTTTACGCAACTAGCAATTAGTTACAGCTGCAAGCAAAAGCTACAAGCTTATATTTATTTTTTCTGCCAGCTCTATTATTTTAGGGCGTATTTAAAGGCCATTAGCTATTTCGATTTTTATCTATATTTACAAAGGGTCAAAATGTGCCCCCACACATGAGGGCGAGTTTTTAAGTAACAAGCTTCAGATTGGGGAAAATTAGTTTTTGGGCGCGGACCTATTTTCTTCTAGTTGTAAAGGATTTATTAGAAACTTATAAGAGACTTGTAAGACGCAAGGGCTAGTAAGCTTTAAAGGGCAAGCCCAATTGCCTGTGAAAAGAGGAGAAATATGTAAGGGCTTTAAGATTCTTACCCAAGTCTTCTAAGCTTGGCTTACAAGAGAAACCAATGAAATTTAATAGAATTTTTTTGTTTTGTAGCATATAATTCACCGATGGGTTGAAGTTGCGGGTTTTTGTAGTCTTTTATTAAAAGTTTTTACAAAAACGTAGGGAGCTCTTCCTTATAATTTCCTTATATTGCCTCTAAGTTGGTTGTTATTGTTTTTATAATTTCTATATTACTAAGATAATTTATAGATTATTGCTAAGTAATTATCTTTATAGTATATTTATATCAACAATAAGCTTATTGAATGTTTTTTAGAGCAAGGGGCCTCTCAAAAAATCCAGCTTTTAGACTAAATATTAGGGTTTTTTATTAGTTGACAAAATATGGTATTAAAGGACCATTAGTAATTGCCTTGAAAGCTCAATAATTTTCGAGCATTTGTAGATTGTTTTGGGATTTTTTTTGCGTTTCCATTTTTGAGTTCTTAACTTTAGATTTTTTTAGCCCTAAGGGCTAGCATATGGTAAATTTAAATGCTACTATATGCTGTGTTTTTTCATTTTTGATCCCTTAGCCTTCAGGTTCTCGAATTTCGAGCACTTTTCCCCTTTATTTCAAGGCTTTTGTTTATGGCTAGAGTTTCCCCTTTTCCCGTTTCTTTTTTTCAAGCTATTTTTTCATTCCCACCTTTCATTGACCTTAAATTCCCGGTTTCATCAATGGGCAGATTGAAGCACCCCGCTGTATTACTAGTATTATCCCTTGTCATTTTGGGGGGGGTAGCTGGGATAATTTTGCATTCTGGGAACTCTATCTACGAGAAAACTCCCTCTAAACTGGGCTTAGTCACAGGGGTTTCTAATATCTATGATGGGCATGACTTGGTAATAGCCCGCATGGAGGCCACTTATGGCAAAGATCGGGTAAAAGTAACCCGATATGAAGACTTTGGTGCAGATAGGGAAGAAAGTGTAATAAACGCTATTTTGCGCCTGGGAAACGACCCTGAAATAGGGGCAATTGTAGTCTCACCTGCGCCCATTGGGACCCTAGCTGCCTTTACGGAACTCAGAAAGACCAGACCAGAACTTATCCTCATGGCAGCAGAACCCTCTGACGATCCCGGACCCTTGTGCTACGTAGCCGATCTGGCGATAAACTTCGATTTTGTGGCCCAGGGCTATCTGGTGGCCAATGCCGCCCATAACCTTGGGGCCAGGACCTTAATCCACGTTACCTACGAGGGCGAGCAGATGAGTTTGCCTTCTGTCCGCAGAGAGGCGGTGATGCGCCAGGCGGCTATAGATAAGGGTTTGGTATATGTGGAGGTATTGGTGCCCTCTGAGCCCGATGGCGCCAAGGTGAGTAAATATGTGGAAACTCATTACCCCCAGTGGCTGAAGCTCTACGGTCAAAGGACCCTCTTTTACGGCTCTACTCCTCTTTTGGCTAAGAGCATTGCCTCCCAGGTGGTGGAAAATGGCGGCTATTACTGGCAGGGACCAATACCTTCCTCAGCTGCTGACTATAGCCAGGCCTTGGGCGTCACTTTGAATGCGGAGGCGGAGGACAGGGAGGCAGAATTAAAGGTCCTCTACGAAGCTATAAAGTCTAGGGGTTTGGAGGGCCATTTGGGGATTACCAAGGATTTTATCGTCTACGACATGTTTTTGGCTCTTTCTACCCTGGCTATGGAGTCTTTAAATGGCAACAAACGCCCGGTAGTTGAGGAGCTGACTCCGATGTTGGACGGGATTTTAGAAGGGAGCTATTCTTTAACCTCCTACGTGGATATGGTCACCTCACGGCCCGTGCCCCGCTACCTATTATTAATGGAAAATGCCTCTATTGTGATACCTGATTCCGCCATAGACCCTTTGGCGTCAATACCTCTAAAATACCAACAGGTGAGACCTATCCTCCCCTTGGATGGACAGAACTTTCACATGGGCATCTTAACAGGTGACAATCTCCAGGGCGGCGACGATTGGGCTGGAGCCAGAAAGATGGTTTCCCTCTATGGGGATGTAAAGCAAAATGGAAGAGTCTGGCATAAGACCTATGGCGATGATTTTATAAATGCGCGCCAGGAGATTATAGGTGAAATTGAGGGGTTTGCCTCAGACCCCCTCTTAAAGGTGGTGGTGGTAAATGAAGCAGTGGTGGGTACCGCTGAGGGCTTTGCCAAGTTGAAGCTGTTGCGGCCAGATATCTTACTTATTGCCACTCAAGCCCATGACCCTGAGGCTATGCTTCAAGAAGCCGATCTAGTCTTAAGTACCAACAATATTTCCCGAGGGTATCTATTAGTCTATGCGGCTAAATTGATGAATGCTGACAGCTTTGTTCATATCTCCTTTCCCAGGCACATGGCCAGACCTGAGTTATCTAGACGCCGGGATATCATGCGGGCTGCAGCTAATGATTTGGGGCTAAAGTTTTATGAGCTAGTGGCCTTGGACCCTGCCGAGGTGGGAGAGGAGAGGGCCACGCAAAATATCCTGGCAAATTTTCCAGGTTGGCTGAGTGAGTACGGCCAAAAAACTGCCTTTTTTTCCACTAATAATGCCCACATAGAGCCTCTTATTTGGTCTGTGACCAAATATGGTGGTATTTTTGTTGAAGCCGATCTCCCCAGTCCCACTTTGGGGTACCCCAAGGTCTTTGAGCTAAACCCCTTTGATTATCAGGACCGAGGAGGAGACTTCCTCATGGAGCTGGAGCGCAAGGTGGTGAGAAAAGGCGGGGCAGGACGCCTGGGGACCTGGGCCTATTCAGCTGGCTACTGCAGTAGCGCCGGAGCCTTAGAGTTTGGGCGCATGGTGGTAAATGGCCAAGCCGATGTGGATGATAGCTCCGCTATTTTAACCGCTCTATCTAAGTTCTCCCCTGGGGTAAGTTGGGAGGGAAGCTACTACACAGACGAGTTTACAGGTAAACCTGTACGCAATCTCTTTATGATTTACCAAGATACCTATGTTTTCGGGAGGGGCTATCTAGGGCTCACCGATTTGGAGGTGCCATTAAAATACCTGGTTATAGGAACCTCTTTTGAGGAAATAGACGAGACAAGTATCAATAGAGGGACAGATCTTTTAGCCTCTGAAGATTTTCTAAATGGCCAAGTAGCCATAAACATGGGTTCAAAGAGAGCTTACTAATCATGAAGGCAAAAAAAATAGGGGCCAAAGAAGTGGCTCAGAACTCAGGAGGGTATGGCAAACCTCAGAGCCGTTTAGCTAGGCTAATGGCTGCCCTAAGGCCATCCCTTCCTCAGCTCTTGGTGGTATGCCTGGCTTTTTTCACCATGAGCCTTGTCTCCTATTTTTACGTGTCCACTGTCTTGAAAAAACAGGTGGACCTCTATAGCCGTAGTGAGATGACCGTGCATCAGAATGCCATCCGTAGGCTATTAAATGCCCATGAGGCGGCTTTGACCCATTCAGCTGTGACTGTTTCTTACGCTGTGGAACGTGGGGCAGGACCAGATGAGCTCCAGGGGATCTTAAAGACCCGCACCGAACTCTTTTCCCGGCAGGAGGACATGGCCGGGATCTTTGTCTCCCTGTACGGTTTTATTAATGGCAACTATCTAGATGGCACCAGCTGGATACCTGGGGAATTTTTCTATCCCAAGAGTGCCCCCTGGTTGAGGGGGGCAATTTTAACCGATGGCGTCTATAATTCTCCTCCCTACATTGACCCCCGCACAGGTAACCCCGTAGCTGCCGTATCCACAGTGGTCTACAATAGTAGCGGAGACGCCATCGGAGTTTTGGCCATAGATTACTTTTTAAATCCCATCATAGATCAGGTGCGAAATTATCGGGTGGCGGAAACTGGGTATGGGATCTTGTTGGACGATAGCTTTCACATCTTGACCAGCCCCTATCCCGAGTATCTAGGGCTCCCAATTTCCGATTACCCGGGCATGGAAGGGGTAGCTGAAGAGCTTACAATCCAGAGGCAAAATGCCAATTTAAACGGCTCTTCGGACGCCGAAGCCGGACTTTTTGTGGAAAAGAGGGACGTCTTGGGAGAGGACAGTATCCTCTTTTTCTCTCCCTTGGATAACGGCTGGTACATAGGGATAGTGGCCCCTTATCGCTATTATTACTCCGAAGTTTACCGGATGCTGCCGGTCATAGTCTTAATGTCTGCGGTCTTGGCTTTCTTTGTGTGCCTTATCTTACTTCGCCTGTCTCAGGCCAAGAAGAAGAGCGAAGAGGAATCCCACGCCAAGAGCTCCTTTTTGGCCCGCATGTCCCATGAGATAAGGACACCTATGAACGCCATCATGGGTATGTGCGAGCTAGCCCGCAGAAATATAGGAAAGCCCGAGGCCATGGAATATTTGGTGGAGATCCGCCACGCAGGGGCGGATCTCTTGTCAATAATCAATGACATCTTGGATTATTCTAAGATAAATGCAGGCAACATCTTACTTAAAGAAAATCCTTACCACACGGCCACCTTGTTCTACGACACCCTGGCTATAGTGCGGGTACGCCTGGGCTCCAGAGATATAGACCTTTCCTTTGAGATAGACCCCAATATCCCTTCCAAGCTCTTAGGTGACGAGGTAAGGGTACGGCAGGTCATCTTAAATTTGGTCAACAATGCCGTAAAATATACACCTACAGGTTATATCCACTTCAACTTGAACTTTAAGGAATTACACCCCGACTCTATCATTCTTTTCATCCGGGTGGAGGACTCGGGGATAGGCATAAAAAAAGAGGATTTAGGGAACCTTTTCGGAGACTTTGTGCGCTTAGACCAAGAGGGGGTAAGGCACATAGAAGGTACTGGCCTAGGCCTCGCCATCACAAGGAGCTTGTGCCACGCTATGGATGGTGATATAGCTGTGGAAAGCACCTTCGGCAAGGGCTCCACCTTTGTAGCCACCTTGAGGCAGACAGTTAGCGACTGGAAGCCCGTTGGACCTTTGTCCGCCTTTGACCGCCGGGCTTCGGGCTGGGACGGCATCGAGGAGGATGATAATCCTCCCTTTGTGGTACGGGGAATGAAGACCCTGGTGGTGGACGACATAGCCACCAACCTTGTAGTTACCAAAGGTCTGCTTGCGCCTTACGGTCTGGATGTGACAGTGACAGAGAGGGGGTCAGAGGCGGTAAAGCTCTGCGCCAATGAGAATTTCGAGCTCATCTTCATCGATCACATGATGCCCGAGATGGATGGTGCAGAGACCATGCGGCGCATCAGGGAGCTTAGAGATTTTTATAAGACAGTGCCTATGGTAGCCTTGACAGCAGCTGTCATGGCCGGCATGAAGGAGATGTTTTTAGCTAAAGGCTTTGATGATTTTCTGGGAAAACCCATAGACCTTAAATCCTTGGATGGCATACTGGACCGTTGGGTCCCCATGGATTACCGCCGGGAACCAGAGCGCCGCAAGGACATGGAAAAGGAAAAGCCGGCGCCATTGGAGATAGATGGCGTGGACACGTCCGTGGGTTTAAGAAATATTGGAGGGGTGAGGGCGAACTATTTAAAGGCCCTGTCTGTGTTCTGCAAGGACATGGAAGGACGCAAGGCGTCCGTAAGCAAGGTTACAGAGGGGAACATCTCTGACTTCCAGGTCCAGGTCCACGCTATTAAGAGCGCTGCAGCCAATATTGGGGCCATGGCCCTATCAATGGAGGCCAAGCTCCTGGAAGAGGCGGCTGGGGTAAAGGATTTCTACACAATACGGGCGCGTTTGGGCGGCTTTGTGATATTATTACAGCAGATTACAGGAAATGTGTGTAAGGCCTTGGAATCTTTAAAGTCAAATTCTAAGGTTCAGCCCAAAAATGGCAGTATCAACGTGGAGCGGGAGATCTTAGTCACCTTAAAAGAGGCCATAGATACTAGAGACATAGGTACTATAGATAGGATCCTGGCCAACTTAGCCTCTAGACCCAATGACACTGAGACTCAAAATACAATAGAGCGTATTTCCAATCACGTGCTTTTGGCAGATTACGACGAAGCAGGACTTTTGGTGCAAATCCACTTAAGTCGCGGTGAGGAAGTGGTCCATGAACGGGAGTGATTCGGGAAAAGAGAAAAAGCGCATAATGATAGTGGATGACAATGTCACTAACCTTATGTTCGCTAAGACCAGCTTGTCGGACATCTACGATGTCTTTACTGTACCATCTGCTGCCAAGTTATTTGCTCTCCTACCAGATATTAGTCCCCATCTTATACTTTTAGATGTCACCATGCCTGAGATGGACGGCTATGAGGCCATTAAGATCTTAAAGAGCGACTCCCGCTGGGAAGAGATACCTGTAATATTTCTCACGGCTTCCTCCAGCGGGAAGGATTACTCGGAGGGCCTCACTCTAGGGGCTGAGGACTTTATCTATAAGCCTTTCCAACCGGAGCTCATGCTGAAAAGGGTGGAAAACCTTTTGGAGCTAGCAGAGGCCAAAAAGTCCATAAAGAGACAAAAGGAGCTCTTGGGAGAAGCAAAGCATTCTTACCAGCCTATCCCACAGGACGATACATCCCGCAAACTGGCCATTGGTTTCTTGTCCACCCTTTCTGATTACTTGGAAAATCGGGGCATGGGACCAGTATTATTAGCCGGAAGGACAGAGAAACGCTTAGCCTTTCTGGTGAAAGGCTTAATTCAAAAACACCATTATGAAAGTACCTTGGACTCCTGGGACCTGTCTTTAGCCGGTTTCGCGGCAGAACTTCACGATCTGGGAAAGGTCTTTGTCCCCGACTCTATACTCTTAAAAAGAGGAAGGCTCACCGCAGAGGAGTTCGATCAAATGAAACTCCACACCACCATGGGAGCAGGCCTCATAGATCGTAGCGCTTTGCAGTCCGAGGCAGAAGGGTCCGAATTTTGGCGCTATGCCAGGCTCTTTGCCCTCTACCACCACGAGAAATGGGACGGAACCGGTTATCCAGACGGACGTAAGGATAACGACATCCCCTTAGAAGGACGCCTCATGGCGCTTATCAATGTCTATGACGCTTTGGTCTCTGTGCGTCCCTATAAGAAGGCCTTTCCCCACGACTATGCTGTGCGCATTATCTTAGAAGGAAGAGGCTCGCATTTTGACCCCAAAATAGTAGATGTCTTTAAGGAAGTATCCGAGAAATTTCAAAATAGTGATATAGAATAGTGACCTTTTTTACCCTCTGGGATAAAAGGCCCAAAGGCCAAAGATTTCTTAGGAAGGCTTGGGTAGAATAGCTAATATTAAATCCAGCTAAATTGCCCTTTAAATAAAGCTTTTTTGCAAAAGTCCCTTTGGCGTAAAATTTTTAAAATTTACGTTTTAGTGAGAAAATACGCACCTTTTGCCAAAAGACAATCATTTTGTAAAAATATTAAAAATAAGTTGTGCCCTTGGCTACTTGAGGATTTTACTTTTTTTTAGCTAGATTATTTTCTGCCATGGGAAAACCTAAAGCTTTGAGAGTTTATAGCTTTAGTGTTAGGCCCATGGCCCAAGGCATGCTTTTATAGCTTTAGTGTTAGGACCATGGCCCAAGGCAGGCTTATTTTTCCGCTGTGAGGGGAGGCTGGCCAGTACGCTCTAAGACGCTATTCCAGAGCTCGCCCATGGGGTCCACTTTTTTACGCTGGGCAATGGCCATGGCGATAGGAACGTGGACAAAGTGGTCGTTCCACTGGCCTATGAGGCAGTCGGTCTTGCCGGCCATGGCTGCGTGGGCGGCTTTTTGGCCTAAAAAGCTGCAAAACACCTGATCTGTGGAGTTGGCTGGGGCACTGCGGATTATATAGCTGGGGTCCAGGTACTTTAAATTGAGTTCCTGGTTCTTGGCCTTGAAAAAGGCCTTTATCCTGTCAGCTAGGTATTGGCCTATGTCCTTGTGGAGGATATTGCCTGAGGCGTCCTTTTCTTGGGCCTGTGCGGAGAAGAACTTTTGGCCAGCACCTTCTGCCACCACTATGACGGCATGGCCGCGGGTGCTAAGGCGCTTATAGAGGCGATCTAGGAGGGCCCCGGGGCCATCCACATCGAAGTCTATCTCCGGTATTAAGACAAAGTTGGCGTCTCCCCTGGCCAGGGCCGCAGTGGCTGCTATGAAGCCAGAGTCTCTACCCATGAGCTTTACTAGACCTACCCCCCAGGGGGCTCCCAAGGCCTCGGTATGGGCACTGCGGATGACCTCGGTGGCAATAGCTACGGCGGTTTCAAAGCCAAATGAGCGGGAGACCAGGCTGATGTCATTATCTATGGTCTTGGGTATTCCCACTACAGATATCTTAAGGCCCCTTTTCTTAATCTCTGCGGCCATGAAGTGAGCCCCTTTTAAGGTGCCGTCCCCGCCGATGCAGAAGAGGATGTTCATGTTGAGCCTTTCCAGTGAGTCCACCAGTTCTTCCACAGACTGGTTGCCTCTGGAGGACCCTAAGACAGTGCCTCCGAACTGGTGTATTTCTGCCACGGATTGGGGGGTAAGGTGCATTAAGGGGTGCCCAAAGGAGGGTATGAGTCCCTGGTAGCCATACTTTATGCCCAGAATGTTCTCTACCCCGTAGCGGTAATGGAGGGTCATCACCAAAGACCTGATGACATCATTTAATCCTGGACACAAGCCTCCAGCAGTGAGGATCCCTGCTCTTACCTTGGAGGTGTCGAAGTAGATTTTGCGCCTGGCCCCGGCCTGCTCAAAGCTGGCCGGCACCTTGCCCTCCTCTTGGAACTTGTTGATGGAGGCCAAGGTGGCATCCATCAAGATCCTTTGGCTGTCATCAGTAAAGGCCTCCCAAGATAAGGTCTCTTCTGTGGCCTCCGTGTGAGGCTGGGATTTACCTAGAAGGGGGCTATTAATTTTAGTGGCACCTAGGGTTTCTATCTCCAGGAGGCTTTCTTCGGTATGGGGATCATTTATCACTGTGGGACCTCTTATAAGTGGCTTTATTGCATTTTGGAAAGATATTTATGTAAATTTTAGAGCTTTTTTCCCCCCCTGGCAAGAAAAGAGCTTCTTTGGCGGGAAATAATTAAAGTATACAAGATGTGGAAAATTAGCCGTCTGGTTTAGTGTAATTTTAAGGGCCCCTTATTTGTCAAAAAGCTAGGGGCAGGTCCTTTTGGATTTATGCGGGATTTGGGCTAACTTACTGGTTTCTAAGGTAATTTTACCTCTTAAGCCTGGGTAGGCGGCTTAAAACAATAGTAAAGGAAAAAAATATTGTATAATCCTTACTCTTAGTGGGTTTTTCGGTAAAATAGCCACAGGCCCTTAGGGGGGCTTGGGGCCCAATATGGCTTAAAATCTAGTATTTTTTAAGAGATTCTGGGCGCACACTTTTTCATTGTGGGGCTATTATTTTATTTGTTGACCCAAAAGAATGATTGACGTATAATTTAAAGCATAATCCGCTATAAGAATAACCTTTCAGTTCCATGAATTTTCTAAATTAGCCTATCTTCGGTAATTGCATCGGTAATTCAGTGTGTTTTTAAGTTTTTGCCTTATTGTTCCCTTTGGGGTGCAAATGGAAAAGCGCGGTTAGTATCCTAATTTTCTCTTTCACGGAGGACCAAGATGGACCCTATTATACTCTCCAGGTTGCAGTTTGCCCTGGCTACGATAGTCCATTTTTTCTTTGTTCCCCTGACCATTGGTCTGAGTTTGTTTATAGCCATCATGGAAACCCGGTATGTTAGAACCGGGGATGAAAAGTTTAAAATTCAGGCTAAATTTTGGGGAAAGATTTTTCTCATCAACTTTGTTTTGGGGGTAGTGACGGGTATTGCCCTAGAGTTCCAATTCGGAACCAACTGGGCCTTGTACTCCAAGTATGTCGGGGATATTTTCGGGTCATTACTGGCAATAGAAGCCACCCTGGCCTTCTTTTTGGAGTCCACCTTTATCGCCGTCTGGGCCTTCGGCTGGGAAAAGATACCTAAAAAACTCCACTGTGCCGCCATCTGGCTTGTATTTTTTGCCGGGACTATCTCGGCGCTCTGGATCTTATTGGCAAATGGGTTCATGCAGCACCCTGTAGGTTATGAGCACGTTGGAGACCGCTATATCCTGAAATCCTTTACGGAAGTGCTCACCAATACCTACGGCTGGCATATGTACCTCCACACGGTATGTGGTGCCTTTCTCTTGACCGGATTTCTGGTCATGGGGATCTCGGCCTGGCATCTTTATTTTGGCCAGAACAAGGAGTTTTTCCACGCCTCCTTTAAGCTGGCCTCCTGCTTTGCCCTCTGTTTTTCCATCTTATCAGTCATCGTGGGCCATCAGTTGGGCCAGGTGACGGCTAAGTATCAGCCATCCAAATTGGCTGCCATGGAGTCCGTCTGGGTGACGGAAGAAAACTCACCTATGTACCTTATTGTTATCCCCAAGTTCACCAGTGAAGAGGGGAACCTGGTGCAGGCATTGCCACTCCCTGGCGTCCTTAGCTTTCTGACCACTAACAGCTTTTCCCAGACTGTAACCGGCATGGATCAGATAAAACCTGATGAGAGGCCTTTGGTCTGGCCGGTCTTTTACTCTTTTAGGATCATGGCCACCTTAGGGTTCCTCTTTTTAGCCGTGGCTGTGGTAACAATCTTTTTAAGGAGGATTGTACCCACCTTGGGGTGGGGTCTTTGGGTGTATATCTTACTCATTCCCCTCCCGTATATCACTATGCAGCTGGGCTGGATAGTGACGGAAATGGGTAGGCAGCCCTGGATAGTGTATAAGCTACTTAAGACCGCAGACGCTGGAAGTCCCCCTGTGGATTGGTATCAGGTGCTCATAACCCTTCTGGTTATGGCAGCTATTTACGCCCTCATTTCTATAACCGGTTTTGTCATGATGATCCGTACGGCCTTAAAGGGCCCCCAGGACATGACTGAACATTACGCATAAAGCCCAAGGAGGCAAATCATGGAATGGTTACTAGATGTCTGGTTCGTTCTCTGGGGAGTTCTCTGGGGCGTATACTTTTTACTGGATGGGTACGATTTCGGCATATCCATGTGGTTACCCCTCCTGGGGGCAGGCAGCGAAAGGGAAAGGACGGCCATGTACCAGGCCACAGGTCCTTTTTGGGATGGTAACGAGGTCTGGCTCATAACCGCTGGTGGCGTTACCTTCGCCGCATTTCCCCTGGCTTATGCGGTCCTCTTCTCCAGTCTATATACCCCGCTCCTCATCTTGCTTTTCTGTCTCATCCTGCGGGGCGTTGTCTACGAGCTCCGTTTCCAGGTGTTTAACCGCTGGTATCGGCTCATTTGCGATGGGATTAGCTTTTTGGCCAGTTTGGTAGCTGCCCTTCTCTTGGGCGTAGCTTTCTCCAACCTCTTCAGGGGCCTTCCCATACAGCTCCAGGACGTACAAGGAGCCGGTCAGTTTTACATGTATCAGGGGAACATCTTAAATCTCCTGCATCCCTACTGCCTCTTAGGCGGGGTGGTCTTCATACTGCTGTTTTTAGTCCATGGGGCGCTGTATCTTTCCTGGCGCGTGGAAAAGAGCGAGCTAAAAAACAAGGCTTTTTATATGGCCAAGATAACCTGGCCCCTCTTTTTGATAGCCTTTTTAGTTTACGTAGCCTTCACCTTCCTCTGGGCCTTTGCCCCATTTTTGGAGGGAAATTACCTCAAAGTTCCTATTCTCTTTGCCCTTCCGGCCCTGTGCGCTGTCCTCTTCCTTTTAAGCGGCTATTATATCTACTTTAAAAATAGCCCCGGAAGGGCGGTCCTGGCCTCCTGCGGTGGGATCCTAACCTTCACCCTCACCGGAGTCATGGGTATGTACCCCAATCTCATACCCTCCAGGATAGATCCCGCATCAAATCTCACTATCCAAGCAGGGGCTTCCACCATACCTACCCTTACCATCATGTTTTGCGTAGCTGGTGTTATGGTGCCCGTGGTCATCATCTATCAGATCTGGGCCCACAAGAAGCTTTCCTGGGAGGTCAAGGCGGATTATTAAGTATTTTTTAATCACTTTTAATCCCTTGGGGTTTTCCCAAAATACAAAGCGCCGCCTTCGGGCGGCCTTTGTATTTATGCTAGTGACACTTAACAAGGGGCGCCAGACTTGCATCATAGCTAGAAGCCAGAATAAGTAATTGGAGAGCGTTTTATCGCGGTGGTCAAAGAGTTGGCAAATAAAATAATTACCTTTTAAGCAATGTAAATGTATTCTTTACGGTTTTTAAAAAGATGAGCAAGTTTTAACCCATGGAATGGCATATAAAAACGGCCACCTTTTATCTGGCACTATAAGGCCTCTGGGAGATACTAAAAATTCTCTCTTATCAAAAGCAGAAATGAATTTTAAAATTTTAAGATAGAATATGATAGTCTTTATAAACCGTAAAAAACCTTAGCTATATGTGTACTACAAACAAAAGAAATTTTCTAGTATCCGTTATTTACTATTTTAGCCAAGGTAATAATATCCAGAGATTACAAATAGCTCTCAAAAAAACCTTAAGCGCGGGTTTTAAGAGGGCGAGCCAAAAAAGCAAACTGTTTAATTAGCATTTTTATATTATTATATAAAAATCATGTAATTAATCAAGGGTAATGGGTAAGAGAAAGTCATTTTGCTAATTTTATCACCTAAGGCCGTCAACATCTAAAGTTTTTAATGAGCTAGTTAGTAAATGGGCGATAGATACTAAGCTAAAAATAATTTTGACTATCAACTATAAAGCTTAGGCAAAGTAATCATGGATATTTAGGCTAATTTTCTTTAAAGAGGCAGTGCTATTTACCTGCCCAGAGCTATAGGAAGGGTTTTCCCTTGTGCTAATCTTAAAGTAGGACAAAAATGAGCCTATTTCCTTCGCTTTAAGGTTACTTAAAAAAATTTTTTGAGGTTTTTTTTAAACCCTAACCTTTTATGCTAAAATTGGTTTACAATAGATTTTGAAGATTATGGTCCAAGCAAGTTAAATTAAGCCAAAAGGTGAAAAATATGACACAGCGGGAGCTAAATGGTCTTTTTCTTATTGTCCTTGTGGGTTTATTGTGTTATGGAGTTATAAGTTTTAATGCCTTAAGTCTTTGGGCGCAGAGCACTAAGCGCAGTCCCCAGCCGGTCTTAACTAGCGAACAATTATTAGAAGAGCGGCGGAAAGTAAACTCTATAGTGAACGAGGAAAGAGAGAAAAATAGATTAGCCCCTCTTTCCTGGGACGATACCTTAGCGGCGGCGGCCCAAAAGCGCGCAGAAGAGTTAGGAATTCTCTTTGACCATAACCGGCCACAGGGAGGTGATTTTTCTAGCATCTTTGACGAGTATGGAATAAATACCAACGCCGCAGCTGAAAACATAGCCAATGGCCAGATAAGTGCCAGCCAAGCGATGGCTTCCTGGATGAGCTCAGATGGGCACAGGAGAAATATCTTAAATAGTAGCTATCGTCGTATGGGGGTGGGCGCGGCTTACGGCCCCAATGGCAGACTCAACTGGGTCCAGCTTTTCATCAAGTGATCTTTAGCTAAAGCCTATCTTTGCCTATTGCTAATTTTATCACCTACATTTTCAATATCTGGTGGTGCTGGTGAACTAGCTACTAAATGAGGGATAGATGCTAAAACAATGTTTTTCAGTATCAAGCAATAATTTTTATCCTAAGTTATCTTAGATCTCTAAGGTAAATAATTTCGTTTTAAGCTTAGTTAAAAATTTTTTTGGGATTTTTTAAAAGCCTACCCCCCTTTATCCTATGATGATGTTACAATTGGTCCATGTAAATTTAATTCTGCCAAAAGGAGAAGATTATGACAAAACGTGAGTTAAATGGTTTTTTTCTTATTACCTTTATGGGTTTATTTTGTTTTGGAGTTATTACTTTTAATGCGTTGGGCCTTTGGGCCCAGACTGCAGAAGAGAGTCCACAGCCGGTCTTATCTAGCGAACAATTATTAGAAGAGCGGCGCAAATTAAGCTCTCTGGTGAACGAGGAAAGAAGGAAAAAAGGCTTAGCACCTCTTGCCTGGGACGATACGGTAGCAGACGCGGCACAAGTGCGCGCAGAAGAGCTAGGTACCCAGTTTCTCCATTACCGGCCTAAGGGGAGAGGTTCTTTTCTTAGTGTCCTTGAAGAGTTCGGAATAGAAACAAGTGCCGCGGGTGAACTCTTATCCCAGGGCCATATAAATGCCCAGGGCGTGATGGAGGAATGGATGAGCTCGGAGCCAGACAGAGACACTATTTTAAGTGAACGCCATGAACGCATAGGGGTGGGCGCTTCTTACGGCCCCGATGGGAATCTCAACTGGGAAATGCTTTTCGTTAATTGATCTAATGCCAAAGCCCAGCCTTATGGTTAGCTAATTTGGTGCCCTGGTAATATTTTTAATGCTAGGTATAAATGAAAGGCAGGCGGCTTAGGGCCCCGAAGGGAGCATAACTTAAAGTACTTTTTATTTAATACCCCCTAGGGACCCGAAGAGAAATTAGAAGAGTACAAAAAAGCCGCGAAACGCGGCTTTTTTGTTGAATATAGGAATTTAAAAGGGGGGCTATTTATGAGGCCCGGGTAATATTTTTAAAGACCGGGTCTATGCGCAAGGGCCCAAAGTCCGGAGCTATGGAATAGTTCCATTCGCCGTGGAATTCTGCTGGATAGATTACCACCGCCTTTAACTCTTCCTCGGTAGGTGCCAGGGGGGTAGAAAAATGCGTGTGATCTAGCTTTAAGCCCAAGGCCATGGTGCGCACCTGGTCATTGTGGCTTACCAGGCGGACGGTAACCTCGTGATCCCTTGTGGGCTCTTCAGCATAGCCCGTGGACACAAAGGAGAAGAGCCTTTGGCTATTGGCGTTCCACTTGCTGGTGCCCGGAGGGTAGCGGCAGAACTCTATGGGAAGCCCTATGGAATTGGAGAGCTTTTGGAGCTCGGTCTTCCACAGGGAGTGGCGGCGCAAACCTCCCACATTGTCGGCTGTGAGCATGAGGCAGCTGGCCTCAGGAAAGAGTTCCTTGCCTTCCACCATCCACCAACCGTAGATGGAATCAGAGGTAAAGGAGGCGCTTTCATAGGAGGACCTCAAGCAGGCGGATTGACGGGCCAGCTTGGGGTCATAGATACCCCTGGGGTGCTGTCCAGCAACTAAGCTGTCAAGTCCTAAGTTAATGTTAGCTATGAAGGTGGTCTCATGGGTCTCTTCTTCGATGGTGGCTTCCTTTTTACGGGATTCCACCGAGATTATGGGTTGGTTTTCCGCCATGTGAAAGGAGACCCTGTGGCTGATGTGCCTAAATTGGGAATCCCTGTCGGGGTGGATCCGACCCTCTTCGGTCTTGCGGGTGCCCATGAGGTTGTAGCCGTTTTTGCGGAGGATTTGGGCCACCTTTTCGTGACTTATCCTGTGATGGGCTGCGGTGAGCTCCTGGGCCAGGTAGCGGGTACTCTTGCAGGTCCAAAGAATTGGAGGATCGTTTTCTCCTTTGGTGGTTTCCCGCATGAGTTCCTCTAAAGAGGCCCAGATGCCCGGGTCCACGCGCTCAACCCGGGGCCTTCCGGCCCCGGCTCGGCGAGTTTTACCGGGCTCCAAGGGGGCTTCATCCAATTCCTTGATACCCTTGGTGATGGTAACCCTAGATAGGCCGCAAGCTCTGCTCACCATGGAAATACCGCGCCGTCCAATACGCTTGGCTTCGCCTGCAGCCACCAGGCGGCGTTCCCGCTCGCCAAGGTGAGGCCAGACATTTAAGAACATTTTGGTTAAGGCAGATTCTGTTTCGATCATGGTAAATTTCCGCTTACAGTAATTGGTGTATTTTGTTTCCAATAAACCCTGGCTAGAGGACTTTAAGGAGGGGCTAAGGGCCCAGAGGAGTATTTAAAATAATAGCATAGATAGACACCGGGATAAATTAACCTAAATTTTAAATTGCCCCTTAAAGTCCTTAGTTAGCCTTTTTAGATGGCAGCTAAGACTCCCTCACCCCAGCTCTTGATGG
This sequence comes from Deltaproteobacteria bacterium, assembly GCA_031279515.1. Lineage (GTDB taxonomy): Bacteria > Desulfobacterota > Desulfarculia > Adiutricales > Adiutricaceae > JAITII01. The sequence goes on from JAITII010000048.1 coordinate 24,249, forward strand.
CCGCAACGGATCCGTCTGGGTCTCCGTTTATCTTGAGCTTGCCGCCCACCACCGTAGAGCCCAGTTCCGTGAGCTTGTCGGTGATGGCGTCGACTGCGCCGCAAAAGTACTTGTAGTCTTCGTCTCCACACCCGAAGACCGCCGTTTTGACCCCAGAGGCCCCAATCTTGTCAAAGGATTCGAAAAGGGGGATGAAGTCTTCCTGGAGCTCTATTTCATCATCGCCCCAGGTGGAGCAGCCGAAGAGCACCAGATCTTTACCGGCGCAAAGGCCGTCAGCTGAGACGTCGCCTGCCTTGGCCTTGTTGACGGTGTGCCCGGCCGCCTTGGCCTGGGCTTCTAACTGGCCCGCCACCCACTCGGTGTTGCCAGTTTGGGATCCATATACGATTAAGATATTTGCCATTAATTTACTCCTTTTTAAGGTCTTACCCCTGGATTTAACAGGGAATTTTATTATTGGGCCAAAGGCCCTATCCTGGTGACTAGTGGATCCTAGTGATTTGTGGAGATTATCATAATTGATTCTCAATTGCAATAGGGCTGTAAAGGTTTTTTTGAAGACAGGAAAATAAAATTTTTTACTAGATATTTCAGTATGTTAGCAAAAATTTGTAAGGCCCTGGCTAAGTAAATATCTAGAAAAAATAAGGACTTTGGAAAAAGAAAGTAAATTTTTTTCTGGCAAAAGATTAAAGCTTTTTATCTGGGCCAGAGCTGGCCAGAAGGGCCTAAATTGGCTCTGGTCCAAAAGGTAACAGGGGGCTAGAAGGCGCAGAGGCGCATTGTGGGGCTCTTTCTCTTCTAAAAGGCCCTGGCCCCAAAAAAGCGCACTGGCGGGCGAGGGGGACCCTGGCCCGCCAGTACGGTTAGAATTTTTTTAGCTGCCCCAAGCCCTAGGTGGGCTTGGGGCTTTCCGGCGATCCCGCGCGGGCCAAATTTGCGGCTTTTAAGCCAATAAAAAACTCCAGGCAGCTGGTGGGTAGCTGGGGGGCAGCAAGTCTTAGCCGAATATTAAGTTAAAGAGCAGGACTATTAGCCAGATTGGCCAAAAGATAGCCCAAATGATTCCGGGCTTAAAAAACACGTAAACTAAAATCGCTACGATAATGTACCCAAAGCTCGTCATGAATGCCAGGATGGACTTGCCTTCCCTGTTTTTGAAAAACGACATGGCCTTTCACCTCTTGGATTTGTGTGTCGGGTTATTTTAGGTTGATAATTTGGGCCAAAAAAACCTAAAGAAAGTTCCTAAAACACCTTAGGTGACCGGCTCGCCCCCCAAAGGTACGAAAATAAGGGAATTTTCAGCCTTTTCAAACTTAGCACACTTGGAGGGGCCTGTCAGCCGCTTTCACAAAAAATAGTCTAACTATTTGGCGTAAATAGTGGGTAATTGGGCTTACTACCAATAGGTTGTATAGTCACTTCTGAAGAGCCACTAGAATAGCTAAAAAATGGAAAAATAGAGAGTAAGGGCACAGAAGTCCCCTTGGAAATAGGGCACCTTGGATTTAAAGTTTTTTAGTATCTGTTAAAGATTAAAGCGCAGGTAATTTTTTAAGATTTTTTGAAACTGGGGTTTAGGGGCAGCTAATCTTATAAGCTATTCCTTGGGATTTCGAATGGCCTTGGAAGAAGAGGGGCGGCGGGGATTTAAAAATTGCACCAGAACCATGGTAACAACAGCAAAGGCCATGAGGATCCCAGAAAGCACATGGGCGCTTGCAGTGCGTCCCATTTCTACATAAACATAGATCTGCATGGAAAGAACCCTAGTAACGTCGGGAATATTACCTCCTATCATAAGGACAACGCCAAACTCCCCTAGGGTATGGGAAAAGGCCATGATAGCGGCGGTTAAAAAGGCAGGTCGCGCCTGGGGCAAAATGACAGTAAAAAAAGCATATGTAGGACTTGCGCCAAGGGTTTTGGCTGCCTCTAAAGGCAGTTCCCCTAAGGCTTCGAAGGCGTTTTGCAGGGGCTGGACCACAAAAGGTAAAGATGAGATGACAGAGGCAAAGACAAGGCCGCCAAAGGTGAAGGGCAAAAGTCGTAGGCCAAAATAATCAAAGAGCTGCCCTACAGGGCCACGGGGACCCAAAAAGACTAAAAGGTAAAAACCTAAGACCGTGGGCGGAAGGACTAAGGGCATCGTAGCAATAGCACCTATAATGCGTCTGAATAGTCCTTGCCCACGGGAAAGCCACCAGGCCAGAGGGGATCCAATGGCAAGGGTAAGAATTGTAGCCACCATTCCTAATTTGAGGGAAATGGTCATGGCGGTAAAATCAGCTGAAGATAAAATCATAGTGCCCTTTGGCTATTAAAGGTTTAAATTCGTGGTTATTTATGCCCTAAAGGCGAAAAATCATTCTGGCAGGTGATATCCATAAGATAAAATTATTTCCTTTGCCTTGGGACTCGTTTTAAGATAATCCAAAAAAGCCTTGGCAGCTGCAGAATCTGACCCGTTTTTTAGCAAAATGGCGTCCTGGAGTATAGGGCTATAAAGATCCGTGGGTATCATAAATACTGAACCTGAGCTAAGAGTATTGTCTTTGCAGACCTGGGACCAAGCAATTAGGCCAAGCTCGGCATTTCCTGAGTTTACCACCTGGAAGGTATCTGAGATATTATTGCCAGTGACTATCTTTGACTCCAAAGCGGGCAGAAGGCCCCATTTAGTTAAAAATTCATAGCCCGCAAGGCCGTAAGGTGCTAGATCAGGGTTGGCCACTGCCAAGAACCTGAACTCATTTTTTTTCAATACTTCCCCTTGGGGATCTACGTAGCCCGGGGTTGAAGACCAGAGTACTAAAGCCCCCTTGGCATAGGTAAAACGGGTGCCGGAAACGCCCAAGCCCTCTTCTTCCAACTCTAGAGGGGTCTTGGTGTCCGCTGCCAAAAGAATGACAAAAGGTGCCCCGTTTTGAATCTGCGTCTTGAAGTTACCTGTGGACCCAAAGGACAGGACCGGTTTATGTCCTGTTTCTTCTTGGAAGATAGCAGCAATGTCTAGGGCGGGGTTGGTAAAGTTAGCTGCCACCGCCACATTGAAGTCTTCAGCTTGTGCCAGGGGGGTAAAAATTAGGCAAAAACTTAAGATGAGGCAAAAATAGCAAAGCTTTGCTAGTTTCATGGATAATTTCATAAAATTTCCTCTTATGCTTACAAGATTGAAACTAAAAAATGGGTCTTTGTAAAGGGCATTGTAATCATAGTTACATAATTTAGCTAAGGCTAGAATTATGATGATGACTTCCCTTGCATTTTAGAAGCAGGAGGCGTGCCAAAGGGCCTTTGGACCTATTAAAAGGGTTAAATCATCCCAACTTGTTAATTATGCTCCTATTTAGGCATGTTTTTAAATTCCTCTAGATAGCTCTATCCTTCTAAATGGGGGGTAAAAAACTAACAAAAATGTCTGTAAAGTTACCAAAAAGAACAAAAGTGGGGATCTATAGCTAAGGCTTAAGAAAAAGACCAGAGGAGCGAGGCCATAAAATTTACTTTTTTTCTGTGCCTTCATTTTACTTTTTTTAATAACATAATTAAGGAATGAGGCTTAACGATTATTGACCATTTAAGAGATTTTCTAAAATTTAGATTAAAGCTTCTATTTTTAGAGCAAAGGGCGCAAAATACGAAAAAATTTTTATGCTGCTATTGGCCATCTTCCATATGCTTTTTTAACCAATTTCCCTTTTTGTAATATACGAAAAAGGCTATGATTGTTAAGCCCCAGGCAATGGGGTTTGTGTAGCAGAGTAAATTAATATTATCAGAGACCAGGGTGACCCAGATAACCCTAGCTCCGCAGGTGAAGATCAAGATGATTATCATGGGTACCTTGGCTTCTCCAGTACCTCTAATGACTGCCCCGAAGTTCTGGGTTAAAGAGAACATGAAATAAAGGGGCATGACTGAGAAGATAAAGAGGATTCCTACATTTTGAGCTATCACGTTGGTGGGGTTAAAGATCGCCACTAAAGTTGGACCCAAGGCTATGACGACTGCAGATAAAAGGAAAGAAAGGTTTATGCTCATGAAACAGGTCTTTTTCATGATCATGGGCACCCTTTGGGGGTCTTTGGCTCCTATACTGTGTCCAGTCAAGGTGGAGGCAGCCATGGAAAAACCTTCTATGGGCATGTAGATAAAGCCTTCTATCCTGGCATAGGCGATGATTCCGGCCATTATGTCTGGTCCAAAGAGGTTTATCTGGCTCATATAATAGATGTTGGCAAGGTACTGGAGGAGGGCTTGGAACCCGGTGGGAAGTCCTACGTTTATGATACGGAGTAAGGTGGGCTTATGGATCTTAAGCTTTTTAGGTTCAAGTTTATGGGGCCCATCAGCTCTTATGAGCTTGGCAAGGACTACTGAGGCGGCTGTAATTTGAGCACAGATGGTACCAAAGGCAGCCCAGGTGACGCCTCCCCCCATTACCCTTATCAAGAAAAAGACTAAAGTGAACTTCACGATAAGGGAACAGATGATGGCATACATGGAGGTCTTGGTGTCACCTACTCCTCTTAAAATACCGCTGCTCATGGAGTAGAGGAGGAAGGGGAACATGCTGAGGTAATGGACCCTTAGGTAGGCAGTAGCTTCTCCAAAGACCTCTGGCGGGACATTTATTAAGGAAAGGAGAAATGGGGTAGCCAGGACCCCGGCAATGGTAAGGATAACCCCGGAAATGAGAGATATGGTAATGGTCGTGTGGACCGATTGATGGAGCCTCAAAGGGTCTTTAGCTCCAAAGGCATGTGAGGTAACAATGCCGGCTCCCACAGAGATGCCCACAAATAGATAAATGAGCATCCAGGAGATCTGCATAGAGATCCCTGCCGCAGCCAGGGCCACTGAGCTCTTGTAACGGCCTAGGAAAAAGATATCCGTGACGTTGTAGATCTGATGGACAAGATTGGCCATGATCATGGGGAGGGCAAGATCTAAGATCTGTCCATAGATGCTCTTGGGCTTGGCCTCTACTGGTGCAAGAGAGCTTTTCATTGGTGCTTTCTGGAGTAATTAATTTTAAATTGGGATTAACTAGAAAGGATTGGCACTTTAGAAGCAATTTGGAGTGAGAGTGAGCTTAGGTTTTGGTGGAAGCTTTGATAGGCTAAAGAGAAATGGGCCTTTTTAGCCTATATTTAGCTTAAAAAACTCTAAAGCCTTTTAAAAAGATAGAAACACCTATTCTAGCCAATTTTTGCCAATATTGCGAAGCTTTTAAAGTTGACCTAAGGTGGATGAGGCTAAATTTTTAAGTATACATTACATGGCATATTAACAATATTATTATTAAAAAATATAAGATAAAATAATAATTTAAATAGATATGTATTTGCTCAGTTAGTTATATAAAATTTTAGAAATAGTTATTTTTTTTGTGATGATAATTATAATATATTAAAAGAGTGCTTGTTCTCACTAGGCCAGAAATGGGAAAAGTCTCTTTAAAGAAGTTAGAAATATTAAGAGATGATTGTAGGTGCTATGACCATTGTTCCTTTTGTGAGCTATAAACAAAGACTCTTTTAGGGTGCTTTAAATCAAAAAAGGGAGGCTAATCCATCGCGAAAGAGAGTAGAAGAAGTTTTTTGCCTTTTTATTAGTAGTATAAGTTTTTTAATACCTTATGCATTAGGAGTATAAGTTTTTTAATATCTTGTGCATTAGGAGTATAAGTTATTTAAGTTCTTTTGCCTTAGTAGTATAAGTGTATTATTCCAATATGAAAGCCATAGCATAATACGTATTGTCATAAGCTTTAAATAGGCTTTACAAATATGAGCTTAAAAAGATTATTTGAAAAGGGATGTTTAAAAGAAAGGCAAAGGTGTTAGATATGTTGGGGCTTATCTAAAATAGTTATATTAAAGGAAATTAAAAAAATTATTTTAGCCATTAGCTACAAGTGTCAGTGTTTGCGAAAACTAGTAGTTTAGCGCCAGCTTTAAAAGTTCAGAGTATAGTTGATGGATGCCGAGGTGCCAGGCTCCCAAATGGTGTAGCCCCTTTGATTGGCTAGATAGTTATGGTACTGGTTATCAAAGATATTATCTACGGATACGGAAATCTCGTGCTTGGCAGCCCCTTGAATAGTAAAACCGAAACCTAGCGATGTGATGTTTGCCTTTTCGGAGCGGGCAACCCCAGCCGGCGTGCGAGTCTGGGGGGCTATATATCTATGCTCTATGCGGGTCCAAAAGGCATCCAGGGGATGATATTCCAAAGAAAAAAGGGCATTGAAGGGTGCCACTTGCGCCAGAGGCTGGTCATTTGCTCTATCTTGGCCGTACAAATAGGTAAGAGAGCCGTTAAGGTCAAAGCCGTAGGGGAGCGTTATGCCAGCAGCAAGTTCAGTGCCATAGATTCTTGCTGAAGCAATATTGTAGAGCCTGCGGACGGTTGGGCTTTCGGCGCGCTCGGCTATATAATTGCCAATGAAGTTGGCAAAGATTGAAAACTTAAGATAAAAAGGGTCCCCATAGTAATCCAACTGGTACTCAAAAAAGATGCTCCGCTCCGGGGCCAGGTCTGGGTTACCGTAGAGCTCATATTGACCGGCCAGGTTAATATATTTAAATCTTTCCATAATATCAGCGGCTCTGTAGGCGGAGGAAAGGAGAAAATTGGAGCGAAGGCTCTCTGACATGTCCCAACTGGCGCCTAAGTGGAGCTGCCAGCCCCAGTCCTGTGAAGAGTGGGCAGGAAAGAGGAGTCTTTCTGAAAAATTTATGGGGTTTTTGAAATAGAGGTCACTATTGGTTGTCTTTAGTCTATCCAGTCTTCCACCGAAATAGAAGCTTAAGTCAGGGCTGTATTCATAGGTGTCAGAGGCGAAGATTCCAATGGAGACCTGCTTAGAATCCGGGGTGGGGTGGTCAAGGGAGGTGTAGAAGTTATTGCCCATTTGTACCGTACGCAGGCGCTCACTATTTATGCCCCAGGTCCAGAAGTCCGCGCCGGTAAGTAGGGTGTGGGAGTTAAGCTGCCAGGTGAAAACAATTTTCCCTCCCCAGGTGTCATGATCTGCCTTGGGTAAAAGCTCTATTGGTTGTGGCGTGGCAGGTCCAACATTGGTGATGCGTACCCTGCGGCGATTGGAGGTGTAGTAGAGGTCCGCTTCTAGCTTTTTGAGATAGTCCCCTCCAACTTGGAGCTCCAAGTCCTGGGAGATCAAGGTAAATTCCCCGCGGGGGTAGCGGATGTCAGCTATGTTAGGCATAGCCGTGTTGCCACCAGGGATCCCCACGTCGTGGGCTATAGTGCGTATAGCCTCTGTAGTAAGGGTTAGCGAATCCGTCGGTCTAAAGCTAAAAGAAGCTCTGCCGCCTGTGTCTTGAAACTGGCTATTTGGTACCCTGTGCCGGTCAAAACCGTAGGTAGTGCCGTAATGCCTGTAACCAGTTGAAACCAGGGCCCAAAACTTAGGGGAAGTGAATTCAAAATACCCATAAGCAAGGCCCCCTTCCGGGTTGGTGGAACCGCCTAGGTTTATTCGCCCATGGGCTTCTAAGTCGGAAGTAAACTGGAGGGGCTTGCGGGTAATGATATTTATTACCCCACCAGTTGACCCTGAGCCATAAAGGGCACTTAAGGGGCCTTTTAAGACTTCTATCCTTTCCACGTCCGCCGCATTGATATAGCCCAAGCGGGCATTCATGTCAGTGGCCGTATTGATGCGCTTTCCGTTAATTAAGATGACTATTGAAGGACCTGAAAGTCCCCTGATGGATACGTCCTGTGCGTAGGGGCTCTCCCCTGTGCGGGAGATCCCGGGAAGCTTATCTAGGGCGTCCACTATACTTCCGTGTCTGGGGGAGGTATTTATCTCCCTTTCAGTTGCCACCTCCACACCACCGGGGATGCTTGCAACCGGAGTGGCATAGCCTCTAGCTGAGACTATTATCTCTTCTAAGGTAATTTGGCCATCTTCCTGGGCAAGAGCCCCTGGGGAGATTAAAAGGAGGCTAGAGCTAAAAATGGCAGCTATTATTGCGGCAAAAAATATATTTTTAAAGGATCTGTGCATAGGGTTTCCTTAAAACTATAGTCTTTTTAAAGGCTTAGAAGAGAAAATATAAGCCGTTATTCTACTTCCTTGGACAAAGCTATTTTTTACTTTGATAAATTGTAGCATGTTTTTAAGGAAAAGCAAGAATTATATAGGTTTAAGGGACTAATTCTTTTTTTGTCAATTATTTAACTTTAAATTTTGTCCTTTTATTTATGCTAGCTTAAGATTTTTTAATGGCTTTGCCCATGGGTATTATCGCACTATACTAGCGGATAGAGGGTCTTGACTAGCGGATAATAAATTACCAAATTTAAGAGTATCTTACTAAAAGAGATTTTAGAAAAGATCTATTAAATAGGCTTTTAGTTTTTTTCTATTAGTATTCCTTGATAAAAGTGCTTAAAAGATGGCGCACCTAAAAGTTTATATAATTTTTGCCTTGTTATTTATAAAAATAGTTCCAGGTTCAAGCTTTAATATTTACATAAATAAAAGGCTATAAGGGAGAGGCAAAAGGGTCTTAGCTAAAAAATGAAAAAAATAGCCTTATAGCGCAAGGTAAGATCCCATTTAGGGTTTTTACCTTTTGCTAGGCAGAAAAGAGCGCAAAAAGACCTTATAGTTGGCTTAAACAGAAAGTTTTATCTTCAAGGGATACTTTAGAAATAATATCCTTACCTTTGGACCTCGTAGATCTCAAAGGAATTGCCGCCTATATAAGTTGGGTTCTCTTGGGTCTTGTCTAGTCCACCTTGGCTGGTAAGGCCCACGTATTTGCCGTCAGGGGAGACGTCCAAGCCCACAGGTCTGGGGCATACGGGCACTCTAGTTGTCACACTAAAGCTATTAAGGTCTACGTGGACAAGCTCTCCAGCGCCATGGAGAACTGTATAGAGGCTTTTGCCGTCAGGTGAGAGGGAGATTGTGCGGGGAAGGGGGCCTACGGAAAGATTTTCTCCCTTGGGACCATTTACGACGCTTCCTGGGTTGGCCCTAAGGCTTTCTATGGCTTCATTTGCGTTTACTCTTCCTATAAATCCGTGGCGGGAATCGCTAGCATAGAGCATCCCTTGGGGGTCTATGACAAGGTGCCTGGGGGAGTCAGAGAAGGCCGAAAAGCCGCCCTCATAGGCCCCATCGGGCATGGAAAAAACAGCTATGCCTCCCCCTGACATGCGTCCCACCAAGAGATGCTTGCCATCGGGGGTAAATACTGTTCCCCTTAAGCAGTGGCCACAATTACTATCCCTGTTACCCCCTATTCCTTGTGTGGATAGCTTGGGAGGCACAACTAGGTGCATGGTATAGGTAAAATCATCGGGGTTCCCAGAGCTTATGTCCATGATGCCTACTGTGTTATCCCCCCAATGGGTCACGGCCAAAAGGTTTCCGTCCGGGGAAACGGCAACCATTTTGGGAAGAGGGCCTGTGGGAATGACTCTCACTATCTCGTTTCTTTGGGTGTCTATGACAGCCAAGGCAGAGGGGTCTGATGCATTTCGATCAAAGTCCCTCCTGTAGTAAGGGACGAAAAAAAAGCGTCCGTCTTTGGAGAAGGCACCTTCTACCGGCTTACCAGAGAAGACATTGTGATTTTGCTTGCGGCTGTAGTACTGGTAGTCAAATAATGAGCTTTCCCCGTTTTTAAAGAGGTGTGAGTGCCCTGGGGTAAAGGTGTGGTCGATTGAGGCAATTTTTTTCAAGTCCGGAAAGGAGTACACCAGGGTAGTGAGGCCCTCTAAGGCGTTTACATAGACCTTGGTCCCGTCTGGATAAAAATTTATAGACTTGGGAGAAATTACAGCATCGTCACGTACAGCTCCAGGTTGCAATTTCTGGTTCGTCCTGGGGGAGTAATGCTGTCCTGCGGCAATGAAATGAGGGGAGTTTTGGCCACCAGCGCCAGAAGAATAATCTCTATTAGAGCTATTAGAGCTATTAGAGCTATTTGAAGAGTTAGGGGAATTTCCTGCAGCTTGTAAATTCTTGGTCAAAAAGACAAGAAAGAAGGCGCACAGAGCTATGGAGGTAAAATAAGCTACTTTACAGGAGGTAATAGGTAAAAATGAGGCTCTTGGCATTTCAAATCCTCTGGGGTGGTTTTAAATTTGTAACCTAAACACTGCTAATATTTAGCATATACAAACGTACCGAATTTTCGTTAGAGCTTTTCTTCGCAAAAAAGTTTCAAATTTTCATGGGCGATGTATTCTTTTACTCCAGCTTCTCCCAAGCCGAAAGGCTTAAGATGAGCTCTTGTGATTTATTTAGCGGGTTTATACACTTTTTGTCACTTTCAGATATGACCAGCCGAATGTTTTCTAGCTGCCTTATTAGGTTCTCTTTACTCCAGTCGTTCTTTTAAGTTTGGCCTCAATCTCTGAGATGACAATAAGAGAAATAAAGGCACATAATAGTTTCCCTTCCGTTTCCAAAGCGAAGGTGCGCGGTAAGCTTCTTCATGTCAATATGGCACTTGTTGTCATAGAAGCCCTTTTCAATCAAGTCTTTTCGGCGGTATTTAGAGAGCACCTCTATGGCATCCAAACCTGTATTGGAAAACAAACAGAAAATGCCGCAGTTTTTTGTTAGCTCGCCAATCTTACTATAGTTGCGTTCAAATACTGGAGAGCGTCATCTTTCAGATATATTGAAAAGTAGCTTTTGTATCGTTTAACATCGCGGAGAGTCATCTTCTTATGCCTCGACGAGTATCTCTTGGAATGATTCGATGGTGCGGATAAGTTCATTTCTTTGCCGTCTTTCTAAATCTTCGGAAAAGTAGACATTCATTACGCTTGCCATGAGCTTTAAAGGTGCCTGTCTGACCACCCACTTTTTGAAATAGGCCATCCTCTCGTCAAAGGTAATCGAAGCGAATAGTTTAAAAGCTGAAAGTGGCGAAAGAGGCTCCTCTAGGAAAGTATAGTCCTCACAGTAGTCCATTACGCCAAAATGACGTTGCCTCTGGCAGCCATGTAAATGGCTGCTGTCTGTACAAGACGGGAGCGTTTACTGCCCAAACATTCATTTAGTATTCCAGTTATCCCAAGCCAGTCCCAGACGCGCTCTGCCAGACAAGCTGTTCCGAAAGAGCGGGTCGTCTTATAATTAGCTATGACTGCCAAATCTTGTGGACAATCATCATAGTAGTCCCAATATTTTGGATTAGGTACAAGTTTTCCAGTCTTCCTAGTCAAATTTACCTATGTTGACCCTTTCGCAAGTAGGCTGTCCTTTTTCATTCCGGTAAGTCTTCAAAACCTTGTAGACGGCAGGGTAATTGCTTGAGTTGCCATTTTCCTGTAGTTCAACTTGGAGCTTTGGGTTTAGTGTCAAGAAGGTACCTCCTGTATATACTATTTTTAGTGTAGATTAACGGAGCTGTTAAGCTTTTTTTCACAAAATTTGATAAAAAATGGCTTCTGCCCTAGGTCAAGTGTCTAGCATTTTTTTATATGCTAAAAATAGGCCCAGTTTAGCTTGTAAATGTGGGGAAAGCTATAAAAGAGCCAGCATTTTCAAGGGGAAAATAATAAAAAAAGAAGATGTTATGGCCATTATAACAGCCTCTCTTTCCTTTTATAGAAAAATTAACAATTCTTGCACTTTTTTCTTGCTTTAGTTTTTAACCCCAAAATTTCTGTTTAAGAGCTTAAAAATCAGAAAGGCCCCTCTAAGCTCTTAAAATCTTTGATTGCGGCATTTACAAGGGAAAAATGGAAAGAAGCAGAAACGGGTTTAATGTTTAGGTTTTTGTCCAAATTTAAGCTTAACATTTATTTCTTGCAGCTAGAAAATAAATAAACCGAGGACCAGCGCCAGCGAGGCAAAATTTTCTAGATATTATGGGTATTTAGCTAAGGTTAGAGATATTTTATTTTTCCCTTAATACCCTTAATGGCTAAGAAAGCTAATTGTAGGCTAAGATTCTCCTCACTTTCAGGGGCTAAGGGAATTTACTATAAATTTCATGTGTTTAACTAGAAAATTGTCTTTTTAGGGCCCTTCTAGGGCGCTTTGGCTAGGTTTCACTCCTAGATAGCTTTTTAGAGGCTGACAGTTAAGTTCCAATCCCTTCTAATTTAAGCTTGTCCATAAAAATACTTGACAATGGGAAGAAGTATCTTTTATATTCTATATTCTGAAAAACGCTTCTTGATATTTTCTACCGGCATCTTCCTAGCCAGGGCTTGAAAGGCCAAGGTCTTTTTAAAAGTGTTGATGCTCTAAGGGAAATATTTCAAAATTTTAAGCGTTTTAGCCTTATTAGCCGGCTAAAAGCTAGAGGCTTATGAAGTAATTTGGGCCCAAAAGGGTCTAACTAGTTAAAATTTATAGATTTTTTCATTTATCGCCTAATATTTTACTCTATCCCCTTAATTTGCCTTCAAATTTCCAAATCTAGTTTTCTAAAGGCCTTGATATGGTATTCGACACTCTCCATCTGGCTATCATAGTGTTCTTGGTGGCAGCCGTCATCTTTGCGGCGTCCCCTTTAGTCATAGCCGCCTTAATCGCCCCGCGCACCAGGGGAGGCGATTACAGGATGCCCTATGAGTGCGGCGTTACCCCCTTGGGGCGAGCCTGGGACCACTACGGCTTCAATTACCACATCTACGCCCTTATCTTTATAGCCTTCGATGTGGACGTTTTGTATCTCTTTCCGGTAGGGGTGGCCTACCGCTCCATGGGCGGCTTGTTTCCCCTGGTGGAACTCAGTTACTTTCTTTTCTTTGTCCTTCTGGCCGTCATCTACTTTATTGCCAAAGGGGTATTCTCGTGGCCGAGACGACTCGAACCATAGTCCCGCAGGACGGGATAGGGCAGGCCAAAAGCGAACTCCTGCCCCCTATAATTAATCTTAGACCCATCAATTGGTTTTTTGACATAAACAGGGCCATGTCCTTGTGGCCCGTGACCTTTGGGTTGGCTTGCTGTGCCATTGAAATGATGTCAGCTTCCATGGCTCGCTTCGACATAGCTCGTTTCGGGGCCGAGGTCTTCCGTCCCTCTATCCGTCAGGCTGACCTCATGATGGTGACGGGCACTGTAAGCAAGAAGATGGCTCCGGCTGTGGTCCGCCTCTATGAGCAGATGCCAGCACCCAAATTTGTCCTGGCTTTCGGCAATTGTGCCATTTCTGGAGGGCCTTTTAAATTCGAGGGTCAGTACGGGGTAGTGGAGGGCGTAGACAAGCTTATTCCAGTGGATGTCTACGTACCGGGCTGCCCCCCCAGACCTGAGGCTATCTTAGAGGGGATCTTTTCCATCCAGGAAAAGATCACAGGTTTCAGGTGGTGGCCCAAAGCCGAGGAGATCAAGTCATGACCAGCATAGACAACTGGAGCGCCACCTGTAGGGACTTTGGGGCCCTCTATGTGACAAGACCTGATTTTTCCAAGCAAGGTATCCATCTTTCTGCCTATCTCCCACCAGAGGCCCTTTTGGACATGGCCCAGAAGTTAAAAGATGAGGGTTTCACCCTCCTCACTATAACCACGGCCGAGTTTACAGAAGGCTTTGTAGTAAGCTATCTCTTTGACTCCTTTACCGAGTCCTCCCGCCTGGCCTTGAGGGTCCTTCTTAAAGACAAGGAAAAAGCCAAGGTCCCCAGCCTGTATTCCATCTATCAGGGGGCAGAGTGGCACGAGCGGGAGTCCTATGATTTTTTCGGGCTAATCTTTGAAGATAACCCCAACCTTGTCCCCTTGCTCTTGCCCCACGACCTGGCGGGGCCTCCCCCCTTACGCAAGGCAGCTGGAGCTTTAAGCTCCCTTAAGGCCATAAACTTCCAGGGGAAATTGGAATACGCTGATCCGGATTTTCCTCTGGCACCGGAGCCGCAGGAGCCGGCGGAACTCGCAACAATCAGCGAGGCTGCGACGGAAACCGGCCCGAGCTCCGGCAATAATGAGGGGGGCGCATAAATGGCAAGTTGGTTGAACTTCATAAACCCCTTTACTATAGATGACGATCCAGGCACCTACCTGGGGGACTTCTATACGGATAACTTTGAAAAGGGTGCCCAAAAGGGAAACGTCATCTTAAACTTGGGTCCCCAGCACCCCTCCACCCACGGGGTCCTAAGGGTCCTAGTGGAGCTCTACGGGGAGTATGTTTTAAGGAGCGAGCCTGTCTTAGGTTATCTCCACCGCATGCAGGAAAAAATGGGGGAGGTGAAGACCCCCTATCAGTACTTGCCCAATATGGGGAGGGTGGATTACCTGAACCCCATAGCCTGGAATTGGGCCTATGCCGGCGCAGTTGAGCTCTTAGCTGGTATAGAGGTCCCGGAAAGGGCCGAGTACCTAAGGATAATTTCTGCCGAATTAAACAGGATAAGCTCACACCTCTTGTGGTGGGGGGCCTTTGTCTTGGACCTGGGCGGTGTTACACCCATCCTGTACGCCTTTGAGGAAAGGGAGAAGATTAACGACATCCTGCAGATAGTTACCGGCTCCAGGCTCACCATGAACTATTTCCGTTTCGGCGGAGTGGGCCAGGACGGGGATGAGAGATTCTTCGCCCTCATAGGCGAGTTCATTCCCTATATGCGCGAACGGCTCAAGATGTACAAGGATTTAGTTACAGACAACGTCATCCTGCGCCGGCGCCTGGAAGGCATAGGTCCCATGGACAGAGACCTCTGCCTGCGTTATGGGGCCACAGGCCCCATCTTAAGGGCTGCTGGAGTGGACTACGACACCCGAAAGGCCATACCCTACGGCTTGTATCACAAGTTTGAATACCGCGTGCCCATTGGCCCGCCCAATGATAACTTCGGCCGCTATATTATGCGCCTCGAGGAGATAGAGGCCTCTTTAACAATCCTCTCCCAGGCCATAGAGTCCATTCCTCAAGGCAAGCATATAATTGACAAGGCGCCCAAGCCCGCCTACAAGCTGCCCCCTGGGGAGGTCTTTTTTGCTGTGGAAGGCGCCAGGGGCCAGGTCATTTGCCATATCTTAAGCGATGGGGGTAAGACGCCTTACCGCATTAAGCTGAGGGCGCCTGGGTTTTCCAATCTATCTCTCTTTGCCGAAGCGGCCAAGGGGACCATCCTGGCAGATGCCATAGCTATCTTAGGAAGCTTGGATCTGGTCATCCCCGAGGTAGACCGCTAGGGCCGCAATTTACAAGCCAAAAAGCCCTTAAGCATTTAGCTTTCCCCCGCTCTTACCATCTAGCTCTTTTCTTTTTTTAAGACACCTTACCTTGGAAAAGAGCCTAATCACTAGCAAAAATCAATCTATTTTAATTTACGGGGATCACCTATGGATCTCTCCCTTATAACTTTTGTGCAGATATTGGTGGCGGTCATAGCTATCATTTGCCTCATGGTGGCCAATGCCGTAGTCATGGTCTACGTGGAAAGGAAGGTAGCTGGTTTTATCCAGAGGCGCCCTGGACCCTACGAGGTGGGGCCCTGGGGGACTATCCAGGCCATCTGCGATTCCATGAAGCTACTTGCCAAGCAGATCTTCGTGCCTGCCAACGTGGATTTGGTGCTCTTTTTCCTAGCTCCGGTCCTGGCCTTCTTTCCGGTACTCCTTCTCTTTCTGCCAATCCCCTTTGGTCCCTATTTAACTCCCTGGAAAACCCCTGATGGGCTCGTCCTCATCCTAGCCTTTGCCGGATTTGGTGTACTTTCCAACCTCTTGGCAGGTTGGGCGTCCAATAATAAGTACGGGGTACTGGGAGCTGCGCGGGCAGTATCCCAGAGTATAGCCTATGAGATCCCCCTCATGCTGGCCTTGATGGCTGTAGTCTTTCAGGCTGGCTCTTTAAATCTCTCTGTGATTGTAGAAAAGCAAGGTTGGGTTCCCTGGGAATGGAACATAGTTACTCAGCCTTTGGCCTTTTTTATCTACCTCATCTGCCTAGTAGCTGAGACCAACAGGGCACCCTTTGACCTGCCTGAGGCGGAGTCGGAGCTCACTGCCGGTTTCCACACCGAGTATTCGGGCATGGGCTTTGCCCTCTTTTTCCTCTCTGAATACGCCAATATGCTGTTGGTGTCTTTCATCTGCGCCACCTTTTTCCTGGGAGGCTACAAGGGACCCATTATAGACGGTTTTTGGTGGACCATTATCAAGGCCTATGCAGTCATGGTCTTCATAGTGTGGATCCGCTGGACCTTTCCCAGGGTTCGTTTTGACCAGCTCTTGAATATCAACTGGAAATGGCTCTTGCCCTTGGGACTTTTGAACCTCTGGATAACCGCCATAATTATCAAGGTAGTGAATTAAGATGTTTCGCGCCATTTGGGACAATATAAAAGGTATCTACAGCTTGCTGGTGGGTATGGCCGTAACTTGGGACTTCTTCTTCTCCCCTCGCTACACAATCCATTATCCCCGCAAGGTGGTGGAAAGGGAGAACCTGGAAAACTACCGGGGCCCCTTGGAACTAACTAGGGGTAAAAAAGAACAGGACCAGACCCGCTGCATCTCTTGTCAGCTCTGCGTCAAGGCCTGCCCAGGCCATTGCCTTAAGGTTACCAAGGGTAAAGAGTCCAAGTCGCCGGAAAGCTGGCTCTATGACTTTAGTCTTTGCTGTCTTTGCGGGGCCTGCGTAGAAGTGTGCCCCACTGGGGCCTTGGCCTTTTCCCACAAGGTCTACATGGTGACAACTACCCGCGAGGCCCTTATCTTAGATCTCTTAAAAGATCTAAAGGAGCGGGTAGCAGAGACCCCTCTATTAGTAGAAGCACCAGATTCAACTGCATCTCAAGAGCCCAGTGCCGCTGTAGTTAAAGAGGCCTAGACGAGCTTTTTAAAGCCCACGGAATTTTTATAATATTTAGGTATATTTTTAAACTCTAAGAGATAGGCCTAAAGAGCCTTTTTCGGTAATGCGTATGGACAAAGAAGTAGTAAATCCAATCATAGACACCATCCTGGGATCTATAACTTCAGGGCTAAATTCCCTCCAGGCTTCCATGGAACCTTATCTACCAGAGCTTAGCTGGGTGGCTTATCTGGCCTTTGCCATTTACGTCCTTATCATCTTGGCAGGCGGCTTTATGTCCATTCTGTGCCGCAACCTGGTGCGGGCCATGATGGGACTGGTCCTTACCTTTTTGGGAGTAGCCGGAATGTATCTCCTTTTGGCCTCTCCCTTTCTGGCTTTTATGCAGCTCCTCATTTACGTGGGGGCGGTGTGCGTACTTATCTTTTTTGCCATCATGCTCACCCGCAATGTTTCCGATGGTGAAGAGGCGCATTGGCCCACCTTAGGTGCCTTAGGCTACGGGCTTTTGGCCCTTTTAGCGCCTTTGGGCGTCATAGGACCTCTCATTATCATGCATGCCGGAAAGATCCCCGTACAGGTGCCTGTGGAAAATCCCACAGGGGAACTAGGGGAAGGTCTTTTATCTGACTATGTGCTCCCCTTTGAGCTCATCTCCATAATCTTACTGGTTGCCATGGCGGGCGCAGTCTACCTGGCCTTCAGGGGTTTCGGCCCAGAAAAAAGCAAGAGGCATTCAAAATGACCACCCTCACTTTCTTCCTTCTAGCCTCTCTACTCCTTTTGGCTATTGGCCTAGCTGGTCTTATCACCAGAAGGACACTGGTTGGAATGCTCATCTCAGTGGAACTCATGCTAAATGGTGCTGGGCTTTCCATTGTAGCGGCATATAAGTCCACTGCGGCCTCAGATGTCTTGGGGCAGCTGGCAACTCTGTTCGTGATGGGACTTGCGGCAGCCGAGGCCACCTTGGTCCTCGCCATGATCCTGGTAGTCCACAGACGCTTTGGCAAGGTCACGACCAAAGAGATTTCCCTTTTGAGGTAAAGTGATGGATCCCTCCTCCAGCGTAATAGAAACTGTCAAACTGGTCATACCTTTGGTAATAACCTTCCTGGCGCCTTTTTTCATAATAGTCCTGGGAAAGAATCAGAACGCCAGGGAAGCTGTCTCTTTTGCAGCTGCTACCCTTACTGCCTTGGTTGTCATAAGCTTTGCTCCCGCCGTCTTAAAGGGGCAGGTGCTCCACTATACTCTTTTTACCCTGCTTCCAGGCGTAACTATATCTTTCATGGTAGATGGCCTGGCTATTATCTTTGCCTTCATAGCTCCCTTTCTCTGGATCTTTGCCACTAGCTACAATATTGGCTATATGCGAAGCCTAAAGGAGCATGCCCAGACCCGCTACTACACCTGCTTTGCTGTAGCCATCTTTGGGGCAGTGGGCGTGGCCATGGCCGCCAATGTGGTTACCTTGTATCTCTTCTACGAGGTGATCTCGGTCTTTACCTATCCTTTGGTCTTTCACCACCAGGATGCGGAAGGCTATACAGGAGGGAGGAAGTATTTGGTCTACCTCATGGGGACCTCCAAGCTCTTTTTGCTGCCTGCTATGATCTTGACCTATGTATTGGCCGGCACCTTGGAATTTCCCTTGGGCGACATGGTCCACGGGATCTTCTCTGCCCAGGTCATAGCCGAGCACCCCAATTTGGTGCGGCTCACCTATATCCTCTTCATAGCGGGTCTGGCCAAAGCAGCTTTAATCCCCTTCCACAATTGGCTCCCTTCGGCCATGGTGGCACCTACCCCGGTCTCGGCCCTCTTGCACGCAGTTGCCGTGGTCAAGGCTGGCGTGTACTCGGTATCCCGGATCATCTTATCTGGATTCGGTACTGAGCCCATGGCCCAGTTGGGACTATCCCTTCCCACGGCTTATGTGGCGGCCTTTACCATTGTCATAGCCTCCTTTATCGCCCTCACTAAAGATGACATCAAGGCGCGACTAGCTTACTCCACTGTGAGTCAGCTCTCCTATGTGGTGGTGGGCGTAGCCCTGGTGGCACCCATGGCTATCCAAGGGGGGCTCATGCACATTGGCCACCATGCCTTTTCTAAGATCACCCTCTTTTTCGGGGCAGGGGCCATCTATGTGGCCAGTCACTTAAAATCCATAGCCAAGATGAACGGCTTGGGAAGGAGGATGCCCTGGACTTTCGGGGCCTTCGGCATAGCCTCACTCTCTATGATAGGCGTACCTCCTGTATGCGGCTTTGTCTCTAAATGGTACTTGGTAAATGGTTCTATAGACCAGGGGCAATTGGTACTCTTTGTGGCTTTGCTCCTATCCACTGCTTTAAATGCCGGCTACTTTGTCCCCATCTTTTACCGGGCTTTTTTCCTGCCTCCGGATCCAGATGCCAACATGGAGCAATACAAGGAAGCGCCCCTTTCCATGGTGGTGCCCCTGGTCTTTACCAGCGTGGTCTCAGTAGTCCTAGGCCTCTTCCCGTGGCTTTTTCAAGATTTTATCAAGGCCTTTGGCAAATTTTAACTTAGGTGAAATATGTCTCATGATACGGAAAAACAAGTGGGCGAGGCGAAATTGGGCGCACTTGGCTCCTTTTTGGATAGACAGCTCTCGCCGGAGCGCATACGCATCTGGCGCATTGTCTTTTTCCTGGTCCTTCTTGTCATAGCCCTCTTAAATCTTTTGATCACGAACCATCACCCCCACTTTGGATGGGATAAATATCCCTTTTTCTGGGTGGCCTTTGGGCTCATCTTGGGCGTAGTGATGATCTTTTTAGTGAAAAAGATAATCCAGCCCCTAATCAAGAGGCCGGAGGACTATTATCATGACCTCTGATTTCTTCCATCCGTCTATAGCCTTTATCTTGGTGGCAGCTATCTTGCCCTTTTTGCCGGGCAACAGGCGTTGGAAGTGGCTAGTTATTATTCCTCCACTCTGCGCCATCTACGCCGCCTTTAGTAATTCCCCAGGGGACTATCTGACCTTGTCGTGGCTGGGGCAGACCCTAAAACTGGGGCATGTGGACAGGCTATCGCTTATCTTTGCCCAGGTCTTTGCCATCATGAGCTTAGCTGGCATCCTGTATTCCCTCCACGTGGACGACAAGGGCCAGCACATGTCTGCCCTTCTCTATGTAGCCGGAGGTTTTGGTTGCGTCTTTGCTGGCGATTATCTGACCCTCTTTGTGTTCTGGGAGCTCATGAGCATAGGTTCCACCTTCCTGGTCATGTTAAACCGCACTAGGGAGTCCGTCTTAGCCTCCTTTAGGTATTTTCTCTACCACACTGTGGGAGGCCTTTTATTACTGGGCGGACTTCTATTGCGCTACAAGGCCACCGGGACCTTTGATTTTGGGCCCATTGCCAATGCCGCTGCCCAGAACTACGACTGGTTAATCCTAGCCGGCTTTTGCGTGAATGCCGCAGTGGTACCACTGCACGCCTGGTTACCCGACGCTTACCCCAGGGGCACTGTAACAGGTTCTGTCTTCATGTGCGCCTATACCACCAAGACGGCTGTGTACGTCCTAGCCAGAGGTTTTCAAGGTTGGGAGATACTGGCTATAGCTGGAACCATCATGGCAGTCTACGGGGTCTTGTACGCTTCCATGGAAAACAATGCCAGGAGGATCCTCTCCTACCACATTGTCTCCCAGGTGGGATACATGGTGGCCGGCATCGGGGTGGGTACGGCTATGACAGTAAACGGCGCCTCAGCCCACGCTTACGCCCACATACTCTACAAGGGGCTCCTATTTATGGGAGCAGGTGCGGTCCTCTACAGCGCTGGCACCCAGAAATTGGACGAGCTTGGCGGCTTAGCCGCACGCCTCCCATGGGTAATGGTTTGCTATATGGTGGCGGCCCTTTCTATCTCCGGAGTGCCTATCTTTAACGGCTTTGTCTCCAAGACTATGACTATCTCCGGTGCCTTTGAGGCCCATCAGATCTTCGTAGGCGTAGGATTGGAGCTGGCAGCTGTGGGTACCTTTATTTCTGTAGGAATTAAGCTTCCCTATTTTGCCTTCTGGGGCGGCAAACCCACAGATTTTAAGAGGGAGCTAAAACCTATACCCACCAACATGTATTTCGGTATGGGACTTTTGGCTATCCTATGTATAGCCCAGGGACTATTCCCGCAAATCCTCTACCACTATCTACCCTTTGAAGAAGAGGCCTTTGCCTATCAGCCCTGGACGGCTTGGAATGTCTTACAAGCCTGTATGCTCTTAGGCTTTTCCGGGTTGGCATTCTATCTCATGCGCAATGTCATAACACCGCACAAGGCCTTGAATCTGGACTTTGACTATTTCTATCGCCTCATAGGAAAGCTCTTGTACTGGCTCATCTCCCTACCAGCAGCTTTCATAGACAATATCTGGACCAATGTATGGAACACGGTGGGCCTAAGGGGCCTTATGGGTTCCGCGTTCTCCACCGTGTTCTTTGACCGCAAGGTGATAGACGGGGTGGTGGACGGCTCTGCTTACTCGGTCAAAGGCATAGGTTTCTTAGGCTCTTTACTGCAAAACGGTAAGCTCCAGTACTACCTGGGCCTTATGATCATCTTGGCCTTGGGGATCTTCGCCTTCTTCTGGTATTAAAGCCTAAAGACCAGAACATTTAACTTCTGCCCCAACGTAAATTAATCTTTAGTCTCTGGAAATATATATGAATCCAAGTCCCTACCCTGTGCTCACAGTCCTCACCTTCTGGCCCCTGGCAGCATCGCTCCTCTTGGCCTTCTGCCGCAAGGAGAGCCAGGTACGGATTGTTACCTTAATCGCCTCCCTTATTGAAGTGGTCCTGGCCTATCCCCTTCTGGCCTTTCAAAGCAAGGAAGGATTTCAGTTTTTGGAGCACATACCCTGGGCTCCAGACTGGGGCCTTAACTACACTATGGGTGTTGATGGCATCAGTATCTTCATGGTCTGGCTTTCCATCTTTACCCTGCCCCTATGCGTCCTCTGTTCCTGGACCTATATAGGAAAGAGGGTCAAAGAGTTTCATGTGTGCTTACTGCTCATGACCATGGCCTGCGTGGGGGTCTTTGCTGCCCTGGATCTGGTGCTCTTCTATTTCTTCTGGGAAGCCCTCTTAATCCCCATGTACCTCATGATAGCCATCTGGGGAGGAGATGAGAAAAGATACGCCTCTTTAAAGTTCTTCATCTACACCCTGGCAGGAAGCACGGTCCTTTTGGTGGCCATAGTAGCTTTAAGGGTTGTGGGAGGCACCTTTTCCATCCCAGAGCTTATGCAGATGGACTTTTCTTTTCGTTTTCAGTACTGGGTGTTTCTGGCCTTCTTTTTGGCCTTTGCCATCAAGGTGCCCATGTTCCCCTTCCACACCTGGCTGCCCGCTGCCCACGTCCAGGCACCCTCTGCCGGTTCTGTGATCCTAGCAGCAGTCCTTTTGAAGATGGGTACCTACGGGTTTTTACGCTTTTCCTTACCCATGACCCCGGCGGCAAGTGAGTATTTCGCGCCCCTCATGATCGCCATCTCCTTGGCCTCCATCTTATATGGAGGTCTTGTGGCCTTGGGACAGACGGACATAAAAAAGCTTATTGCCTATTCTTCTGTGGCCCACATGGGCTTTGTGACCTTGGGCATCTTTGTCTTCAGTGTCCAAGGGGTCCAGGGGGCTATCTTCCAGATGTTAAATCACGGCATTATTACAGGGGCCCTCTTTATGATGATAGGCGCCATCTATGAGCGCAGCCACAGTAGAGACATCGGAAAGAACATGGGCCTGGGTAAATTTCTGCCATTTTTCATGTTTTTCTGGGGACTCTTTGGTTTTGCTTCCTTCGGATTTCCCGGTACCAACGGCTTTATAGGTGAATTTTTAGTCCTAGCTGCGGCCTTTAAGTTTAAGACCCTGGTGGGCATCATCGCAGTGCCCGGGGCCTTACTAGCAGCGGCCTATATCTTAAAAGTCACCTTGAAGATGGCCTGGGGCGAACCCCCCTCACCAGAGGGTAAAGGCTGGTTGGATCTAAAGAAGAAAGAATGGGTCTATCTGGTGGGACCGGCAATACTTGTTATCTATCTTGGACTTGCTCCCTCGGGCTTTTTAAATGTCATAACCCCAACAGTTTCTGCCACCCTAACAAGCTTTGAGTCGCGTAAGTCCAATGCTCTCCCGGCTCCAAAGGCCCCAGAGGGTACCACCTTGATATTTACGGAAGAGGGCGGGGTTACCTCAGCGGGAGGTGAGAAAAATGGCTAAAGACCTTAATTTCAATTTTAGCTATATCTGGCCAGAGACCGTCTTCTTTATCCTGGTCTTATACCTCTTTGTAGCTACCATGCTGAGCCGAAAGTACCCTAAAATGGCTACTTTTGCCGGCTTGTGGCCTATCCCAGCCTTGGGGATAGTGGCAACCATTCTTGCGGGATCCTCTTTCCACCTAAATGAGGCAATGTTTTTTAATAGCTATAGGATAGATGGGCTCTCGCAATTTTTTAAGGTCTTAATCTCACTGGGTTTTGTCCTAGCTGCCATTAACTCCTTTTCCCAGCCCACATTAGCTAAATCTAGGAAGGTGGAATACTTTTTATATCTCACCCTATCTGCCTGGGGCCTTGTTATCCTTTCTTCTGCCAATGAGCTTGTGACTATCTATCTGGCCCTGGAGCTCTCTTCCTATTCCCTCTATATCTTGATACCCGTGCGAGCCCACTCCAAAGAGGCGGCTGAAGCCGGGCTAAAGTATATCCTCTTTGGAGCAGCAGCTACTGCCATTGCACTCTACGGCCTCTCTTGGATAGTGGCAGCCCAAGAGACTACATATATAAATGCCTTGGCCTCCCTTTCCTGGACCGTGGCGGATAAACCTTTGGCAGTAATGGGTCTTACCCTCTTTTTAGGAGGCATGTTTTTTAAGCTGGCCCTCTTTCCCTTCCACTTCTGGTGCCCAGACGTGTACCAGGGGGCATCCAATGAAACTGCGGCCTTTGTGGCCACCTTACCTAAATTGGGGGCAATAATAGTCTTGATTCGCCTGGCCACCCTACTTAAGCCCAACTTAGAGATAACTGCAATACTTGCGGTCTTAGCCGCAGTCTCAGTGACCTACGGCAATCTCTGCGCCTTGGTGCAGAAAGATTTAAAGCGCATGCTGGGCTTTTCTTCAGTTGCCCACGCAGGATATATCTTAGTGGGACTGGTGGCTGGCACTGCCGAGGGTTTGGCAGCAGCGGCCTTCTACGCCATGGCCTATCTTTTTATGAACCTTTTGGCATTCTGGGTAATAGGCCGCATCTCACAAGACGGCCGTAACCTCACCTACGATGACCTAAACGGTCTAGCTGAAAGGTCCCCTGTTTTGGCTCTCTGCTTAGCAGCAGCGGCTTTTTCCCTAGTGAGTCTCCCGCCTACCGTGGGTTTTATTGGAAAGCTGTGGCTTATTACAAGTCTCTGGGGCCACGGGCACGACTGGCTTGTGATAGTGGTCTGCGTCAATAGCGCCATTGCTATCTACTATTATCTATCCTTAGTGCGGCACGCCTATACTGAAGACCCATTCAAAAATGTGGCAAAGCCAAAGGCCTCAAAAAAGCCCTTAGAAACCGCTAGTGCAGTAGCAAGCGCTGCAGCAAGCGCGGTAGTCACCACAGCCGAAGGCGAGGTCCCGGAGGGCCCAGTGAAAGTCATAGACCTTACAGACACCAGTGCTTACAGCTATATAGGGGCCCTCTTTTTAGGTCTTTTAGTGTTCCTCTTGGGCGTCTTTCCGTCTCCGGTCTATAGCCTGGTTTTAGCTGCGGCCAAGGGACTCTTACCGTAAAAAGAGATAATAGGTAGCTAGGGCTAAAAAAACTCGCAGCGATGGCGCAAGAGAAAAGGGGCATAGCCCTCTTTTCTTTTGACCACTTTGTTAGCTCATTTTTCTTCTCTTCGCAGAAAAGCGCTAAGGGACATCATTATTAAGGGTGCAATTTCACTTATGCTGGGCCAGGGCTCCTTTTCCTTTATCCGCCGTATGTAAAATACAAAAAAAATGCGCAAATAATGTACCTCTTTGCGCACTTAGCATAAGTTTCTGGCAAAAAGCCAGGATGCGCTCTGGCTAGGGTTTTAGTCTATTATTTCATGGGGCTAGGATTTTTTATTTAAAGTTATTTTAAATGAGCAGAAAGATGGGATTGGCCCCTCTGCTGAAAGCTTAAAGGCCAATTTGATAAGTTATAGTTCACACATTTCTATATAAAATATTTACAAAACCTGTTTCCGAACAGGTTTCTACTTTGGCCTGGACACCAAAAATGTCGTGGATAAATTCCGTAGTGAAAATTTGTGCAGGTTTGCCTTGAGCAACAATTCTTCCATTATTTATCGCATAAATATTATCACAATATGTTGCTGCAATATTTAAATCATGAATTGCTGCAATGACGGTGACATTCATTTTTTTGATCATATCCATTGTTTGTAGTTGAAATTTTATATCGAGATGATTTATTGGTTCATCTAAGATAAGACAAGGTGTTTTTTGTGCAAGAGCACGTGCTATGATAACTCTTTGTCGTTCTCCGCCTGAAAGAGTAGAAATTTTTCTCTTCGAAAAACCTTCTAATCCAACAATAACTAAAGCTTGATGTGCTATATCATAATCATTTTTATTATCTGCTTCCATAAGTCTTTTGTAAGGTGAGCGACCCATGAGTACAACATCTAAAACATCGAAGTCAAAAGAAGTAAAATTATGTTGAACGACAACGGCAACTTTAAGCGCAGATTCCTTTATACTCAATTCAGTGATATTTTGCCCATCAAAAAATATTGCACCGTTACTTGGCTTTAAGACTCTATATATACATTTTAAGATTGTACTTTTCCCACTACCATTTGGACCAATCAGACCCACAAATTCTTTTGGATTTATATTCATGCAGATGTTTTCTATAAGTGATTTTTTGTTAATCTTATAGCTGATGTTAGCTAACTCAACACGCATCAGTTATCACCTCCAAATCCATAAGTTTTCTTTGCCAGTAGATATACGAAGCAAGGTGCTCCTATGAGTGATGTCAAAATACCGATGGGCAGTTCTGTGCTTGGTAATAAACTCCTGCATAGTATATCTGCCCAAAGAAGGAAAATGCCACCAACGATGGCACTGATAGGTATTAATTGTTTATGGTCTGTTCCTATCAACATGCGAGTGATATGAGGAATAATAAGTCCTATAAAACCTATCATACCAGCAACAAAAACAAAAAAACCTACTAAAAGTGAACTTAATAGCAAATATATATGACGATATGACCGCATATCTCTACCTAATGTTATTGCAATTTCATCACCCAAAAGCATTAGATTAAAAATTCTAGCCTGGGTATAGAAGAAAAATATAATTAACAAGGTGATAGGGACAATAATAGCTAAATTACTCCATTCTGCTCCTGCAAGACTCCCTAGCATCCAAAATGCAATGCTTTGCATGCCTTCCATATTCCCAGCGAAGTACACAATAAAATTTGAAAAAGCTGAGCAAACGGCATTTAGCGCCATCCCAGCCAGTAATAGCTTGACTGAACTGGATGAACCACCTAGATTGCCAATCAACAAAACCAAAAAAGCTACAATCATAGCTCCCAAAAATGCAGAAAATCCCACATAGTTCTCACCGAATGATAACCCTATCCCGAGCAAAATGGCAGCAGTTGCTCCTAAAGAAGCGCCCGAAGAGATACCAAGAATATAAGGGTCGGCAAGAGGGTTCCTGACAATAGCCTGCATAACCACTCCGCAGACTGATAGGCCCATGCCAATACAAACTGCGAGTATTATTCTTGGCATGCGTAGCAAAATTATAACATCGTAAAGTGGTGTGTTTGATGATTCTTTCCCCTTTAAGATGTCAGAAAAAAGTTGTAATATTTTTTTTGTGCTTATATCTGTTGTTCCTAAAGTAAGTGCAATAAACATGGATAATACTAAAGCCACAATTAGTATCAACATAATAATGAATAATGGCGTATTATATTTAAGTTGATATATATCTTTATAGTTCTCCATATAGTCCTTTTATAACTGCTTGTATTCCATCTATAGAACTAACGCTACTATTATATAGCCAATGAATTGATAATGCATATATCCGTTTATTTTTAACACAGTTAAGATTTCTTAAAACTTTTTTTTGTAAAATAGAATTTTCAGTTTCTTTAAATTTTGAATCAAGCCGTACTATGAACATTACATCTGGATTTAGTTGTAAGAGTTCTTCATAACTTATGTATCTTGGTGTAGTAAGTAAAACTCCCCCTGCTTTTTTTACTATGTCTCCAGGAAGACTATTCGCACCATAACTTATAATTAAATCACGGGAAAAAGCAAGAATTAAGACAGTTGGTGATGATCTATATTTAACATTATTAGCTGCTTGATCAATGCGTAAATTCATTTCAGAAACTAAATTATTTGTTTCTGCTTCTATATTAAAAATCTTACCTATATCAAGAATATACTGATATTCTTGAGATAAAGTTTTTGGTTTATCAGTTTCAACAGTTGAAGGAGGAATATATGTCATAACATTTCTTTGGTGCCAAAAATATGTTGTTCCTAGCATTTTGTCATTAAATCTTGATTGCCAAGCTATAATAAGATCAGGTTCAAGCATCAAAATTGTTTCTTTATCGATTTTTGAAAGGACTAAAAAATTTTCACTCTCAAAGTCAAGTGGATATAATTCTTTCAATAGTTTACCATTTTCAACAGTTTCAACAATTGCGACAAGGCTATCAGATAATCCCAAGGCTAAAATTGTTTTGGCGGCATTTTCACCGACAGCAATAACTCTTCGTGGTTTTTCATAGAATATTAATTGTATTTTTTGCCCATAAGAATCAAAATTATCTATATAAACAGGATGATATTCTTTATCATAATCTTCATTAGTTGTTAATAAATCATTCCCATAAGTATATTCAACAAATATAGAAGAGAATAATACAACTGAGATCATAAAAATTAAATTTTTATACATAACTCATCCCATATAAATTTATTAAATAATTCTAGCCAACTATGATATGATTCCAATAATATAACTAATTCATGATAAAAAATCTTACTAACTGGTGCATAAGTTCAAGCAAATTTTCATCATATAATGATTTCTGAGAATACATCAAAAATTACAAGTTTGCAAATAATTTCTTTTTACAAACTGTGCCATCGAAACTCATTGATAATAATTGTACAACTAGTATTTCTGTAATACACTGTGCCCCTTGGTAATGGATTTAGAATGAAACAAATATAGCTTAATAATTTGTAAACATTAAAATTATAATCGAGCGATTATTTCGAGTCAACAATAAAGTATTCAAAAAACGTTACTTATTAAATTATGTGACATGATAAAGTCAGAAGGGGCATTGACCGAAACGCCCCTTCTGATTATAGCAGATAATTTATAAAATGATAATTGGAAAACTGGCAGATTTCATTATATTTGATTAATGGAACCGTTACATTTTTCAAATGGGCTCTCATGATTAGGATTTAATCCATCTGAATCAACGAGATAAAAACCTAGTCTGTTTGATACCCTGAAGACATACTGTTGTTGACGATTTAAAAGTTAAATTGAGTTCCAAGCATGAAACTACGGCCTGGTTGTGGGTAAGCTCCTTTACCAAAAAAGTTTCTGGCTTTGGTTTCATAGGCTTCATTTGTGATGTTGTCAACTTTCAGAAAGAGGTTTATCTGTGGTTTTATTCGATAGTTAACATTAACACCCATAATAAAAAATGAGGTGTCTGTAAAATATCTGCTATCCAGTCCAGATAGCAATTCAGACGTTAAGTCTATATTCAAATCTTTATATGAGTAAGATAGATCCAATTGATAAATATTTCTTGGCCTATATGAGTTGATCATATCATCAATTGTTGTACCATTGACAACAGGTATTATTTGCCAATTTTTAGCTTTAAATTTATCTGACACGTAGGAGTATGAAGCCCGTATTTGCCAGTTTTCATTAAACTCATGATTTATGGCAATATTAAATGCTCGTTTTTTTTGCTTAGCGTTGACAGAACGTGTGGTAGTAGTTGATGTGGCCTCATTCCAGACAGGATAGCGTCCGATAGCATTTGACATATCAAGATAGCTGAAATTAATGTCTATAATTGTTGTATCAGAGAATCGTTTATTAAAACCCAATGACCAATTAAGACCTTTTTCATCCCTAAGTCTTTCTAAGGGTGTTTCACTGTCAAATTCCATATAAGTAACAGGCCTAAAAACACTTGACACTGAAAAATACATGCTTGTTGAAGAATTAAACATAAAATTTGATTGTAAATCATATGTTAATTGTCGTGTAGATTCATAATTTCGATTTTGTCCATCATAATTTGATCTTATATGGCTGTAATAGCTATATCTAAGTCCTGGAGCAATTGTTAATTGATCATTAATTTCAATTGTATCCTGTATCCAGGCATAAAATATGTCCCTTTTGGAATCAATTTCTGTGATACCTGTCACGTCAAAACTACCATCATTCCCGTTATTATTAACCCTTATCCATCTATAGTCATTTTTTCTATATTGCATCCCTAGAATTAAATTATGTCTCGACAGTTTTTTAGCAAACTGAAAATCAATACTAAGATTGTTTAAATAATTTCTTATTGGATGTCGTTTCTTTAAAATATTTTGAATTGCTGTTTCATTCATATATATAGAGGGAGGTTTATTCATAAGCCCACCATTACCAGCATAATCCATAACTCCTATTCTGCTTCGCTCTACATATAAACGTATGAAACTTGGTATATTGTTGTCTTTATGAAAAACATACTGAAATGTGTACTGGTTATTTTGTGTTTTAACATAATTATTATATAAAGCTCCAAGATAAAACCAGTTCCTATACCCTGGATTGTAATAGCTCAGTGCTCTGTCAGCATATAAATCGCCGTTCCAAAGTCTGTACATTGTTGAATATTCGGGAGCTGTAGTTGGATTGCCAGCCAAAGAATTTGTGTGGGTGTAAGAAAAACTTAAAGATTGTTGTTGGGTAAGCTCTCTATCAAGGCGAAAAATAATCGCGTCTGCCCTGTAATGGGTATTTAAAAAATTTTCTGTCTTTCCTGTAATACCATCTTTATAATCAGTATTACCATTTCTTTCACGATTTATACCAAAGAAATAACGTGTTTTATTATCTTTAGTGGAACCGGAATGAAAGGCAGATATATTATAACTGTGGAAAGAACCTCCTGCTAATTTGATAGCTGTTGAAGGCTCTGTGGCACCTTTTCGAGTAATAATATTTATTACACCACCGGTAGCGTCAGCTCCATAAATTGAGGCACTGGCTCCTTTTATGACTTCAATATTCTCAACATAGTCTATCGCAGTAATCATGTTGAGCATGACCCTAGCACCACCTCCAAGGCCACCAACATCCATAGCTTCGTTGCCTATTCTGATTCCATCAATCAAAATAACGACATTAGTATCTCCATTTATCGATAATTCATTTGCATAATTTGGACCACTACCTGTCATACCAACAACATTAGCGTTATGACCAGTACCTGATACTTGGACACCAGGAACACTTTTAATTGCTTCAGTAATATTTTGATAATGATTGTTTTCAATATCTTTTCTATCAATTACTGTTACATCACCTCCTGTACGGTAATATGACTGCTCAGTAATTCTATTACCGAATTTATCATAAAGTTGTCCTATAACAATTACCGTATCAAGATTTGAATCAATTTGTGCATGTACATTATTTATATTTGTAATAAAAATAGCAAACAAAATGAAAAAAGCTATAAAAATCTTCGTGATTAATTTCATGTTCTAATTATCCTTTCAAATAATAGCAGGTCATCTGAGGAAATTATGGTTCAAAGACTGTAAATTTGACTAAACTTAATGTGAAATGTTGATGCCAGGCATTTTATGAAAGCACAAAGAATGAGTGAGTGTTAATAGCGATAATACAAAAAATGCAACTAGGTTTTGTAGAAATTAGGTGAATATTGATGTAACAACTTAACTTGCTAACTTCTCTCTGGAAATTCATGATCTGAACCACATGGACAGCTTGATGAGGCATTTTGCCAGAGTAAGTTCTTAAGAATGTGCGTAAATTAGAAAAGCAAATTAATATTTCATTTTCTCTATTCACCACTGCAAAACCACAAAAATTTTGTGGTTGTTCACTTTGAGTAAAGAAGCAAAGTTTCTTACTTTAAAAACTTCTGAGAATACTTCACATGTGAGCAATTCATTGAAAATTTTAGATAAGCTTTGAACACTTAAAAATTAATTTCTCATTTTACTCAGCTTAACCCTATAAGTTCAGTTTTTGGGAGCAACTTTTTACGTCGTGATCTTTAAAAACCACCCCAGATAAAAGCAGCCGCGAAGTTCCCTAAGGTGGTCAAATAAAAGTTCCCCTTCTAATGATATAGATGTGTTGTTCTCCAATGGGATTAGATTATTTTAAGTTACTATATCTGTTACCCCTATTTATTGAGGAGTGTGTGTGAGAAAGTGAGCGAGAGAGAGAGAGAGAATGAGAGAGTTCAAGAGAGAATGAGGGAGGGGGTGAGGGAATGAGAGTATAAGCAGTAAATATACCAAGTCAAAACTGATTCGCTGAACAAAAGTTTTACTCTAGAGAAAGGCTGAAGTGCAACTATACTAATACGGCTCTTATGGGCCAAGTGACATTTGTTAGGCAAATCTTGGTATATCATAGGACTGGATATTGTCCTAAACGAGGAGTTAAAAGAGCTGTCTCTGATAATTAACTTGTGGGATCTTTTAAGTAACGATGTAGGAACTAGGCAAAAAAGCTCTTAGACCTAAATGTAAAAATAAATTATTTACCCGATATTAATCTTCCATTTAGATGATGTCAAGGATTTCTTTCAAAAATCTTAAACCTTCAAAGAAAACCTTCCACAGTCTTATTTTAGACTAGACATACTTTATGTAGGGTTTTATAATAATGATATTACGTAAATATTGGGCTGTACATTTTTTATGCTTGCCCTTTTTGTGATTGAATCTTTATTGTAAAGTTCTTGTTTTGTTGCGATATAGTCAACTATAGCACATGAAATTTGAAGATCGTAAATTAACGATAAACTAACTTCGATGTTAACATAGCGTAGCTTCTTAAGCTTGATATTTATCTTGTAATAGAAGCTAAATCATTGATTCAATTGTGACGCATAGCTAATATGATTTTTATTTAAGGATATTTTAGATTTAAAATGCACTCAAAATTTTTAGTCATAAAAAGTTGTTAGTCATAAAAAAAGGGCCGGCGAAGCCGGCCCTAATGTAGATTGGAACTTTACAATTTTTAGGTGTAAAGGTCCATGTGGGGATTGTGATAAGTTGTGTGTAAGAGCTTATGGGAGAGCTCTCCTCCGGGTTTTTGGAGGTAATTTTTGTACAAGGCCTGGACCTCGGGGTTCTCGTGGCTCTTGCGGAGGCTAAGATGGCGGTCGTCGTCGTAGAGACCTCTGATGCGCTTGGCCCTGTAGTTGATGTCGCTTGTGATGGGCTGTCCGCCACCAGAGATGCAGCCGCCAGGGCAGGCCATGACCTCTATGAAGTGCCATTTGCGCGGATTTCCGGCCTTAATTAACTCCATAACTTGGCGGGCATTACCTAGACCGTGGGCTATGGCTACCTTTATCTTGGTGCCATCTAAATCTATCTCCGCCTCCCTTAAGCCTCCCAAGCCGCGGATTTGGGTAAATTCTACGGCAGGTAAGGTCTTCTTGGTGACAACCTCATAGGCGGTGCGCAGAGCCGCTTCCATGACGCCTCCGGTGTTGCCGAAGATGGTGGCAGCACCAGTCCCTATGCCCATGACCGGGTCATAGGGGAGGGGTTTCAATCCTTCAAAGTCAACCCCACAGCTCTTTAGGAGCTTACCCAGTTCCCTGGTGGTCAAGACTATGTCCACATCCTGGAAGCCGCTGGCGTGCATTTCCGGGCGGGTGCACTCGAATTTCTTGGCTGTGCAGGGCATGATGGACACAGACACTATCTTGGCGGGGTCTATCTTTTCCAGTTCCGCATAGTAGGTCTTTACCAGGGCGCCGAAGATCTGCTGAGGGCTCTTGCAGGAGGAGTGGTGTTCCACCAGCTCCGGATAGAACATCTCCATGAAGTTTATCCAGCCTGGGGAGCAGGAGGTTATCATGGGCATGTGTTTGTTGGCTTCCAGGCGATGGAGGAATTCTGTGGCTTCCTCCATGATGGTGACATCGGCAGTGAAGTTGGTGTCTAAGACCTTATCAAAGCCCAGGCGCTTTAAGCCTGCCACCATCTTGCCCGTGACTATGGAGCCCGGGGCTTCGCCGAACATCTCGCCTAGAGCCACCCTCACAGAGGGTGCGGTCTGAACAATCACCACCTTTTCGGGGTCGTCTATGGCATTTAAGACCAGTTCGGTGTCGTCTTTTACTGTGATGGCACCCACCGGACAGATGACTGAGCACTGTCCGCAAAGGGTGCAGGCCACTTCCCTTAGGCCCTTGCCAAAGGCAGGGGTCACGATGGAGCTGTAGCCGCGGTTGGCGAAGGTGTAGACCGCGCAGGTCTGCTTGTCACTACAGAAGCGGACGCAGCGGCCACAGAGGACGCACTTGTTGGGGTCACGCACCAGGGAAGGGGAAGTGTTGTCGATTTCCCAGGTGGGTTTGGCCTTTTCAAAGCGGATCTCTTTTACTCCGAGGTCCAAGGCCAGTTTCTGCAGTTCACAGTTTTGGTTGCGGTCACAGGTGAGGCATTCGTGGGGGTGGTTGGCCAAAAGGAGTTCCACCACCAGGCGACGGGCCTCGCGGACCTTAGGGGAATTAGTAAGCACTACCAAACCGTCAGTCACCGGGAAGGAGCAGGCGGCGGCCAAGGCCCTGCCGCCTACCACCTCGACCACGCAGACGCGGCACCCGCTGTAGGGTTTAACGTCAAAGTGGTGGCATAAGGTGGGGATATTGATGCCCAGTTTGCGGGCAGCCCCCCAGATGGTGACGCCGGCCGGCACGGTAACAGTCTGGTTATCGATGGTCAGAGTTACGTTTTTACTCATGGGGGTACCTTACTTCCTGGATATAGCTTTTTGCTTTTTGCAAGCGTCTATGCAAGAACCGCATTTGATGCATTTCCTGACGTCGATGACATGGGGTTCTTTCTTGTTGCCGTCGATGGCATCCGCCGGGCAGACCTTTTTGCAGGCGCCGCAGCCGATGCATTTTTCCGTGTCGATCCAATAGGTCAAGAGGTCCACACACTGGCCGGCAGGGCACTTCTTTTGGAAGATATGGGCCTCATATTCGTGGCGGAAATACCTAATGGTGGACAGAATGGGGTTGGGGCAGGTCTGTCCCAAACCGCAGAGGGCCGACAGCTTGATGTTACGGGCGAGTTCTTCTAAGAGCTCTATGTCGCCAGGGAGTCCCTTACCCTGGGTGATGTTATTTAAGATGTTGAGCATGCGGGTGGAACCCTCACGGCAGGGGGTGCACTTGCCGCAGCTCTCATCGCGGGTGAAGGACAAGAAGAAGCGGGCTAGGTCCACCATGCAGGTGTCCTCGTCCACCACCACGAGTCCTCCGGAACCCATCATGGCGCCGGCCTCTATTAAAGAGTCGTAGTCAACGGGTCTGTCTATCATGGATTCAGGTAAGCAGCCCCCGGAAGGTCCACCTATCTGGACGGCTTTGAACTTCTTGTCGTTCTGGATGCCTCCGCCGATATTGAAGATGATCTCCCGCATGGTGATGCCCATGGGGACCTCAGCTAGGCCTGTATTGCGGATCTTGCCAGTTAAGGCAAAGACCTTGGTGCCTTTGGAGTTGGCAGTTCCGTAAGAGGCGTACCAGTCGCCGCCATTGCGGATGATGCCGGGGATATTGGCCCAGGTCTCAACATTATTATTGTTGGTGGGTTTCCCCCAGAGTCCGCTGATGGCAGGGAAGGGCGGGCGAGCGGTGGGCATGCCGCGTTTGCCTTCTATGGAGTGGATGAGTGCGGTTTCTTCACCGCACACAAAGGCGCCTGCTCCCTCTTTGATGTGCAGGTGGAAGCTCCAGCCAGAACCTAAGATGTTATCACCCAAGAGGCCTAAGGTCTCAGCCTGGGCGATGGCATTGTTAAGGCGCCTAATGGCTAGGGGGTATTCAGCGCGGCAGTAGATATAACCCTCGTCTGCCCCTATGACTAGGCCGCCAATGATCATGCCTTCTAAGAGCCTGTGGGGATCGCCTTCCATCATGGAGCGGTCCATAAAGGCCCCTGGGTCACCTTCGTCGGCATTACAAATTATGTACTTTTTATCACCCGGGGCATTGCGGCAGAGATCCCACTTGCGACCGGTGGGGAAGCCGCCGCCGCCACGGCCGCGGAGGCCTGACTTTTTTACCTCTTCCAAGAGGGCATCGGTATTGTCCTTCATGGTAAGGGCCTTGGCCAGGGCCTTGTACCCGTCATTGGCGATGTATTCCATCACGTCTTCGGGGTTGATGTGGCCGCAGTTGGTCAAAAGGATACGGTTTTGCTTCGCGTAAAACTCTATCTCCTTGTAGTTGACTATGGGCTTTAAGGTCTCGCGGTCCTGGTAGAGCAGGCGCTCTACGGCATTGCCGTTTTTAATAGTTTCGTCGACTATCTCGGGGATATCGTCCGGGGTGAGGTGGACATAATAGATATCATTGGGGTAAACAACGATAAGAGGTCCCATCTCGCAGAAGCCGTGGCATCCAATGATGACCACTTCCACTGACTTGTCTAGACCCTTGGCTTTTAGATCCTTTTCAAAGGCATCCACTATTTTTCTGGAACCTGAGGAGGTACAGCCAGTATCGCAGCAGATCATTATATTATGCGTTACGCCCTCATAGGGTTTGGCATTCGGATCCTTGCGTACTTGAAGTCTAGGGAGGACCTTGTTTTTCAGAACGTCCAGGTCAGCTGCGGACGTGAGGCGCGAAAGAGTTTCGGTGCGTGTCATGTATATTGTCCCTCGGCTTAGTTGGAGTAAGAATCCAAGATTTTAGAGATGCGATCAGGTCTTAGGCGACCATGGGCGTCAGTATCCACCATCATGACCGGAGCTAGGCTACAGGCCCCGATGCAGGCTACTGTCTCTAAGGTGAATTTAAGGTCTTCCGTGGTACCACCGGGCTTTACGCCCAGCGTGGTCTTTAGGGTTTCCAGTATGCGGGCGGAATTGCGGACATGACAAGCGGTACCCTGGCAGGAACGGATGATATGCTTGCCCCTAGGGGTGAGCCTGAATTGAGCATAAAAAGTGACCACTCCGTATATCTGGCTGATTGGAGTTTTAAGATGCCTGGCTATGGCCTCTAATGCCTTGAAGGGTAGATACCCATAGGTGTCCTGGGCCGCCTGAAGCACGGGGATCAGGGAGCCTTTGGTAACATCTACGAACTTCTCGAAAACGGGCTCCAATTTTGTCAGGTCAACGGTTTGACCGGGTGAGGTACTTCCCATAAATGGGTACTCCTTAAATTAATATAATTTGGAACCAGGGGCGTTTTAGGCATAATCCTCAAGGCACGCCACAAGGTTAAGCGGGAAAGGGGGGGCTTAGAATCTATATTTATCTGATGTTATCAGCTATCGTATTTGAATTGTGGAGGGTATATTCTAGGCCTTACATTCATTCCCAATATTGGATTGCCGACCTTAGCTTTGCCAATATTTGATTTTTAGGGGATTTTTCTTTAAAAATCTTGAAGAAGGTCAAGGACAGGCCACAGTATAAGTAGCTTGTTTAGAGTTATTACAACATAAGAAAAGCTTTTTGTCAAATTTTTTCTTTACATAAGCAAGCTGGGATTTTATTTAGATAAATCAACGATTTAATCATGGGATGGCCTAATTTTCTTGTGTTTGTGACGGGAAAAAGGCCCCCAGGTGCCCTAAGGCGGGTGATTTACAGCCCCAGCACCCCCCGGTCAATACTATAAGTATTATAAATCACTAATTAAAAATTTCACAATTATTTTTTCTAGTTTTCTTTGACCCGCCGTCAATTAAATTTATGTGGGATGTAAATTATAGTAAATTATTGTATATGTTAGTTATTTATGTAAGTTTAATTTATTGACAAAAATTACCTACTAAGTGCCTTAAATTTCTAGTTAAATTTTTGAAAATTAAAATTCAAGTCTTTCAAGGATGGTCAATAAAAAGAGATATAGAAGAAAAAATACCCACATTGTGGTTTTTCGTAATGTAAATTTAGAAAAATTGACTATTTAGTTTTGATATCAAAGATCATAATTTGACATTTAAAAAGGCTTTAAAAATTGACAAAAATTTTTCCTGACAAAGGGAGTTAAAGAAGATAAAGAAGCTAATTTTGCCCCTGGGGTAAGAATTTACGCGCCTCTTGCCTTGGCGCTTAGCTAGGGGTTGCCACGCAACTTGGGGGCCCCCCTGGTCAAGGTAAGAAAGGGGTCAAAGCCAGGTAAAAGGCTAAGTGTAGCTTAAACTATGATTATTTTCCGAAATATGGAAGATATTTCTAGAGAGCTTGGAAGCTTTTTAAGCCCTAAGGCTGGGGCAACTAGGCACCAGCTTTTGGATCTGTGCCAAAATAGTCCGGCTCATGGGACTTAGGCTTTGTCTTAGGGGGCTATGGGGCTAAAAGGGGGGCGGAACATCTTGGTAAGACCCGGGGTGCCAGGGTCGTAACCAAAAAGGTCATTCCAGAGTCTCCCGCTTTCCATGCAGAGGTAGAGGATTGTAGAGGGGCTAAGTTTTTCTCCCAAAAAGTCCATGAGGGTGCGGTACATAAGGTAGCGCAGTGGCCTAGGGTAGCGCATCTTGCCGTCATCGGCCTTTATGAATTCCTCGCTAAAGAGGCTTTTTGCCCCTTTTTGGAGCATCAAGGGCTTTAGATTAGGAAGGTATCTAAAGCATCCTAAAGAGATCCAGGCTATGGCCTGGGGGTCTACTATGGAAAAGAGAGTCTCTACGGTTTTTTGATAGCCCCTCTCCCAACCCTTATAGTGGATAAGGGGATCGAAGTGGAAGCCCACCTGATAGCCGCAGCGGGTTAGCTTTTCTGCTGCTTTTAACCTTGCTGTGAGGGTAGCAGCCCTAGGTTCTTCTTTACTTACCACCTCAGGGGAGTTAACTGAGAAACTTACAACAGTCCTTTGGCCGTGGGAAAGTCCTATGAGCTCTTGAATCTGGCAAGTCTTGGTCTTAAGCTCCAAAAGGGCTGGGGGATACTTTGAGAAGAGCTCTACCAGTTTAGCTGCCAGATGGGTGACGTCATCCAATAGAAGGCTATCGGTAAATTCCCCAGTGCAAAACCTGTGGGAGCGGGGCGAGGTATCAGCTAAGGGAAAATCACCATCCGGGTCTTTGGCAACTTGCTTTAGATACTCCTCTAAAGAGCTAAGGCCTTCGTCAATATTGCCAAAGAGCACCATGGCCTCGCTTCCTAAATAAGCATTGAGGATGCAGTAAGAGCAGGAGATAGAGCAGCCCTGGCCAAAGTGAAAGATATTCAACCCGCAGCAGTTGTACTGTGGGGTAGCCGGGCAAGGCCTTAAAAATGAGCCTTTATGGCGGCATAAGATAAGTGAACCCTCTTTATAGTTTTTCCAGGAGCTGGGAGGGAGGCTGGGAAGAACTTTATATTTTTTGCCTTCCAAAATGGGAAGGCCTTGGAATTCTTCCTCAGTGAAGATATCTAGTTTTTGTCTTTCCAAGGTAGGTCCCACAGTTGGTTAAAGCAAGGCTTTTGGGCTATCTCAAGTACTCTTTGAAGCTCTAAGATAAGCTCCTTTGGGCTGGTAAAATTAATAGTTAAAGAAGGGCGGGTATCTTCTAGATTATCGTTTAAGTGAAGCTTGGTTTTTGCATTGAGGCCCATTTCGATAATGAGCTTATGGCGCTCTTTTAGATACTGGGTTAGCTTGGGGTAGCGAAGAGAATATAGGTAATCTCTGCCGACGGCCTCTTCATGGCGCCCTAGAGCTACAAAGGGCTGGGAGCTTAAAAGCTTTTCTATGTGGGTACCACCCTGCAGGTACAGATCGTTTAAAAGCTCTAACCAGAGCCTTCTTTTTTGATAGCTCATGCTTAGATGATGGAAGAGGCCGCGAACGGCCTCTTTGGCGCTTTGCGTAAAACTTTCCATAGCGTGGATATTTTCCAGATCCAGGCTGCCGCAGGCTAGTGAGTCTAGAAAAAGAGGGCCAAGCTCGCAAGCTTTAAGACAGGCCTTGTAGATATTGGGAGCCAATAGATCCATGCGGCCCATTAAATCTTTTTTCCCTGAGCTGCCATCGGGAAGCTCGGAAATAAGATTGGCAATAAGTGCCTTTTCAGCGGCATTAAAGCCTCTTTCCCGGTTTTCTTCTATGGCTAGCTTTAAAATAGTCTCTAAGGGATTTGTGCCACAGGTACTAATGTGCCGGGTAAAATCCTCTTCTAAAAGGACTGGCACCATTGCAATAGAGAGCTCTTTTAAGGCCTGTAGTCTTCTGGTCCCCGAGATGACTATATACTCACCCGGCTTTTGCCAGACCAAAAGGGGGTGTATGAGGCCTAGCTCTTTGATGGAGCTAACTAGGGCATTTAAGGGTCTATTCCAGGAAAAGGTAAATGGGCAGCTAAGCTCTTCTATGGGCAAGTTTATAATCTTCATGCAGGCTAGATTTCGGCAATTGCATCAATTTCTACCAAGGCTCCTTTGGGTAGGGCAGAGATCTGTACTGTGGAGCGAGCTGGGTATGGCTCTTTAAAAAAAGTGGCATAGACCTCATTGGCAGTCTGGAAATTGGCAAGATCGGTTAGAAAAATGCTGACTTTTAGGACCTTGGTCAAAGAGCTCCCAGAGGCCTCCACTATGGACTGGATATTTTTAAGGGAATTTTTTACTTGTGCGGAAATGTCAGCTGGCATCTCGCCGGTCTTGGGGTCTATGGGAAGCTGTCCAGAGACAAAGACGAGGTTACCGCTAACTAAAGCTTGGGAATAGGGGCCGATGGCCGCCGGGGCAGAATCTGTGGAGATTTTTTTGGGCATGGGATATCCTAATGGGTTTTGCGTTGGGCTTATCCTAATAGTTTTCTAGTAGCATGGTAAAAAATAAATTTAAAAAGAAGGGGAAAAAATGTAATTTTTTATTCTAGCAAGAATATTTCCCCTTGACAATAAAGGTAAGTATTATTTCCTTCCCTTATTAAAGAGCCTCTTTTTTAATAAAACAAAGGTTTTTATCCTAGGGAGAAAAAAGAAAATAAATTGGTAGCAAAGTATGGTCTTTTATCTGTAAGCTAAATAAAGAAGCAAAGCTCTAAATTCACTTAGATAAAATAATCCAAGAGGGGGTTTTTTAAGCCCTGCCAAAACGCCTTTTGCGACTCTGGAAATCATTTATTGCTATTTCTAGGTCTCGCGGCCCAAAGTCTGGCCACAGGATGTCGGTGAAATATAATTCGGCGTAAGCGAGCTGCCAGAGAAGAAAGTTGGAGATGCGCTTGTCACCTCCTGTGCGGATCAGCAAATCCACATCCGGAAGTGGTGAGGACCAGAGGTGGGAAGCAAAGAGCTCTTGTGAAAGGGAGCTAGGATCCAAAACGCCTTTTGCGACCTTTTCCATGAGCTTTTTAGCAGCATAAACGATTTCAGCCCTGGAGCCGTAAGATAGGGCAAGAGATAGGGTGATACTGCTATTGGAACTAGTCTCTTTCATAGTTTCCTTTAAGGCGGAAAGACTCTCTGGTGGGAGCCTCTCCAAATCGCCTATTGCCATGAGGCGCACCCCTTGGCGCATGAGTTCGGCTGTTTCAGAGTCCAGGTATTGGATCAAAAGGGAAAAGAGACTTTTTATCTCATCTTGAGGTCTAAACCAGTTCTCTGTGGAAAAGGTGTAGAGGGTAAGATATTTAACTTTAAGC
This sequence comes from Deltaproteobacteria bacterium, assembly GCA_031279515.1. Lineage (GTDB taxonomy): Bacteria > Desulfobacterota > Desulfarculia > Adiutricales > Adiutricaceae > JAITII01. The sequence continues at coordinate 65,037 of JAITII010000048.1, forward strand.
TTATGACATGCCTTGAGGATGTCACGGACTGGTTTAGCCCCGGCCTTGTGTCCTTCGGTGCGGTTTAAACCCTTAGCTTCGGCCCAGCGGCCGTTGCCGTCCATGATGATGGCTATATGCTGGGGGATTTTGGGGGTGTTTTCCATTAAAGGGGGCCCTTCATTTGGTTAGAATTAAGGACTCTGTCCAAGATTGTTTGGGCCCATTTATAAAATCTTTCAGGGTGGAAAATATCTTCTATTTCCTCTTGGCTTAAATGCTCGCGGATAGGGGCAGAATTTAAGATTAGTCCCTTAAAGTCAAGTCCCTTTTCAGCGGCTAAAAGCGCCTCTTTTTGGACTAGCCCGTAGGCTTGTACCCTTGTGAGCCCCTTGCGGCACAAAGATAGTAGTATTTCCTGGGAATTATAGAGGCCTCCTGTAATATTTAAGTTTTTTTCTATCTTGTCGGGGTAAATGACCAGGCCCTTAATGAGTGATTTGGCCCTAACTAAGAGAAAGTCCATTAATATAGTGGCATCAGGGGCAATAACCCTTTCCACTGAGCTGTGGCTTATGTCTCTTTCGTGCCAGAGGACCACGTTATCTAAAGCAGCCTGGGCATAAGAGCGGATTAGACGGGCAAGCCCTGAGATGTTTTCAGCTGCTATGGGGTTTTTCTTGTGAGGCATAGCAGAGGAGCCTTTTTGCTTGGCCCCAAAGGCCTCGGCGGCCTCAGAGACCTCGGTTCTGGCAAGGTGCCTTACTTCCACCCCCAAACGCTCTAAGGAAGTTGCCATTTGGGCCAAGGTAGTGAAAAACTCGGCGTGGATGTCTCTGGGGACCACCTGGGTGCTTATGGGAGTAGGGGTAAGACCCAAAAGTGCGAGGGCTCTGGCTTCTAGGCTAGGAGATAGAGATTTCGAGCTGTAATTTCCCACTGGGCCTGACAACTGGCCGGTGGCTAGATTTTGGCGGGCATTATCTAACCTTTTAAGGTTTCTAGTAAATTCGGCGTAAAAGCTTAAGAACTTAAGGCCTAAGGTGGTGGGTTCCGCGTGGATCCCATGGCTCCTTCCTATGATAGGAAGGTTAATATACTCACGGCTCTTTTCCTCCAAGACGCTAAGAAGCAAAAGTAAATCTTCGCGGATAATGGCACAGGCCTCAAGTAATCTTAAGGCCAGGGAGGTATCTAAGACGTCGGAGGAGGTGAGTCCAAAATGGAAGTAGCGGGCGTCTGGCCCAACGTTTTCCTCCACATTGGTGACAAATGCTATGACATCGTGGTTCACCTCAGCTTCTATTTCCGCAATCCTCTCCGGAGAAAAGGAGGCTTTTTCCAAGATAGCCTTAGCGGACTCATTAGGTATTAGTCCCATCTCGGCTTGGGCCTTTACCACCGCCAGTTCCACCTTGAGCCAGGAGGCGTATTGGTTTTGGAGGGTCCAAATGGAGGCCATTTTTTCGCGGCTGTAGCGTTTTAGCATTTCCTTAGTACCATGTTTGCAAATTTTTAGCCTAGGCCCTCTGGCTTTTTCTGAGGGTAGGATTTAAGGCGTCTATTATCTCACCTTTTAAGGTCACAGGTCCGGAATTGGTGATGGAAACAGTAACAAGCTCGCCTATTAGCTCTTTTTGGCCTGGAAAATGTACTATCTTAAAGTTCCCTGTCCTTCCGGCAAGCTGATTGGGTTCTCGGCCGTGCCCATAGACTAGCACCTCTTGGTGGCTTCCTATGAGAGCCATATTAAGTTTCCGGCTTATTTCTTTCTGGAGCTCTATAATAAGACTTAGGCGCCTGGACTTTTCCTCTTCTGGCAATTTATTGGGAAGATTATTTGCCTTAGTATTGGGCCTGTCACTATATTTAAATGAAAAGATAGAGTCAAATTGGATGCTTTCCAGGATAGCTAAAGTCTCTTGGAAATCTTCCTCTGTCTCTCCAGGAAAGCCCACTATAATATCTGTGGTTATGGCTATCTGGGGACAGGATTTTCTTAAAGCATCTATTAAGGATAGGTAATGGGCTTTAGTGTAGCTACGGCCCATCTTAGAAAGCACTTTATCAGAGCCTGCCTGGAGGGGGAGGTGGATATGCGGCATGAGCTTAGGTAGGGTGCCGTAGAGCCTAGTAAGGCTGGGGTCTAGATCCTTGGGGTGGGAGGTGGTAAAGCGCAGGCGCCATAGGCCTTCCAAGGCTGCAACGCGTGCCAGGAGCCTGGAAAAGGGGCTTCCACTTTGTGAAGCTTTGGCCCCAGGGTCAGGGTCGTAGGAATTGACATTCTGGCCCAAGAGGGTAATTTCTCTGGTGCCTTTTGCTAAGAGACTTTTTGCCTCAGCCAAGATATCTGCTTCCGGCCTAGAGACTTCTCTGCCTCTTAAGTAGGGAACCACGCAGTATGCGCAAAAATTATTGCAGCCCTCCATGATGGTAATGAAGGCAGAAAGGGGGCTATTGGTTTTATCGTCCTGGGGATAAAGGGGATAGACATTTTGGGGGTTAAAGACTGCCTCTTGGGGGGGATCCCCAGCCAAGATGATTGGGGAGCAGTCTTTATCCCAGCTGTCGAGGAGATAAGGTATTTCAGCTAGCCTCCTGGGGCCCACCACCAGGTCTACAGTAGGTGCCTTGTCATACAGAGCAATACCTTCTTGCTCAGCTACGCAGCCTCCTACCCCCACTATGAGGGAAGGATTTTGCTTTTTTAAGGGTGCCAGCTCCCTTAAATGTGCCAGTACCTTTAAAGCCGCCTTTTCCCTGATGGAACAGGTGTTAAGAAAGACAAAGTCAGCCTGGCTGCGGCTTTCGGCTGCTTGCCAGCCATTTTTTTCCAGGAGGGTGGCAAGGCGCCAGGAGTCATAGGCATTCATCTGGCAGCCGAAAGTGGTGATAAAAAAGCGGCGCTGGGCACACATTGGAATTTAGTTACCTTAATCTTTAAAAATTAAATGATCCCCTCCAAGGGATTATCCTTTGGAAACGCCCCTTGGGATTGAAAGTAGTTGGTATTGGGGCCTTTCTTGGCAGACTTTAGTGCCCAGTTGAGGCCGAGTTCATGATGGTGCTAAGCCAGAAGGCAACATCTTTCTGTATCTCATCTTTAGCAAGAGATGTATAGCGGGTTAAGAGTTTAGGGTTTAACACCTGGCCATTTCTTACATTGGCAGTAATTGTTGCGATAGAGTCCCCAGGTCCGCCACCGGCTGTAACAAAGGGGATTATCTTTTTGCCTTTAAAATCCGTCTGCCCCAGAAAAAGCAGGGTGGCAGGGGGGATGTCGTGGAACCACACCGGAGTCCCAAAAAAGATGTATTCATAATCGGCTAAATTGGGAGGGTCGCCCTTGAGTGTAGGAACCCTGAGCTCGTCACGTTCTTTTTTGGCATAGGGGATAAGGTCCTCACCTGTTGGGTAGGTCTCCACGGTGTCTATGCGATAGAGATCACCTTTGGTGAAGGACTGGATAATGTTAGCCAGATCCTGGGTATTGCCGGTCACGGAATAGAATATTATGAGGTTTTTGCCATAAAAAGCCGTAAGGGCAGCATTTTCTTCTTCAGTCAAGACAGGGGGCGGGCCTTGCTCTGCTGGCATCACATGCCCTGTGGCACTTTGGGCAAAAAGTGGTGCTATGAAAAGTAAAGAGGAAATTAGTATGAGGGGAAGAATGGAAAAAATATTCTTAAAGTTCATTGTTTCTTTTAGATACATATAATTTATATTAATAATATATATCTATAACCTCCTAATCAATTTACATATTAAAAGATAAAAGATTTGGGGAAAGATTCCAAGCTAAAATTTGGAAACGCTTTCTAGCGCTCTTGGCCTCAAGGCAATTTGTAGCTCCAGGTTTGTGGATATCTTACAGAGTTTCCAATGAAACATCCTTATCCCTTTGGTGAGGAAATATTACCAGAAGGTAAGGATTTTTTCCATTTTTTCTCATAAGTTGCGCTCTCAACAAACTAACAAGGTTTATTTTCTCTAAAAAAGACCTGGCGCCCTTTAGAGGGGATCATTTATTGCTAAAAGGAGGGTTAAAATTGGCTAGTGGGCAGGGTTTTAGCGAGTAACTTATTGAAAATACTAGTTATTTTTGCCCTATGCTGGTAACAGATTATCTTAGGGCATTATTTTGGCACTTATAAAAGGGCGCCTAAGGCGCCTCAATCTAATTATAGTATTGACGAAAGCCGGCAAGTATGTTAAATAGACTTTTACCTTCTATGAGGTCCAGGGCGCACCTCGTGGCTTTCTAAGAGGGGACAAAAGAAGATAATCAGGCGGCGTAGCTCAGTTGGTTAGAGCATGCGGCTCATATCCGCAGTGTCCGGGGTTCAAGTCCCTGCGCCGCCACCAGAAGCCATAAAGCTAATCTAGTTTTCATATTTTAAAAAAGCTAAGGGTCGGAAAGCTAGCCGGACTTTAGCTTTTTTTCTTTAAGAGCAAGTCTGAAAATTAAAAATAAAAGCTTCCACAATATTTAGTACCAATAGAATTTACTACATCACTCTATAGTTTAAAATATAATCTTATCAAGTGATACAGGACTTTTTGCCTTGTATGCATATTTGTCTCTTTTTCAATATTTTGCCTTGTTAAAAACATAGGTGTAAAAAGATAGAAATTGAACCTTGTAAGGCTGGATTGTTAGAGTTTTGCGTGTCCTATATAAGCTTAAGGCTTTTCAAAAAGCCTTTAAATTTTGAAGGCCTTTAAGATCTAAGCAAACTAAAAGATTTTTAAAAATCTAAAATAAAATGCCAGCGGGCCTTGAATCGGAAAGCTTGGCATGGGAATGGCTTCTAGCTAAGATATGGGCTAGTTTAAAGGAAGGTATTATTGCCGCGCAAAAAAAGTTTGAGCTACAAGCCAGAACCTAAGACCATTATCCCCAGGGCTTTAGCTTGAAGTTGGGTTCTATAAACTAAGGTAATTTTAGCTTAGGGCCAAAAAAGCTTAAATTTTAAAAATTTTTATGTTAAAATTAAATATCATGGTTCTAGATTTGTTTGTAATGGATGTGGTGCAGACTACACTACATTCGTAAGTTAGGAAAAAGTGTAAACCCAAACTCACATGGCTATTATTAGAACCAGATTTTTCAAATACTTTAAACCTAGTAGAAGACAGTCTTGTAGTTTTTTGTAGTTATTTATGAAAAATTTCTCTTGAAATTACTACACTTAACAGAAGGAAAAACTGGAGAAACAAAACGTGGCAAGGGCAGATTTGATATGCGATCTCATTAAATATGGCCAAGATAACGATTCCGTTAATTTTCGCAAGGTGGCGGAAGCAATATGCGCTGAAGAACAGGCTAGACAACATTGGGTATTGGCAAGCCGAATTGAAAAGATGCTGCAAGTCTCTAATGGCATGCAATTTAAAGAACTTCACAATGTCATTTTAAAAAATAGCAATGACAAGGATAATTTAGTGCTGGAAAAAAATCCTCAGCGAAACTTTGACAGCCTCATATTACCAAAATGCGTTGCTGATAGCTGCAAAGAACTTGTTGAAGAGCATATGCGTTCGGATATTCTTCGATCTTACGGCTTGGAACCACGGAATAAAGTGCTATTAATAGGGCCCCCTGGAAACGGGAAAACGACTCTTGCCGAAGCTATTGCGCAGTCTCTGATGTTGCCATTTATGATTGTCAGATATGAAAGTCTTGTAGGATCGTATCTTGGTGAAACAGCAGCGCGCTTAAGTAAATTATTTGAATATGCCAAGGAGCGGCAGTGTATTTTATTTTTTGATGAATTTGAAACTCTAGCTAAAGAGCGCGGGGATGCTCACGAAACTGGTGAGATAAAGCGCGTGGTTAGTTCTCTGCTTCTCCAAATTGATGCTTTGCCCAGCTATGTCATAGTTATTGCCGCCACTAACCATGACAGATTACTTGATCATGCT
>JAITII010000084.1 GCA_031279515.1 Deltaproteobacteria bacterium
GAAATTTTTCTTGACAGGGTACTAATCCTTGTGCTACACTCACTTTTACAATTTTTAGATAATCAGATACGAAATCTTCAACAAATGTAAAAAAGCGGCCGCAAGGCCGCTTTTTTCTGTTCAAACTTTCCAAAGCGCCTGAATTGTTAGAATTGCGATGATGTTTTATAGTATATACTATGTTATATACTTTTAAATACCTATTATTAAGTAATATTTATTATTTTTATGATGAAATTATCTTTTAGTTTACTTAATTAGGATTTTCCCCAAAAGGCTGCCTAGGGGAAGCTTTGGGGCCAATGGGGTTAAAACTATTTTCTCCCTTTCTAAGAAATGAAGTTTATTCAAAGGTCTTTGCCCCTATCGGCTTAGGCCAAGCTATAAGGCGCTATCAAAATAGTATTTATTAAATACCCATACTGTTTAGAGTTTCTAGCTTTAATATGCACTTAAGTTTTCTCCTTCAGGCATTTAAATCCCTCCAAAATCAACAAAAAGTACTTTAAAATAGGATATATCGGCTTTTGTGCTTGACATACCACTGCTCATTGTAGTAAAATTTATCTATCTTCAGTTATGTCCCAGATCTAGTAATAACTAGCAACAACTCATAAAAAAGCGGTCGAAAGGCCGCTTTTTTCCTCTTTTTTGGAAGGATTATGGAAGACAACCAAGGGCACGATCACTTTGAGCTGATCAGCATCGAAGAAGAGATAAAAAATTCCTACCTTGATTATGCCATGAGCGTCATTATAGGCAGGGCTATACCTGATGCCAGGGATGGCTTGAAGCCAGTGCACCGCAGGGTGCTCTATGCCATGAACGAGCTTGGCAACGACTATAATAAGCCTTATTTGAAGTGTGCCCGCGTCATAGGTGACGTCTTAGGTAAGTTCCATCCCCATGGTGATCAGGCTGCCTATGATACCTTGGTGAGGATGGCGCAGGATTTCTCCATGCGCTACCCCTTGGCGGACGGCCAAGGGAACTTCGGGTCGGTTGACGGTGACCCCCCAGCGGCCATGCGTTATACAGAGGTGCGTCTGGCCAAGCTGGCCCATGAGTTCATGGCAGATCTGGACAAGAAGACCGTAGACATGACCCCCAACTATGATGGGTCCTTGGAAGAACCTGTGGTCATGCCTACGAAGGTGCCTGGGCTTTTGATAAACGGGTCCTCTGGAATCGCGGTGGGAATGGCCACCAATATCCCTCCTCATAACTTAGGGGAGGTCTTAAGCGGCTTGGTGGCCCTGGTGGATAACCCGGGCATAACTATAGCCGAGCTCATGAGGCATATTCCTGGTCCCGACTTCCCTACTTCCGGCTTGATCTTGGGGAGCGAGGGCATAAGGGAAGCTTATCTGACAGGTAAAGGCATCATAAAAGTTCGGGCTAATGCCAATTTAGAGACCATAAAGGATAGTAAGAGGAATGCCATAGTCATTACCCAGCTCCCCTACCAGGTGAACAAGGCCAATTTAGTCGAAAAAATAGATGAGATGGTAAGGGAAAAAAGGATAGACGGGATCCACGAGATAAGGGACGAAAGCGATCGCCATGGCATAAGGGTGGTTCTGGAGATAAAGACCTCCCACAAAGATATGGCGGATACCTTATTGAACCAGCTCTTCTCCACCACTCAGCTGGAGATGAGCTTTGGTATCAATATGTTAGCCATAGTAAATCGGACCCCAAGGCTTCTAAACCTCAAAGAGGCCCTTTTTCAGTTCCTAGAGCACAGGAAAGATGTGGTTGTCCGCCGTACCCGCTTTGAATTGGCTAAATCTGAAGCCAGGGCCCATATACTAATGGGTTTAAGGGTGGCCCTGGACCATTTAGACGAGATTATAGCCCTCATCAGGGCCAGTTCCACCCCTGCGGAAGCTAAAAATGGCCTAATAAACCGCTTTTCCCTCTCTGAGATCCAAGCGCAGGCTGTTTTGGATTTAAGATTGCAAAAACTGACTCAGCTGGAGCACAAGTCCATAGACGATGAGTATGAAGCCGTCCTCAAAGATATAGAAAAATACAAGTCCATTCTAGGTTCAGAGTCCCATTTGAACCAGGTCATAAAAGACGAGTTCATAGCCATAAAGAACGAGTACGGGGATGAGCGAAAAACTGTTATCACAGACCAGGGTCCTGGTACCAGGACCCCTGAAGATTTTATCCCTGAAGAGGACATGGTGGTCACCATAAGTCATGGCGGCTATATCAAGAGGACCCCTGTATCCACCTATCGTTCCCAGAATAGGGGAGGCAAGGGGGTAACGGCCACTAAGAATAAGGAAGATGACTTTGTCAACAGCATGTATGTGGCCTCTACCCACAGTTATCTGCTCTTTTTAACCAACAGGGGAAGACTCTACTGGCTCAAGGTCCATGAGGTGCCCTTAGCTACCCGTACCTCCAAGGGGAAGGCAGTGGTAAACGTTATACCCCTGGTGGAAGGCGAAAAGATAACAACTGTCCTAAGAGTGGACGATCTGACTGAAAAGGGCCGCTATGTCTTTATGGCCACCAAGAATGGCTTGGTAAAAAGGGTGGATTTGGCGTCCTTCCATAAGCCCAGAAAGTCCGGACTTATGGCTATAAACTTTAAGGAAGACGATGAGCTGGTATCCGCTGCCCTAACAGACGGCCACAGCGCCGTAGTCCTTTCCACCAGGGGTGGAAAGGCCATCTGTTTTAGGGAAGACGAGATCCGTTCCACGGGAAGGTCAGCTGTTGGAGTCATAGGCATACGCCTGTCCGACAAGGACAGGGTAGTGGCCATGGACACTATTTCCTCAGATCGCAGTGAGGACCTTATGACAGTAACCGAAAACGGTTACGGTAAAAGGACCCCGGCCTCGGAGTACAAGCTCCAGGCCAGAGGCGGCCAAGGTCTTATAACCTTAAGGACAACAGCTAGTAGTGCCGTGGTGGCCGTCTTCAAGGTGAAGGAAAATGACAGGCTCATGCTCATAACCAACACCGGCCGGCTTATCATGTTCAATATCTCGGAAGTCACTGTCCTCCACCGGAGAACCCAGGGCGTTCGTCTCATGAGGCTGGAACTGGACGAAGTGGTGGTGGATGTGGCCCTCTTGCCTGCCCAGGAGCCAACTATTCTGGTGGAAGATGACAATAAGGGGCCAAGCCTTACTCCCCTAAACTTTGATGGCCCCGGTTATGACGAGACCCCCCCAGGTGATGACGAGGCCTAAAAAGTCCTCTAAACTTGGAACCCCTTCCTACTATATATAGTCCCCTGGGAAACAATATTTAGAACCAGAGGAAGATATAGAAGCTGAGGAAGCAAAAAAGCCCCCAAATAACAAGCCCGGCTGGAGTCCCTCCAGCCGGGCTTGTTATTTGGAGAAAAACCTTACAATAAAGGGGGCTTAGAGCTTTGCTAGCCGCCTTAAGGCTCTCTTAGTTTAATCGGCCCTCTCAAGCCTACTTAGCTCCTGGAATAAAAGCTTGAAGTCTTCCGGCCAGGGAGCTGAGAACTTCTTTCTTTCTCCCAGAAGGTCAGGGACAGCTAGGCGCCTGGCGTGAAGGAATTGCCGGGTCACAATGGGCTGTAAGGTGGGAAATTTCTCATAGAAAGTTTTCATCTTTGCGCCGTAAACTTTATCGCCCAGGATTGGGTATTTGATAGAGGACATATGGACCCTCACCTGATGGGTGCGGCCCGTGAAAATCCTAATGGAGAGAAGGGTCACCCCTGTTTTGGGAAATCTTTTCAGCACCCGGTAGCTCGTCTTGGCTTCTTTACCTCCAGAAGGCAAGACGGTCATTTTTTGCCGCTTTATTGGATGGCGGCCTATTTCCGACTCTATCGTTTTGGTCTTGGGAGGGTTGCCTAGCACGAAGGCAAGGTAGACTTTTCCTGTCTCCCTATTGGAGAAAGCCTCTCCTAAGTGTTCCCAAGCTGCCTGGGTGCGGGCGACTATTATTACTCCGCTTGTATCTTTGTCCAGCCTATGGACTATCCCCGGGCGGGAGGGCTCTCCTACCCCGGCTAATTCAGGAAAGTGGCCTAAAATGGCCCCGGCCAGGGTTTGTGCGTTGTCCGTGCCAAAGCCGGGGTGGGTGATTAATTTGGCTTTCTTGTTAATGACTAAGAAATGCTCATCTTGATAGAGCACTTCCAAGGGTAATTCAGGGGTAGGGACAGGGTAAAGTTCTTTTGTAGTGGGAGGGATAAAGATAAGCTTATTGCCAGCTTTGACGCGGAAACTCGCCTTTACGAACTTATCATCCACGCTTACGAGGTGTGAATATATGGCCTTTTCCATGCTCGCCCTGGAGTAGGCAGGGAAGAGCTCGGCCAAGAGCGATTCCAGGCGCTTGTCCGCATGGGATTCGTCTACGATAATGGTGATAGCGTTTGAGCTTGCCTCTTTTTCATTAATGTTTTTATCTATAGGTTCTTCGGGTGTATTATCCAAGGTGAAACTGCCTTTCTACGATAAAAAACCAAGTATTAACAACTTAAGGCAAATTTTGGCAATTATTATGCAAATCTTTTCCTTAGGCAGTTTAAGTAAAGTTATTTATTATGTAAAGTCTTAATCTCTACTACTCATCGCCATGGGGTACTTCGAGCCGCCTATGGAGTACCAAGCAAGAAAAGCAGCTAATTCTTAATAGATGTCTTGGGCCCAGAAGTTCCAGCTGACTAAAATATCAAATCCATATTAATGTCAATATTTGGAAAGGAGCGCCCTTAAGGGTGTTTTCTATCCAGAGGTAAAGAGAGCCTAGCTTCTACCCAAGCTAGGAAGAATAGGGCCTTCCGACCCTCTTCAAGCTAAGGCAG
>JAITII010000142.1 GCA_031279515.1 Deltaproteobacteria bacterium
ATTTTTGCGTCTTAGCCCAAAGTCGCATTTTAAAACGGTTCTGGTTTAACATTTAATTTGGGTTAAAACTTTTATATTTATATAACATAATATATATTCCTACACAAAAATATCACAGAAACCTAACTACTAAAAATATCTAGTAGAAATTATCTCTTAAAAATATATCTGCTTCCAAAAAAATAATAAAAAAAATTTCTAGAAAAAATTTAAGAGTTTTTAAAGTGACATCTTTTTTTAGGGTTAGAATCCCGTTTTAAGGTTTTTTGGGCTATTTTTCACAAGTTTGGGGATGGGGCCGGGGGCCTTGTTAGCTAGTTTAGGCGCTTGTGGTAAGCTTTTTACCCTTAGGGGCTATCTTTTTTGTGGGTAAAATGAGGGCTTTTAAAGCTGTCCTAAAAATGACAGGGCTTTTACCAGGGCAAAGGAGGCAAATCCTCAAAAGCTCCCCTGGGTGCGTTTCTAGAAGTCCAAAGAGCTAACAATCTTCTGCGAAGGCTTTTGGCGCTATACTAAGGCCTTTTCGCCAATAGAAGCCAAGAAATACCAGTTTTATAGCAAAAAACTAGCTTTTTTTCCCCTTTTTGCCTCTGGAAGCTCTATTTTGGTCAAGAAAAGAGCCTATTATTAAGAAAAGAATGGCTTGCGAAAAGTTTGTGTGTTATAATTGTGAGGTTATTTTGGATAACTTTAAATTCAGTACATTACTGTTTCTACGAATTATGCCTGCTTTCCAATAAAGAGTTAAGAAGTGGAACTTATTGGTCAAAATATCAAGGAAATTTATCCTAATGGCATGGCTGGACAGGGGCATAAGGGCCTTTTAGGGCCCTTTGACTACTTGCGCCTTATTAGGAGCTGCGCCCATGGGGTGGTGAAGAACGCCTTGGGACAGGCGCCCATGTTCCCCCATGTCCTGGACTTGGAACGCTATAGTTTGGGGGATTTAGGACTGACCCGCTTCATACCGGCAATCCACAATTTTATGTGCGATTTTCTGGAGCTTGGAGAATCCTTGGAAAGACCGGAGGCCAACACAAAATTTTCTTCCTATGCCGAGGCAATAAAGGAGGCCTTTGACAAGGGGCCGGGAGGGGCTTTGGTTTTTTACGACAAGGACGGCCTGGGTGCTAGCCGCAAGAGTGTCCACACCATGGATATGCTCCAAGAGGAAGGAAAAGCCGCTAGTTTTCTCTTTTCCGGCCGCAAGAGGGTTTTGGTCACTGTCCCTTTGATCCACTCTTTTGGCTTTATCTACGGCCTTTTGATTCCCCGCTTAAATCGCCTTCCAGCCATAGATATCTCTCCCTTTCCAGATCTCTCTGGTTACCCCTTGCAAAAGGGGGATCTAGTGGTCCTTTTTCCCCAGCTTTTAAAGAAACTAGTCTTATCTCCTCCTCCTGATGTCACTTTGATATCTTCTGCCTCTCCTCCCTTGGAGGAGGGTCTTTTTAAGGCAGCTCGCAGCATAGGTTATCTGTCCTTAACCGAGATATATGGCACCAGCCTCACTGGCTCTTTGGGCTATCGCAAAGGCGCCGGACCCTATGAGCTCTTTTCCCATTTCACCGCCTCTGGTCAGAAGATAATGAGGCCAAAAGAAGGGCTAAGCTTCACCTCCCACAAACTTCTCTGGCGTAAAGAGCGAAGTTTCAGCCGTTTTGAGTCCCAAGGGAGCTAACCTGTAAAACTACAAGGGGACTCTTTTCTAGTTTTCTTGGCTTAGAAAAAAGCTGTAATATCTTTAAAAGGGGCTAAGCTTCCAAGAGCCTAAAATAGCTAAAAACCAGAAGATATTGGATAATAAGTTAAATTATTCATCATAGCTTAAAAAGTCCTCTATAATTTAAGAGAAAGTATAGCTATATAATGTGGGAAAAATTATATTGATACTAAATACTGTAGCAATCTTCTCAAGATAATTTATGAGAGAATTTTTTACTCTTGAAGTATATTTAGAGAAAAAAAGGCTCCCAAGGGGAAAAACTGAGATGTTAAGGTATTTAAAATTAGCCTTACGCCTCATGAAAGTATTGCCCAGAGTCCAAAGGAGTCTGTGAGTTTTTTAAGCTGCCCAAAAAGATAGTAGGTCCCAAAAAGTCCGGAGGAAAATTTAACCTCGGGGAGTAATTTTAATGCCTAAGCGTGTAATTTATCGTGAATTTTTAGCTTCCCTTGCAGTAGTCCTGGCCCTATTTTTAATCTCCTGCGACAGTAATGCCCCCTCCACTGATGAGGCCCAAGCCCCCGCCCCAGCTGCAGAAGGGCATGAGTCAGAGGCAGCTTCCACTAGCCAAGGGACAGATGCTGTACCAAGTGAAGCGGCAGGCGACCAGCTCCCTGCCCCCGAGTCCGCTGGTAGCCTTAAAGTCCTCCAGTTTTTGCCCAGTGGCAATATTACTCTTTTTACCCAGCTAGTGGTCATGTTCGATGAGCCCATGGTGGCCCTAGGGGATTTTGCCAATTTTGACAGCTCGCATCTGGTATTGGAACCCAATTTGCCTGGATCTTACAGGTGGCTCAACCAATTCACCCTGGCATTTGTCCCAACAGAACCCATTTCCAGTAACTTAACTTTAAAGGCTACTCTAAAGGCTGGGATAAAGTCACTGTCAGGGACTCCTTTAAGGGAAGACGTCTCAGGTAGCTTCACACTTCCAAATTTAAGAGCCATAGATTACGACGAAGTAACTGATAAGGAGCCTGAAAAAGGCCTTGTGCCAATTTGGACAGTATATCTGACCCAAAATGTGATGGTGGAGGCCTTAGATTCTTATAGCTTTATCAGCTATGAGGAAAACGGAGAAGTGGTAAAGGTTCCGGTTAAATGGTCCTCCTTAAACAATAAAAATACACGATCTAGGGGCTATGAATACTTTGTAGAGGCCCAAAGTCCCTTGCCTAAGAATACCAAGTACCAGCTGACCTTAGCCAAAGGTTTTGCCCCCAAGGAATATCTGGAACCCTTAGCTGAAGACATCTTTATTTTAAGCGGGCAAACTTACGGTCCCCTAGAGGTGAGCTTAGAAACTTACGGAGTCACTGATGGGATAATGGATGCGGAGCGGGGGTACTTTTCTCTACAGTTTTCTAACCCTGCGAAGTATCCCCAGGTATTGGACTATATAGAAATAAATCCTCCCCATCCCTCTTTGGCGGCCTTTAAGAAAGAATACGCAGATAGTATTTCAGAAGATGGAGGAGAAGCCCAGGACGGAACTGAGCTTGGGCTAAGTAGATGGCAGATATTTTTTTGGAGCCCTTTAAGTCCTAATACAACTTACGAGATTACTGTAAAACCAGGTTTGGAGGATATCTACCAGCAGAAGCTTACAAGCCAGGCCACATTTAGCGTTGATACCGCCTCCTATACCCCCAAGGTGAACATAGACAGTACTGGAGGCACCTTAGAGTCATCTTCGGCCCCCAAACTGCGTCTAGAGTTCTATAATTTAGCTGAAGCTAAGGTCTACGGCTGGGCCTTGGATGAAAAGGCGGCCATTCAATGGTTTACTAGTTCCTGGCACCAAATTTTATATACTTACGGGTTAAATAACGACGCCTTAAACATGCTGGATTCCCTAGTTAAGGCCAAGATGTTAATGGTATCACCCAACTCCGATAGTACCAAGGGACCGGCTGGGGGGATACTGGATTTAGATGCCCTTTTTGGCAATGACATTAAAGGGAAGGTCTTGGTGGTGGGCTTCAAAGACTATTATGGGCGTTCTAGTTCAGGTACTTTTCAGATAACTGATTTGGGCCTCACTGCCAAGATTGGTAGAGAGAACTCCCTTGCCTGGGTAACTAGCTTGGCTAGTGGAAAGCCCTTGGCCCAGGTGCAGGTTCGTTTGTGGGATAAAACTGGAAAGGTATTGGCAGAGGCCTTAACCGATGAAAACGGATTGGCCCAGCTCCCGGGGGGACTTACGCTTTTTGACCAGGATAAGGCCAATTCCAATGCAAACCCTGTGGAAACGGAAGATGATCTCTTTATCACGGCTACTTTTAATGGCGATTTGGCTTTTTGGTACTTAGACTGGCAAAATAATTTTAATTCCTGGGATCTTAATATTGACTACGATGACTTAAGAGAGCCCTTTGGTAAAAGTCCTTTTGCCAATTGGCTTTTAACCTCCCAGCCCATCTACAAGAAGGGCGAGACGGCTAAGCTTAAGATAATCTCCAGGAGGGTACAGGGAGATGACTACGTAAATCTGTCCCCAGACGCTACAGTTAAGGTAACCATTGAAGATCCCTATGGTAACAATGTATTTGTTGACGAGGACCCGGAGATTACACCTTATGGTGCAGTTTTGCTGGAATACACCATAAAAGAGGAAGACCCCTATGGAAACTTTGCGGTCTATCTGGAAATAACTGGCGGTGATTCTGAAAGTGCGGCTAAAGAGCAAGTGGGCTACCTTAAAGTGCGCTACTATAGACCTCCGGCCTTTGACTTTAGTTTTCCAGATTTCCCCAAGGAAAAATACGCTGGTGACAAGGTAGAATTTCCTGTTGTGGCCAAGTATCACTACGGCTCTCCTTTTCCTAATGCCCAAGTGGACTTGACTTTAAGTTCAGAAATATTATCTGACTTTTCCTTTCCCAATCACCCGGGTTTTACCTTCTCAGATTTCTTTGCCTTGGAAGAGGACGACGAATCCTATTGGCAAAATTTTGCCCCCAAAAATGAGGCAACGGATACTGCCATTTCAGATAGTGAAGGTAAGGTGTCCTTTTCCGCCACCTTGCCCATTGGCTCTTATCCTCTTGTCAGGACCTTCTCTTTGACTGCAGTAAGCCAAGATGTAGATAGCCGGGAGGTGGCACATACTGAGAGCTTTATAGTCCATCCAGCTCACCTTTACGTAGGGGTAAAGCTCCAAGGTTATCTGTACCAGGTGGGATCTGACGTCAATGTAGATACTATAGTTACAGACACTGAAGGGGTCATAAGCCCAGGCCAGGAAATAGAGCTTACGCTTTATAGGCGCACCTGGAGTACATCTCGGCGCCTGTCTCCAGGGGGGATCTATAATGTGGTCTCCAAATCTAAAGACGAAGAAATTGCCAAACAGACCTTAGTAAGTGCCGAGGCCCCCTTAGAGACCACATTTAACCTGGATAAATCAGGGTTTTACTGGGTACAGGCCAAGATCAAAGACCAGGGGGGTATGGAAAACAGGGCTTCTGGCACTTTTTATGCCTTTGGTGGTGATTTTGCCAGCTGGCAGGTCCGCAATGACGATCTCATTAATCTTGTCCCAGATAAGACCAGCTATGCCCCTGGGGATACGGCTAAGATCTTGGTCCAAAGTCCCTTTACAACAGGTACTGGTCTATTAACTGTGGAACGAGCAGGCATTAGGGAACAAAGGTCCTTTGACCTTACTTCCGATAGCCCTGTCCTAGAGATTCCCATAACCCAAGATGACAGCCCCAATATCTTTGTCTCGGTCATCTTGGCCCGGGGCCGAATCTCAGAGAGTTTCACTGATGGCGTAGACTTAGGTAAACCCACGTTGCGCAAGGGCTACACCCAACTGTACATACCTTCCAAGGCCAATTTACTGGAGGTGAAGGCCACGGCCAATGCCTCAGAGTATAAGCCTGGAGCCCAGGTGGAAATTGATTTAAGCGTCCAGGATAGTTCCGGAAATCCATTTAAAGATGCCGAAGTGGCTGTAACCGTGGTGGATAAGGCTATTATCCAACTGGGAGGAGATGATGCCTTCCATCCGGAGACCCTTTTTGATAGGAAAGAGCCTTTGACTGTAATGACCTATTCCACTTTGGAGACCATCTTAGGCCGCATCAACTGGGCCAACAAGGGAGCACCAACCCCCGCCGGAGGCGGGGGTGGCTTTGAGGATGGGTCTGATGCCAATCTCCGCCGCGACTTTAGGACTGTGGCCCATTTTGAACCGGCTGTGGTCCTAGATGAAGGTGGTAAGGCCAAGGTTAGCTTTAAGCTTCCAGATAATCTTACGACCTTCAAGGTCTATGCAGTGGCCACAGGTAATGGGCGCATCACAGGTACAGGGGAAAGCGACTTATTGGTAACTAAAGAACTACTTCTTAGATCCTCACTACCCAATTACGCCGGAGTTGGAGATGAGTTTTCAGCAGGGGTGATAGTGACCAATAGGGGCAAGACTTCAGGCCAGGCTCGTGTGGACTTTAGTACAGAAGGCTTAGAGCTAACATCTGGAGACCCGTCGCAGACTGTCACCGTGGAAGCGGGGAAAAGCTTAGAAGTCTTTTTCCCGGTGAAGGCCTTGAAGGTTCAGAAGGCCAAGGTGAACTTCCAGGTGGAGATGAATGGTGAAAGTGACAGGGTAGAATACTCTTTAAATGTTTCTGAGACCAACCGCCTTATCGCGGAAGCCAGTTACGGAGAGCTAACTCCCAAAGGGGAGGAAGGTGATGGAACCCAAGGGGGCGATCTCCTTTCTTTTAGCCTTCCTGAGACAATAGATATGAGCCGCGGGAACTATAGCTTTGAAGTGGCCCCGTCATTTATTGGGTCGCTAAATGCCGCCACCTCATGGCTGGAGAGCTATCCCTACGACTGCACAGAGCAGCTGACTTCCAAGGGCATGGGGGCCTTGTATCAAATAAAGCTGAAAGAAATTCTGGATTTAGACCCTGAGACTGTGGAAAAACTTGAAAATCAGGTGAAAAATACCATAGAGCGCTTAAAAAGCATGAGAAACTACGATAATGGCTTTAGCACCTGGGCTTCTGGTTATGGGGATAGGTCCTATTCCTCAGCTTACCTTACGGCTTATGTCCTAGATTTTCTTGTGGACGCTAAGGAAGAGTTTCCCAGTTCTGATTTGGACAACTTTATAAGGCAAACTGCGGATTTTCTGGAGTTAGTAAATAGTGGTTCAAAACGCGGCTTTCCCGGCTGGTATGGCACGCAAGCAGCTGCCATAGTAAGAATTAAAGTAGCTGCCTCCCTATCTAATGCAGGAAGACCCCAAGACGCCCGGGTGGAGAGCTTCTTTCTCAACAAAAATGCCCTGTGCCCCCTGGCCAAGGCGTACCTCTTGTTGGCCGCAGCGGCTCTGCCTCCATCCCAGAACCGCACCGATTACATTATTGCCCTCATTCCAGAGTTGGTGGGAGAATTGGAGATTTCCAGCGGCATGGCCAGGGTGAAAGCCCAGGATGCTTACTATCCCTACCTCTTTAGTTATGGAGAGGACGACTTAACAGCCCAATTTCTTTTGGCCTTTACCTATACAGCGCCCTACCATGAGCTCTATCCATATCTGGTTAGAGCAGTGGCGGCTTCTTCTAAGGGCATAGGCAATTTTTCCAGCACCTATAGGACTGCTTTGATCTTAAAGGCCCTTTCCAAATACGCACTGGTCCCAGAACAAAGGGAGCCCAACTTGGACCTTACTGTTCTTTTGGGGGATAAGACTGTTTTAGAGCAAAAGTTTACTTCTCTTGTCCAGAAACCCGAAGCCTTTACTGTCCCCTTGTCTGATTTAGGGCAAACGAGAAAGGCTACATTTAATCTTACAGGAACAGGATCCCTATGGTATTGTCAAAGGCTTACCTATGCCTTTCTAAAGCCCGATCTTAGCCCTGTAACAGGAAATGGTATTACTCTTACCCGCTCTTACGAGGTGGTAAAAGGGGGTAAGGAGACTTTTGGGACTAGCTTTCATAGGGGCGATATTGTCAAGGTGACAGTAACCTTACTTACTACCACCCAACGCTTTAACCTGGTACTGGAAGATAGGATTCCAGCAGGTTTTGAGCCCATAGACTTTGGCATGAAGGATGTAAATCCATCTATCTTAGAGCTCTTAGATTCAGAGACGGGTACCGACGGCATCTACAATTTCCTTTACGCCTGGTATGACCATGAAGAAATAGCCCCAGACAGGGTGAGTATCTTTGCAACCCTTCTGGAGCCAGGGGTCTATAGCTACTCTTACCTGGTCCGCCCTGTAACCCCCGGGAGCTACGTGACCCCTGGTCCCATAGCCGAAGAGATGTACGCCCAGGAAAACTTCGGACGCGGCGCTGGCGAGACTCTTGTTGTTGAGAAATAGCGACCCTTTGCCCCACCTGCGCTACGCGCAGGTGGGGCAGAAGGGTTCTAAGGGGTTTACAAGGGGGGTAAAAAGAGCCCCCCAGTGACTAGGGCTTTTGTTATAATATATTATAGCAGATCTATCTTTCAGGCTACCCTTGGCCAGAAGCTGTAAAGTACCCCCCAAAAAAGTGTCAAAAAACTGGAAAACCTGGTCTTTTTTTGGCTTGTGGAAAAAAAACAAAGGTTTATTTGACAAAAAAAAGGGGGGCATTTATACTTTTACAGTACTTGGAAAAGGTGACCCCAAAAAAAGTATTATTTTGGGGGCCTTTCTATATTTTACTGGCGCGACATAACCCTTAGCGCTACAGAGCCAGGAGGGACCTATCATCATGACAAAAAGCCTGAAAGGGACGCAAACCGAAGTTAATCTTCTCACCGCCTTTGCCGGCGAGTCACAGGCTCGCAACCGCTACACCATAGCGGCTTCAGTGGCCAAGAACGAGGGCTACATCAAAGTAACTGACATTTTTTTGGAGACCGCCAACCAGGAGTGCGAGCACGCCAAGAGACTCTTTAAGTTCTTGGAGGGCGGTACCGCCACCATCTCCGGGTCCTTTCCCGCGGGCTTGGAAGGCAATATCCAGGACCACTTAGCCCTCGCCGCAGCCGGCGAGAACTACGAGTGGACCACCATGTATCCACAGTTTGCCGAAACGGCCAAAAGCGAGGGCTTTACTGCTATAGCAGCTGCCCTTCACTCCATCGCGGCAGCTGAGGAGTTCCATGAGAAGAGGTTTTTGGCCAATCTCAAGGAGATAAAGGAGGGCAACTTCTTCAAGAAAGACAAGAAGGTGACCTGGCGCTGCCGCAACTGCGGCTATATCCACGAGGGAACAGAGCCACCGGATCTCTGCCCTGCCTGCGCCCATGCCAAGGCCTATTTCGAGGTCTTGGGGAGCCTTTAAACTACTAAGGTGCCTTTAAACTACTAAGGAGCCTTTAAACCACTAAGGAGCCTTTAAACCAATAGTGCCCGTGGATTTACTTAACTAACCTACCAGGAAGGTATATATATGTCCGAAATAGATCAGATATTCAAATGTCCTAAGTGTGCCCTGACCCTGAAGGTCTTAACTGCCGACGACTGCGCCCCGGACTGCTGTGGGGCCCCCATGGAGCTCTTAAAGGAGAACTCCACGGACGCGGCTCAGGAAAAGCATGTTCCCGTCATCACCAAGGTGGACGGAGGCTACAAGGTCCAGGTGGGTTCCGTGGCTCACCCCATGGAGGAAAAGCATTTCATCCAGTGGATAGAGCTCCAGGTGGACGGCATTACCTATTTGAAGCACCTGAAACCTGGCGAAGCCCCGGAGGCGGTCTTTAAGACCGGCGACGGCCCGGCCAAAGCTAGGGAATACTGCAACATCCACGGGCTTTGGAAGGCCTAAAAGACCGCTAGGTCTTTTAGATAACCAAAGACCAAAGGAAATTTACATTTAAAATGACCAGCGCCGCCGGCAAATTTCTTTGTCGGCGGCGTTTTACATTTGACCTGTATTACAGGCCAAGGGCGCAAATGGGGCACGCCTATTAATTTTGCATCGCTAAGTAAGACAAACCTAAAAAAGAATGAAAGAATATCAGAGGGAAAAAGAAGGCGTTATTTAGTAGTAATATAATGCATTTCAACAATATATAGTATGAATTGAAATATCTAGAATCCAAGTCCATGCAAGGCTTTTTCAAGAGAATAAACTTAAGTTAAAAGGATAAAAGAAATGTCCAGCCAAGGAACAATAAGCCTTTTAGAACAGCGAAAAATAGAGGCAGAGATCTTAAAATATGTCTATGACACCATGGCGGAAGAGCTTGGGGAAAAGAGAGCCGACCTAATCTTAAAGAAAGCTATTTCCCAAGCGGCTAGGGACTCTGGGGCCAAGGCAGCGGCTAGGGAAAAAGAAAAGCCTAGCCCTAGGACCTTAGCTGCCATCCAGCACCTTTGGTCTAGGGGAGGGGCCCTCAAATTAAAGGTTACAGAGCTCACAGACAGCGTGTACGCCTATGAGGTGACTGATTGCGCCTATGCCAGGATGTATGAAGAGCTGGGCATGAGAGAAATGGGCTTTAAAATTTCCTGCCTTAGGGATGCCGCCTTCATAGAAGGCTATGCCCCGGATCTAGTTATGGAAAGGGAGTCTACCATCATGGAAGGGGCAGCTTCCTGCCTATTTCGCTACAAAAAGCTCTAAGGTGAAATCTTCTTTTTTTAACTGAAAGAGTTGTAGCCGTAGCCTGATTGTGCCCTGGCCTTGAATGGCCCTCTCGTCTAATCTTTCATTTGTGCTACTACTTTGGAAAAAAGCCTAGAGCCAGATAAAATGAGTCTTCACAGTATTTAAGGCTATTGATAATTTGTATCATTACTAATGAGCCAACCATCTTTTTAGTCATGAATTTTTGATTCATTTTCCCTTGGATGATGCTAGTAATTTATTTCTAGTTAGAGCCATTACTATGAGCGCAAGGCAGCAGTCCGCCGCTTTTAGCTAAGGTCCCGTAGTCAGTAAGGCAATACTTTAGGTTAAATAAGATCGCCTATATAAGAATTAGCTTGGGACTACTATGTCAGGTTACTTTGGGGGTAGGTAAGAGCTTAAATTGAGCTTAGGAGTGTAATATAAAAGCTTTTTCTAGTGGGTAATTGGCTAAAGTACAGTAGAATTAAGGTAATTGTTAAGATGTAAAACTATACTAATGTGAAATGTACTGATAAACTCTATACGTCTTAACATAAAGTTAGTTGCTACCCATTAGGGGATAGTTTTAAGGCCTTTTACCTGATAGAGGAATAGGTGATAGTGCGTGAGTCAAAAAAACTAATAATATCAATGGATGAGTCAGAAACAGCTGCTATTTTGAATTAAAAAAAGGGGTAAGCGGCCTAACCAGAAAATAGCTAAATTGATAAAAGTGGTAGTTTATATAGACTTGAAGATAATTCAACAGGTCGGAATAAAAAAAAGTTTTTTCATGTTCCTCGATGACGACCCAAAAAGTCTTTAAAATTCCAGAAAAAAAAGAGGCAAAATTTAGTAGAAAATAATGGAATATGGGAATATTTAGTGGTAAAATAATGAAATATAGCTATATATAGTAGAAGATTGATGTCTTTCCTTATACAGGTCCTTTTCCCATTGTGATCCTATTTGAGATTGACAAGAAGTATCCATAAATGTAAAATAAATGTTGTCTGTTGAACTAACCAGTAATGATACATTTAATATGATTATCTAACCTAGTCATAATTTTTTGTGTTATCAACACACATCTTAACTAAAATTTATTGATAAAAGTTCTGGCAGCAAAGGATGGTAGTTCCCACGTTCTTACAGACAGCTTTTATTCGGAATACTATTTTCTGAAAAGTTAAGAAGTCTTGAAGGGTGCTCCATCAATAAAATCAACAAAAATGGTTTTTGGTTTATAGACTAGAGGGCTCAGTTCTAAGCTGTTTATAGGTCTTTTAGTTCTAAAATCAGCCTTAATTTTAAGATACCTCTCTAATTTGATAGTGCTATGAAGAAGGATCGGAAATGTCAGCCATCAGCGGGAAGAAAACCGCTAAAGTTTTTGCGAAAAAAGATAATTTTATCCACCAGATGCTTAGTTCAAGAGGAACCAGTGCCAAAAGGTTGCCTCTTGTTTTTGTTTTTCCTCTTTTAATATCACTCTTGGTCATCGTGGGCACAACTATTCCTGCCATGGCTGACGATCCTTGTCCGAGTACTACCTGTGATGGGCAGTACTACTCACAATTTGGGCCGTATAGTACTAAATTTCCCAATCTTGACTACATCAACGCATGGCAAGCCTATGAGCTTGGGTTTACTGGATATGGTATACGCGTAGGGGTCATAGATTCTAATTTTTCCGATACTCATAGGGAACTCATCGGCCGGTCGACGGGAGTTTTAGTAAATACACCAATAACCATTGTCCATATTATGCAAGGTGTGCATGTGGGAGGGACAATCGCAGCATCTAGGACAATTCTGTCTGACGCCCACAGCTCTATTTATGGCTCTGGAATGCAGGGAGTTGCCTATGAAGCTAGCATATATACTGCTGCCAATTATCTAAACTACGATGGTGAATTGTCGAGATTTCTGGATCCTACGCTAAGTGACATAAAGGTGATAAATAATAGTTGGGGCTATAGTAAAGATTCATCTTTAATATCTATGTTTTCAGCTGATGGAAATGTTAATACCAATTTAATTTCATATATAGCTCAGAATGTAGATAATCTCTTAAGCTCAAGTGATGTTTTGTTAGTTTTTGCTGCAGGAAATGATGGTCTCATTACACCTAATATTCCAGCGGCATTACCTTCCTTGTTCTATGGATCCACATTATATACGGGTAGTACTGTACAGAAATTAATTACAACAGGAAGTGAGAGAATAGGAACAAATATTATTTCCGTTATGAACTTTAATCCAATATTTAACTCCACAAGTATTTCGTTCATAAATCCAGAAACAAATCTGGCAGATGGAGCTGACTGGTATTCACTCCTTGCTCCCGGGACTAGTGTCATTTCCACTATCCCCTATACCACATCGCTCGAAAATCCTTATGGAAGTTTGACAGGAACTTCGGTGGCTGCGCCTCATGTGGCTGGAGTTGCGGCGTTGGTGCAGCAAGCCTTTTATGGTATTGAAGGAAAACTTATTGGTGATATTCTATTAACAACAGCAAAAAAACTTACTCTAGCTGATCTACCTCCTTTTATTATTAAAAGGGA
>JAITII010000038.1 GCA_031279515.1 Deltaproteobacteria bacterium
CAAGATATTAAAGAAATTGGAATAAACATGAGCAAACATTCTACTAATACCAGGAAAATTCATTAATCTACTATATATAGATAGTCAACACAAAGCCAAAATAAGCTAATCGCAGCACGAACCATTTTTAAAATGGAAGATCAAAAAAAATAATTACAGATATTGTGTATAGCGCTGAAAATTTTCTATATTTATTGCAGAGACGAAAAAATCCAACAACTCTTATTGCAATTGTAACCAACAAAAATAAATGTGTAAATTCGTTATATATCTTAAAGGCAAGGCAGAGAGTAATAAATTGCTAGAGAAAAAAATATTGACTTCATTTTTAAAATTTTTTATAATTGTAACTTTAGTGGAGGACTATTTTCATATAATTAGTTCTCTATCGTGCTGCCCACTTTGGTAATCCCCTCATCACTTTCTCACATTTCCTTAAATTATTTTTATCATATCCAGTTACAATATAGTGAGTGTAAGGTAGTATAATATGTCTTTGAAATTAAAAATCGCACTTGGTTTCTTTTCAATTTGTGTCGTATTTATTGCTGTTTGTGTTATTTTAATGATATACATGAATAAGATTTATTCAGAATCCTTATCTCTTCAATCCTCTGTCATCCCAGCCAGTGAAGAGGCAGCCTATCTTAGGTATTCACTTGTGATGGAAAGCTTAGAAGTAAACGATTATTCCATCACAAGGCTTCAAAAAACTTGGGATGATACCATGGAAATGAGACGCGATAACATGGAAAGATGGGCAGTAATGCGCCAGGACTTAGACGAACTAAGCCATGAATACGCTGAGCTAACCTCGTACGAGAGCACTGCTTTTAAAGCGTATCAGGATTTTCAGAGCATTTCTCAGCAACTGCCGGTTCTCACAGCGGAAGACATAAGAGCATGGGATGATTTTTATGCATCTTATACGACCCTTTTACAAGTTTTTTCTGAATACAAAACGCCTATGATGGCTAGAGTGAAGGATTATCTGACTAAAGATATACCCAAAGATGAAGTAGCAATTGCTTTTGATAGGGTTGAAAAATGCGATGAAATGAGCCAATTGATCTACCTATTTTATCAAAAAATGGGTATGGGGCTTTACCTCTTAGATGAAAATTTCTTGGAAGAATCGAATGAGCATGGAGAGAACCTCAAAAAAATGGCTGCCGATTTACGCGATGCAAGCAGGGCGCAAGAGAATAAAGACAGATTGCAGCATATAATAGACACTATGCAATTATGTTTGGATAGCCTAGCTGTACTTCGAAATAACATTACTGTAGCCCTAGATAATCGCACAAAACGATTAGCTTCCAGAACAGAAGCCTTGAAAGATATATCCCAGCTGTCAGGTTTGCTCACGAAAATAACAGATGAGTCAGCGGCACAATCTTTAAATGATGCATCCACCACTAGAATGGTACTTGTTGTAGGTGTAGTCCTGGCCATAATAATTTCAATTGTCTTATCTTCTATCATAGTAAAACATATTGTAGACCCACTGGATTCGATAATAGTTGAACTCACAGCTGGTGCTAGAAATGTTGAAGACACTGCTACAGGCCTTTCTACTGCATCTCAGAAAGTTGCCGAAGGATCGTCTGAGAATGCTGCTTCTTTAGAACAGACAGCTGCAGCCATTGAAGAACTATCTTCTATGACAAAGAGAAACAGTGAAAATGCCCAGGAGGCTATGGTCCTTACAAACATGTCCACAGAAGCTTTGAATAAGTCCAAGGACTCTCTTTCAAGAGTCGTAACTTCCATGGATGATATAGCCTCATCTGGAAGCCAAATTGGAAAAATAATCAAGACCATTGATGAGATAGCCTTCCAGACCAATCTGTTGGCCTTGAACGCTTCCGTGGAAGCAGCCAGAGCAGGAGCCGCTGGAGCTGGTTTTGCCGTAGTGGCCGACGAGGTTAGAAATTTGGCCATAAGGAGTGCCGACTCTGCTAAGACTACTGCTGACCTAATAGCCCAGACAATCCGAAATATAAACTTGGGATCCGATGAGATTAAAAGGACTTCCGAGAATTTTGAGGAACTTGAATCTGACATTGAAAAAGTGACTGCTATTATAAGCGAGGTTGCCTCTGCCTCAAAGGAACAGGCTGAGGGCATAAGCCAGATAAATATAGCAGTAAGCGAAATGGACCAGGTAACCCAAACGAATGCTTCTGTGTCTGTTCATACGGCTGAAGCCTCCACGGCCTTGACCGAATCGGCAACAGAAATGGATAAGCACGTCTTAAACCTTCTTGGACTTCTACGGGGCCAGCACCCTAATGGCTAAGATTTCTTAAGTGTTATAAAGCTTAAGATGATATGTAGAAATTATATTTTACCATATTTTGCCTTATTTAATTAAGGCTCAGTGTCTTTTTTGTGGGAGAATAATGTACTATATAGATTATAAAGGGCTAAAGCTATCTGCTTTAGGCTATGGAAATATGCGCCTTCCACAGCTTTCTTCTGGAGAGATAGATGAGCCTTTGGCCAATCAGCTTATAGAAAAGGCGTATAATAATGGGGTTAACTATTTTGACACAGCATTTGCTTACCATAACGGTCAATCTGAAATTTTTATAGGCAAGTCTCTGTCTCGCTTTCCCCGTGATACCTGGTTTTTAGCCTCCAAGTTTCCAGGCTATGAAAAAAGAGATGTCTGGAAACCAGCTGAGGTGTTTGAAGAGCAGCTCAAAAAGTGCCAAGTCGACTATTTTGACTTCTATCTGCTCCACAACGTCTATGAAAGCAACATTGTAACTTACCTGGACCAAAAGTGGGATATAGTGGGATATCTTCTTTCCCAAAAGAAGGCTGGGAGGATTCGCCACCTTGGCTTTTCTACCCATGCGGCTCTTTCCACATTAGACTTTTTTCTTCAAAAGTACGCTAGCCAGATGGAGTTCGGACAGCTGCAACTAAACGCCTTGGACTACAGCCTGCAAAACTCAAAAGCTAAATTCGAACTTATCTCATCTAAAAACATACCTGTCTGGGTGATGGAGCCTTTAAGGGGCGGAAAACTTGCTTCTTTTTCTTCAGAGCAAAATGCCAGGCTTAAGGCCTTTCGCCCAGAGGAATCCATAGCAGCTTGGGCTTTCAGGTGGCTTGAGACCCTGTCGCCTTTAGGTGTTGTCTTAAGCGGGATGAGCGCCATGAATCAGGTGGATGACAACCTTAAGACTTTTGCCCAAAAAAATCCCTTATCTCCTTTAGAGAATGCCGCCTATGAAGAGATAGTCGCCTCCCTTACCAACTCTATTCCCTGTACCCATTGCCGTTACTGCCTCCAGGGGTGTCCTCAGGGGCTGGATATCCCTTCCCTTTTAGAGCTCCTTAACGATTTTAGGGTTGAACCTTCCCCCGTAGCTTCAATGGCAGTAGATGCCATGAGACCCTCCAAACGGCCCAGTGCTTGCATTCAATGTGGGAACTGCGTGGAAGTCTGTCCACAGGGCATTGACATTCCAGTGGTATTTAAGGAATTTCAGGGTATGTTGGACAAGATGACTCGCTTTATAGCACCCATGGAAGAGGATGACTCGAGGCTTTTTCACAGACCCGATTGAATTTTCGTAAGCTAGGTTTAAAAATCTTTACAAAAAATTACCAGGGAAAGTTTTTCACCCTATCAGCTAACCCCCTCACTTTAAAGCTTTTAAAGTAAGGGGGTTATTTTTTGGAAGCCATGGACTTGGGCTAAAAAGAAAGCCTTATAAGCCTTGAATTCCGCCTATTTCTTTAGTAAGATGGCATAATTATCAAGACCTTAATACGGATCGTTTCATTTAACATTCTTGCCCCTTGGGGAAAAATGCGCTAAACCCACC
>JAITII010000079.1 GCA_031279515.1 Deltaproteobacteria bacterium
GGAGACGGAAGATATGACGCTAAGTATAAAGCACCTGATGGTACAGTTTTTATTTTTGAGATTAAATATTGTGCGCTCACTACTGCAATAGGTGACCAAATAACAGAACAGGAAATGGAAGAGATGGAAAATGTTACTACTGTTGCTATCAAGCAAATAGAAGAAAAGCAATATACCAAACCCTATAGATTACCAGGTGCCCAAAATTACAAAGTAGCTCTTGTGATAGCAAAAAGAACAGAAGTTTTTTGTCACTTTTAAGAAAGAGGAAATTTGACGGTTAATTTTACTTCTTATAGCACTACAAAATCTTTTTTTCACATTAGGCTTTGTGTATATAACTGAACAAACTCCATCTTTCAAGTATCATCTAGGAAAAGGCTAGAAATTTTGTGGTACATCAAACTAAATAATTATTGTAGATAAATAAATCTCTAGACTTTCCTCACTAGTCCTTAGGGTAATATCTATAAAACTCCACTTAGTTTTTTTCTCCCAGCAGAGCCATTTGAGGATAGGGTCATCTTTGGCAGCCTTATTAGTACCCCGGCGGATTATTTCTAGACATTTATAAATCCCTGTGTTTCATATGTTTCACAGATATAGGTCTTTTTTTCTCCTTACCTTTAGAGAGAACTCGCTTTTTTCTGACGCATATGTTTAGAAATGGTAGGTAATATCTTATAAGAGTATTTTATTTTCCTGCATAGATTATGCACTATGAAATTTGAAAACGCAATAGTTTTTTTAAAATAATCACAAACAATTTTCAAAATATTTATTCCTTTATTAATGCAGCCTTTTGTTTAAAAAAATTTGATATTCTATATAGAGAAAGCTGTTTCATTGTTCTAATAATTTGCGTCGGGGTAATAATGTAAAATTTTATCTTTGTATGCTCCACATGTCATCGCCAGGCACTTTGATAATTTCCCAGCCAATTGCTGGTGACATGAGCTCAGAGAGAGCCTCTTCTATGAACTCCTTTTTATCATCAAAATCAGGCAAATTAGGTATGAAATACAAATATTCTTCAAGAGTTGCTTGCGAGACTATTGCTTTATCTCCCGGCGCAATTTTTGAGCTTAGCAAATGGTGCAAAAGTCTAGTAGCTTCGGATTTTATTGCTATTATTTCATTAAAGATTATTTCTTTCGCTTGATTGAATACCTTACCTATGGGTATAATTCCTCGTACTGTTGAAAAATTACCTGTATCTTTATCAAGAGAATATCCATGAATGACCTGATTTGTTTCAGTGTATTTTTGATTATTGTTTATTTCAACTTGTAAATTATATTCTTGATGATGTAATTTGATTAAAGACCTTTCAAAAAGCATAATCTGTGCAGCTACTGGGAATGTTAGTAATGGAGAATTAATTTTTTGAAAAAAATCAACAACATTATCTTCAACCATCGAATATTCCATATTTTTTTGATATTTCGATGTAAAGACGATTGCTGCATCTTCTAAACGAACCTCCTCGTGGTCTTCTACAGACCACGTTTGTTGCGCAAAAGTAAAAGGTTTCTCAAAAAAGAAAAGACCTTGCATAATGTGTAAATCATTTATATCAAGTAGTGATACAGTATTATAAAATAATACACTGTGATGATCTTGTTTGTAATAGAGCTCATACGGTGTGTTTGGATTGTGATGTTTTCTATATGCGCTGATAAATTTAGGTAAGCGGAATAAACCAGGGACAGAGCACAAGGCCCAAGGAATTTTGAAAGCTTTGGGTTTAAAATTATAAATATCGTTTTCCATAGGGAAATATTTTGACCTAAGTATTAATTATTTTGGAAACTATTATGATTCATGAAATGAGAGTAAAATTTTTTGATGCTTTTATGATCGGTACATAAAAAGTAGGCAATAAGCTGACAAAATCAATTTGCAAGCTATGTAATCTAGTGAATGAATTGTATTATTACTAATTTTTGGCTAATTTTTGTCAGATTGAATTCTTGTAGACTTTTTACGTTTCAATCCTTTTATATTTGTTAAATGTTCAATGTGTAAAACCCCCTTTTCGAAAAATAAATTGGTTTAGAGTACAGTATATAGATATTTTGTTTGAAGACCCTAATCCATTTAGTATTTTAATGTTATAACATGTTTACGGGGAAGCTTTTTACATAGTTATTTTAAATTACTAAATAGAAACAATGATTGTCAACAAAAAAATGAAATTGTCGGAGCAAAATAGCTTCCGGGCTCTAGGTAAAAGCTAATCATTGATATAAAAGGCCCCGGGGCCTTATTTTCCTTGAGAGGAGAGGGCGAGAAGTCCTCCTGCCAAAAGCATTGCTACTTGGCGGCTGGAGGCATCCAGCCTCACTTCAAAGTCCCTTTCTAAGGTCCTGTTGTGTACTGTAAAGATAGCGTCTGGAGCCAGTTTTCCTCTTATATCTTCAATTTCCAATTGATGGCCTTGGGACATTAGATGCCGCTCTTCTGGGTTTACGAAGATAAGGGGAAGAAGGCCAAAATTGCATAAATTGGCCTGATGGATGCGGGCAAAGCTTAAGGCTATGATCCCAGTTAGACCTAAGTAGCGAGGTGCCAGGGCAGCGTGTTCACGGCTGGAGCCTTGTCCGTAGTTAAGCCCAGCTATGACAAAGCCGCTTTTAGTCTCCAGTTGGCGCTCGGGGTACTTGGGGTCAATATTTGAGAATATGTACTTGGAGATGGCAGGAATATTGGCGCGTAGGGCCAGGATATGCGCTCCAGCCGGAAGGATGTCATCGGTTGTGACATTGTCTCCTAGGCTAAGCATTACCTGGGCCTTTATCTTGTCAGCTAGGGGCTCAAATTTAGGAAGGGGAGCTATGGAGGGCCCTCTTATAATTTCTACTTTTTCTGCCGGTGGAGCTGGAGGCACAAAGAGGGAATCATCCACTTCAAAGCCCGCAGGGACCGACACTTCTATAGGGGGGCCTAGTTTAGCCGGCGAGCGGAGCTCGCCGGCTAAGGCTGAGGCCGCTGCAGTTTCCGGGGAGACCAAATAGATTTCCGCCGAGGGGGTGCCGCTGCGGCCTGGAAAGTTACGATTGGAGGTCCTGATTGATACCCCACCGGTTTGAGGGGCTTGGCCCACACCATTGCAAAAGCCGCAGGCCACCTCCATGAGTCTGGCCCCGGAGGCTATGATGTCATTTAAGGACCCGCTTTTAGCGATGGCTAAAAGGACTTGGCGGGAACCGGGTGCCACTATGAGGCTCACATCATCTGGTATTTTTTTCCCTTTTAAGATCATGGCTACCTTAGTCAAATCCTCAAAGGAGGAGTTGGTACAGGAGCCTATGGCCACCTGGTTACATTTGATGCCTTCCAAGTCCCGAACGGGTGATACCTTGTCCGGGGAATGGGGAGCTGCCACTAAAGGCTCTAGGGAGGAAAGGTTTAAAATTAGCTCCGAGTCATAGTTGGCATCTGGATCAGCTGCCAGGGGCTTATAGTCCTGGGGCCTTTGTTGGGCAACTAAAAATTCTTGGGTGCGAAAATCTGAGGGAAAGATGGAGGTAATAGCCCCGGTCTCTATGCTCATGTTACTTATGGTGGCCCTTTCAGTAACGCTGAGGTTCTTTAGCCCTTCTCCTGCAAATTCCAGGATATAGCCCCTCCCTCCAGAGACAGTCAAAAGATTTAAGATCATGAGAGCGGCATCCTTGGCAGTGGTCCAGGGACCCAGACTCCCAGTGACTGTTATTTTTTTTATCTTTGGCATCCTAAAATAAAAGGGCGCACCTCCCATGGCAACTGCCACGTCCAGTCCTCCGGCGCCAATTGCCAGTTGCCCCACGGCTCCGCCTGTGGTGGTGTGGCTATCAGCTCCCAAGAGGGTGTCGCCTGGGGTGCTGAAGCGCTCTAAATTGAGTTGGTGACAGATGCCGTTTCCCACCTTGGAGTAGTAAAGCCCGAACTTTGAGGCGCAGGTGCGCAGAAAGGCGTGGTCATCGGCATTGTTGGAGGTGACCTGTAGGATATTGTGGTCCGAGTAGATAAGTGACCTTTTGGTCTTTACCCTGTCGCAGCCCAAGGCCTCGAACTGGAGCATGGCCATTTGGCCTGTGGCGTCATGGACTAGGGTCTGGTCTATTTTTATCCCTATCTCTTGTCCTGGGAGCATGTCTCCGGATTGGAGGTGTTTTTCTATGATTTTTTCCGTAAGGTTATGAGGCATAATACTTCCTGGCAAAGCTAAAGGGGCGTAGATTTCCCTATGTTTTTAAATAAGAGCTTGGATTTAGCCTTTAAAAAAACCTTTAGCCCAATTTTTGGGCTCAAGATTTTTGTTTTTTTAAAGTACTTTGAGGATCTTTTCCCCAAAGGCCCTGGTGCCTACTGGGGTAGCTTCTGGGAGCTGGCGGGCAAGGTCGCCTGTCATGAAGCCAAGTCCTATAACATTTGAAAGGGCCTTACGAATGAGGACTCCGGCATCTTCCCAGCCCAGATAATCCAGCATGAGGGCACCGGATAAAAGAAGGGAGGAGGGATTTGCAAAATCCTTACCTGTATACTTGGGGGCTGTGCCGTGGATTGCCTCAAAAACTGCGATCCCGTCGCCTATGTTGGCCCCAGGGGCAATGCCTAGGCCGCCTATCTGGGCGGCTAAG
The DNA here is from genome assembly GCA_031279515.1 of Deltaproteobacteria bacterium. GTDB lineage: Bacteria > Desulfobacterota > Desulfarculia > Adiutricales > Adiutricaceae > JAITII01. Next base: position 4,626 of record JAITII010000079.1, read on the forward strand.
GCGTCTGAAAGATAGTCGCCGTTCAAATTGGGCGTAGCTATGACGGAGTATTCGTCCGGGCGCAAGAGGGTCTGCATAAACATGTTATCCGCTATGCGGTCCTTTATGACTATGCGCTCATCGGAGGGCTCTTTTTCACTTTCTGGAACAGTTTGTAAGCCAAATTCAGTTTTGGCCACCTCATAGCCCCAGGTCCTAAATGCCCCTTCCGTGTATTTCATGATATTTCCCTTATGCACCAGGGTAACGGAGGGGCATTTATTTTTAATGGCCCATTCTATTGCCATGCGCACGAGCCTTTTGGAGGCCTTTTGGGTCATGGGCTTGATACCCAAGGCAGGGGAGGGCGCAAGGGGCACATTGAGTTGGAGGCGTAAAAATTGAGCCAAGGCCTCGGCATCGCTACTGCCGCTGGGCCATTCTAAACCGGCATAGACGTCTTCTGTGTTCTCCCTAAAGATGACCATATTGAGCTTTTGAGGGGCTTTTACTGGGCTGGGGACCCCTTTTATGTGACTTATAGGTCTTACGCAGGCGTAGAGGTCTAAGGCCTGGCGGATGAAAACATTTAAGCTTCTGATGCCTCCTCCCACAGGGGTGGAAAGGGGGCCTTTGATACTTACCCTATGCTCCTTTAAGGCCTGTAAGGTTTCTTCTGGTAGGTGCTTATTATATTTGGCATAGGCTACTTCTCCGGCAGGAAAGGCTTGGAAGTGGACCCTGCGGCCGGTCTTTTGGGCAGCGGCTTCCAAAATAGGTTTGACCGTAGCCCAGAGCTCCGGGCCCACGCCGTCTCCTTCTATTACGGGGATTATTGGGTCATTGGGGACATAAAGCTTGTTATCTTGGACGCTTATCTTTTGGGGCATGGGTTTCCAACTTTAATACCTTCAAGTATTCAAAGGCTAATTTTTAGGCCCTTCATGTTCAAAGGCTAACTTTAAGGCCTCCTGCATCAAAGGCCAATTAGGATGAGGCCAAGGAGCCTAAGCTCTTCTTAAGATAGCAAAAGGAAGAATAAGAGGGTAGCTAACTCCGAGAGCTCAGTAGTAGCCCCTAAGAGGTCACCTGTTACTCCTTTAAGGGTGAGATTCCAGACAATTACTAGGATAAAGCCCACTAAAAGGGCAAAAATAGAGCATATAAATGTATGTAGCCCAAACAGGGCGGATATGACAATTGTTACGGAGGAGGCGAAAAAGAGGGTCCCAGGACCAGCGTATTCCACCATCCACTGACCTAGTCCCCCGGAGGGACGGGCGTAGTTGCAGAAGGTGGTTACCACCGTAGTGGATAGCCGTCCCCAGGCGGGAAAGAGGAAAAGGACAAAAGCCTGTCCTGGGTGGTTAAACAAGGCCCCCAAAAGGGCGACTTTGAGGAGGATATCTAAGATGATAGCCAGGACCCCAAATGTTCCCTGGTGGGGATCTTTCATAATAGCTAGTTTTTCTTCCTGGGATCTGTGGGAAAGTAGACCGTCCATGGTGTCCGCCAGACCATCCAAGTGGAATCCCCGGGTAAGTATCACTAAAAAGGTGGTAACTAGGATAGGTATGATAGACGCCGGAGGGTCGAAGGCCTCCAGGGTGAAACGGAATAAAAAGAGAAACAAACCTATTACCAGGCCCACCAAGGGAAACATGGCCGGTAGGCGGCCAAAATCTTTTGGTTCCATGCGGTCATCGCTTCCAAAAGGAAGGATGGTCATAAAGCCCAAGACATTGATAAATTGCTTTAAAAATCTCATGAAAACCAGCTTTTATTAGTTTTTGGCCCTTTTTAATCTAAGTTAATTAGGTGGTTATTGTAGCACAAGGGCCAATTATTACAAAAAGCCCAGCTAGGTAAAGTTTTTCTGCGGCATAAAAGCTCGCGATGTCGGCCTATAGTGGGGAAAAATTGAAAATAAGAAGCCAGTAAAAAAAATCTTGAATTAAGCCCCCTCTTATAGTAAGAATGTTCCCATCATGCGCGAGACTAAGGGGCTAATATGGTCGGAACCTAAGTCCTTTATGTTTTAATCTTGATATTTATTATATTAATAGTATATTGTATCTGTATATAAGTTAAGATACTATTTTTGACAAGGATACTAGTTATAAATACTTTTGATACACATATTATATAATCTAATTTAAATTATTTAACTAAACAATCAGTTTAAATTATATTAATTATAGCTTTTTCTTGTTTTATTTGCTAAAACAAACTATCTTTAGAGATAATTTTGGGAGGGCCAGATAAATATCTTTAGGTTTTTTAAAACATCGGGGATTATAACCAAGCTTTAAGCAGAGTTTTGGCCCATCTTCAATATTTTAAAAGAGGTCCTCATTTATCAAAGGAGTTTTTACACATTTTATGAAATCCGTCTAAATATTTGTGAGGTTTTTTCGTAGGAGATTAATATTCTCCAAGGAGGCTATTGCCTTTTGCCCAAAAGGCCATAAAATTATAGAAATAGAGAAAAGGCGTTATTTTAGGCGGACAAGAAAAAATTTTAGGGTCTTTAGAAAGATAAAGTAGTGCCTTAAAGGCAAAAATTTTTTTGACGGTATTGGGCCGCTTTTAGCGGCTCTAAGATAAAATAAGCCTCCAGCTTATCTTGTTTCTTTGGGGGAAAAATCAAGGCGGTTTTTGTTTTTCCCACGAAGCTTTGCAAGAAGGTTTAAAGACCCGCCCGCTTAAGGGATTGGGACGCTGGAGCATCAAATTAACCCAAACTGGAGGTTATTTGTGGACGATCAAACAAGATTCACCATAGATCATATCTGGGTGAAGTTGGAAGAGGACAACAGTGCAGTTGTCGGGATTACTGAGACACCCTTAAGGATGATCCAGGACTATAACCATATAGTATTTCCCGAAGAGGGCTTGGAAGTTTCCAAAGATGAGGTTATAGCGACCATTTTGGAGGGCAATAAAACCTTGTTCTCTGTAATTAGCCCCATTACCGGGGAGGTCTTAGCCATTAACGAGGATATAGAAGATGCCTTAGATGTGCTCTTAGAGGATAACTTTGAAGAGGGATGGCTTGTCCGCCTGTCCATTCTGCTTCCAGAGGAGTTGGAGGAGCTTTTGACCAAAGCCGAGTACGAGCAATACATCTCTGAAGATGACATTGACGACGACGACTACGATGAAGATGACGACTACAGCGCTGAGGACGATGAGGACGATGAGGACGACTACGATGACGATGACGATGACGATGACGAGGAAGACTACTATTAAGCCTGTGCGCCCAAAAACTGGCAGATAGATACAATTAAAGCCCTAGCAAGAAGCTTTTTGCTAGGGCTTTAATATTATTTAAGAGCTAATTGCCTTCTATCCTTTGTGGCCGATGGACTGGACCACCAAGACCTGGTAATCATCGGGCAGCTTAAGCTGGCCTTTGAGCTCATCTGCCCCTGTGGTCTTAACCACATTGGCAAGATTGGCTGAAGCACAGTACAGGCCAACGGACTGGTAAGCTGACCCGGCGTGTAAGGCGCCGAACTTGTTGTCTGGAGCAGCGTAGAGCAGGGTCAAGGGGGAATTGGCGTATTTTTTGGTGAAATCCCCTTCCAGGGCCAGGGTTAAGGTGTTATTTTCCGCGTTATAGAGGTAGACCCCAGTGGTTAACACGGCATAGACCGCAAGTTCCTTGCGGTCCCTGGCGGTGGGTATCGTGCGCTTCCCGTCATCTCGGGTGACGCCAAAGGCGGACCAGAGGATCTGGGAGAGATCTTTATCATCCAGCGCTTGGGGTGAAAAGCTCCTATTGGAAGCCCGCGAAGCTAAGGCTTCATTCAAAGGCATGCCCCCTGTCTTTTCCGGGGCTGGAAGCTGGATAGTGGTGTCCTGGGCCATGGAATTCTGGGGTGAACCGGAGGACCAGGCAAGGACAATAGCTAAGACTAAAAGGACTCTGAAAATAAAAGTTAGCATTGCAGTCTCCTTAGGGTTAAAAACAAGTCTTTTTAAAGGTTTAGAGGTCTAAAGTTCAAAAAGAAGGAAAATAAAATATAGTTCTCTTAGATAGGCTTACCAGAAGTTCCACAGTATATTGTAGGAGAAAAAATAAGTTGCCGAAAAAGAGGGAAGTCTTGTACTTATTTAAGCTTGAAGATTAATTTTACGCCCCCTTTGACTAAAGCGCAATTTTCTTTTTTTTGCTGGCAAAAAAGGGGCTAAATAGCTAAATAAAGCTAAATAAAGCTAGATAAAGCTTATTTTTCTTAGCATTTTTGGCAAAACTTAAGCTGCTATTTTAAGTATTACAAAGCCTTTTTAGGTGTTCTGTAGCCTATGCTACTTATAGCAAAATGTTTTCTTTGGCACATATTAAATTACAAAACCAGTGCCTTACAAGTGGAAGCTCGAGTGAAGTTCTGATAATTTTTTAGATAAAGGCAAGAGATATTACTAAAAAGTTCCGCGCCATTTACTGGGGAGAAGATTTGTCTAAAAGCTTAGCCAAGCTATAGCCTAGACCGTGCTGGGTGGAGATGACCTCAGCGCCTAAGGGGAGAAATTTCTTGCGAATATGGAGGATGTGGCTATCTATGGTACGGGGGCTCACTATAACGTCAGGGGCTATCTGGTTTAAAAGGGCGTCCCTGCTAAAGACCTTTTTTGGCCTGGAGGCTAAGGCTAAGAGGATCTTAAATTCCGTAGCCGTAAGGTCTACCAATTGACCGTTAAAGGAGGCCTCAAAGCTTTCCGTGTCCAAACTTAAGGGCCCTATGTTTATGATATTGGAGTCAGGGGGCAAAGCTCTGCCCATATCTTCTGCTAAAGCCTTGGGACGGCGGAGCACAGCTTCCACCCTGGCTACTAGTTCCCTGGGACTAAAGGGTTTAGTGACGTAGTCATCACCCCCTATGGTAAGTCCCATTACCCTGTCCATTTCCTCATCCCGGGCAGAAAGAAAGATGATAGGGACATCTGAAAACTCTCGGGCCTTGCGGCACACCCAGAGCCCGTCAGGACCCGGCAGATTGATATCCAGGATAATAAGTTGGGGTTTAGCCTCCACTAGGGCCTTTAAGGCGAGATTGCCATCGGAGGCGCAAATGACCTCAAAACCAGCGGCTTTTAAAGCGAACTCCAAGACCTGGGCTATATGGGGATCGTCATCCACAACCAAAATTGTGGGTTTGTTTTCGGTCTTCATGGGGAGTGTATCTTTTTAGCTAAAAAATTAGAAGCCATTGGCTTCTACATTTTGGGCGGAGGAATTATCCCCCCCTTGAGGGCTGGTACTAGGGCTTTCCCCTAAGGGGACAGAGGGGTTAGTATCTCCATTATTGGACGGTTTTGGAGGATCAGCTGGGCTTTGCGGGCCTGTTAAGGTTATTAAAGCAATTTCTGGCCAGGCAAAGAGCCGGAAGGGGGAGACAGGGGCCGCCAGGCCCCTGGTCACAAAGACCTCCATGCCCTCCACCTGGTATTGGCCGGAGGAATAGTCATAGAAAAAAGAGGCAAGATTTACCCCGCGGTATCCAGGCAATTGCATTATGCCGCCCCTAGTGTGTCCTGCTAGAAAGAGGTCTACGTCCCCTTTTAAGTAGGCGGTCTCTATGCCCACTGGGCGATGGTTTAAGAGTATGGTGAAGTGTCCCTCTGGAGGAAGTCCCCCTGGAAGAGAGGACCAGGGCAGAGCTATGTCCTGGGAGGGAAAGCTAAGTGGCCAGAGGGAAAAGACCTTGGTCCCCGGGTCATTGAAGCCGATGATAGAAAGGGGAAGCTCATCTAAAATGACTCTTTCATTTGCAAGGACCCTGGCCCCAGCTGTGGTCAAGAGCTGGGTAACATTGTGGGGGTTTTCTGTGTAATGATCGTAGTTGCCCAAGACGGCATAGATGCCATGGGGGACATTTTTTAGCGCGCCCATGGGCCCCCTAAAATCATTGGTAAGAAGGGACTTATCATCCACCATGTTGCCTAGGAAAAAGACTATATCCGGCTTAAGCTCCGCTAATTCTGCCATTGACCTATTTAAATCATCGAAGTTTTGGCCGCGCCCATAGTGAAAGTCAGAGACTAGGGCAATGGTAAAACCGTTTAAATCCTTGGGAAGATCTTCATAGTTTAAGCTTAAGCGGGTTACTTGGGGAGGGGCTAGTTGGTAGCCGTAACCGTAAAAGGCGAAAAGGAGCATGATGATAAGCACTATGCCAATAGGGTCTAAGAGCCTTGGCCCCTTTTTTTCCGCGCGAAAGAGGCCGGTTAAGCCCTTGGGTTCACGGCGCACCAGGTGGCAGAAAATTTTTATAATTAAGGCCGGTACCAACCATACCAGGTGCACGAATTCCCAGATGAGACCAGGGCGCACCACATAGTTCCACAAAAATGAGGTGGGGGGATTAAAGTCTAAGAGATAGACTGTGATAACTGCGTACAAGCCCAAGATATTGGCTATGATATACAGGAAATTTACCAAAACACGCAAAAACTTGCTTTCCAGGCGGGCAAGGAAATACCGCCAGGCCAGTGATTGGGCGAGAATCATTAGTAAAACAAGTATAGCGTCGATTGGCGTCACTGCCATGATAGGTTTAGCCTTTTATCATAGGAGCTGAAGGTGTATGGGCGCCATAAATCTGTAAAGCTAATATTTTAGTTTTTTACAGAGAATTGATGAAATCTTTACAATATAGGGGTGTGAAAATATGAGGGCATTTATTTCAAAGAAGGCTTATTATGCCACTTTGCAAATTAGATGAAAGACTAGTGGAAATTCACTAGCATATTATATACTATTTTTGGCCATTGGAGTGAAATTTTTAGGAGGGAGAAAAGTAAGAAATTCAAAAAGCTATATATTGCGGCTAAAGTGGGTGGGTAGGATAAAAAAATTTTGGCTCTTAATTGGGACAGGCTTACAGTTAGCTATTCTCGGTAAGCTAAGACCCTGGTGTCAGTATCTGAGACCACGGGGAACATGAAGGTAAAAGAGGCCCCACTGTCAGGATATTCCTGAGGGTGATTGGTGACTGAAATTACTCCATTGTAGCGAGCAACTATCTTCTGCACAATAGAAAGCCCCAGGCCTGTGCCCTGGGTCTTGGTGGTGAAAAAAGGATTGAAGACACTCGTGACCAGTTCAGCGGGGATGCCAGGGCCTGTATCCGTAAGGCTACAGGCCACATATTGGGTCTCACCCTCTTTGTGGCGGAAGATCTTCAAAAAGATCTTGCCTCCACCCTGGGGGGCCATGGCCTGGGTGGCATTGTAGATGAGGTTTAAAAAGACGTGCATTATCTGCCTGTCATCTCCTAAAACGTGGGGCAAGTTTTCCTCGTAATCGGGGAAAACAGTAATATTGCTGCGCTCCATCTCGTGCTTTAAAGAGACTAAGACTTCCCTGGCAACGTCTTCTAAGCTAAATTCTCTGACCAATCCCTTCTCGTCTCGGGAAAAGTCTAAGACATTGTTTAAGACTTTATTTAAGCGCTCAACTTCCTCCAAGATGACTACAGGGTATTTGCGTAAGGGGTCATCTTCTGGCATCTTTTTTAAGAGCCTTTGGGTAAAGCCTCCAATAGAAACCAAAGGATTTCTTATTTCATGGGCCAACTGAGTACCCATCTCACCCTGGGCAGCTAATTTTTCCGCCTCTATGAGGCGGATACGCACCTGGGAAAGAGACTGGTTGGCATTGCGCAAATCGTCGTATAAGAGGGTGTTTTCAATGGCTAGCCCGGCTTGGTTAGCCAGCATATTTAGATCCCTTAAGCTATCCATTGTTAAAGGTTCGCCAGAAAGGGATCTATCCACTGCAATGACTCCCACTTCCCGGCCCTTGGCCAACATGGGAACAGCAGCATATGCCCTTAAGCCAAAGTCGCCCAAGTCTGCGTCCTCATAGGTATCAAGGCCCCTAAAGCCTAAAAGGGCCCTCTTTTCCACCGTGGCCCTGGCCAAGATCCTAGTGGAATCAGGGGTAATGGGGATAGCCAGGTTCATTTTACGGCCCTCCTCCATCATTTGGGCAGCTTCCTGGCGGCTTGGCTTCTTTAAGAGTTCTGCCAAGGGGGTGGAGGCCTCCTCCTGGCCCTTTTCACTGGGTGCCCAGTAAGCTGAACTCTCTAGGATGGGGTCCCCTTCAGTCTCCCTCACCAGCAAGATGAGCACCTTGTCAAAGCCCATCCCCTGGGGGAGGGTAAGGGCCCTTACGATGATCCAGATGAGCTCGTCGTAGCGGACTGTGGTCATCATAGCGGAGCTAATCTCGTAGAGGGAAGATAGATGGCGCACCATGGAGGAGTTGTCTTTATTTAAGTCCTCCACAGTCTTGAAGGTTAAGGCGTTTTCCACCACCCCTGAGATCATGCTCTTCATGGCCTTTAGAAGCTCTATGTCTTCTGCCTCAAAGAGCTTGGGACTCGCGGGGTTTCCCCCGCGGTTGCCTCCTAGCTTATTAAAAAGGGAGATACTACCCTTGAGGCGCCCCTGAAAGAGTAGGGGTACGGAAAGGATAGTGTTTTCTCTTTCCTTTAAGGTAAGTTCCGGGGCCAAGGGGTCATCTTCCAGCTTGCCTGTAAAGAGCTCTTTTCTGGCCAAAGGTTTTCCTACGCTCACCGGGATAGTCTGACCCTGGTAGCGGCAAAAATCATAGGCCGGGGGAACGGTGCCGAAGTGGGAGGCAAAGAGTAATGTATCTGTTGTGGAATCCAAGACATTTAAAGAGCAGCCATAAGCTAAAAATACCCCGGCAGCGATGCGGGGGATAGTTGTCATTACCTTTTCCACTTCAATAGTTGAGGCCAAGGTAAGTCCTAAATCAGATAGGACATTTAGCACAGAGATGCGCTTACGGGTATCTGTGGCCAGCTCATTATTCTTGATGGCCAAGGCCAATTGGTTGGCCACTGCCTCCACCACCTGGCCAAAGGGTCCTCCCTGGAGGTCCAATTGCCTTTTGGACAAGGTCATGATGACCCCGTAACAGGTCTTATCATCTAAGATGGGTACTATTGCTAAACTAGAGAGAAAGGGAGAGAGGAACTCGGTCCACTCGGTGGGCAATTCTTTGAGGTCCTGGGCATCGGCTAAAAGGGACTGGTGGTTAGAAATGGCCCTGTCTAAAAAGGTGGCCTTAATGGGTATAGGGGTAGTTGGGCCGCTCTGATCCTGGGAATCCCGGCGGTGGACCACAAGCTCCTTTTTGCTGCGGTCCAGGAAAAAAAGTATGCTCTTGTCCAGGGCCAGCTCCCAGGTTAGAAGCGACAGGAAGTTATCCACCTTGGATTTAAATTGGATATTGGAATTGGCCAATCTTATGAGTTTAGCCAAGAAGGCGGCCACATCGCTCGCCGCTTCACCAGAATGCATAGATCAGACGTCCTGCCTTTCAGCTGCAATGGCCAAGGCCTGTTGGTAAATTTCCTCATAGGCCTGGGCGGCGCGCACCCAGGAAAAGTCTTCACGCATCCCGCGCCGCATGAGTTCTACCCAGCTGGATCTATCGCGGAAGTCTAAAATGGCTTTGGACAAGGTGGAGACCAGGGCTTCTGGGGTGTAGTCAGAAAATTTATAGCCTGTCCCTTTACCTGGATGGGTCAACTCGTCCATTACTGTGTCGTCTAAGCCCCCTGTGGCACGCACCAAGGGGACAGTGCCGTATTTTAAGGCATAGAGCTGCTCTAAGCCGCAGGGCTCGAAACGGGAAGGGCATAAAAAGATATCCCCGCCAGCTAAGATCTGGTGATTTAGGGGTGGATCGTGGGCCAGTTTCAGGCCCACGCGGCCAGGGTTGCGCTCTGCGGCATCCCTTAAAAAGGAGATGTACTGGTCCTCTCCAGTACCCATAAATAAGAGTTTTACAGGCAGTGCCAGGAGATCGCCCATGGCCCGGGCCACTAGATCCAAGCCCTTGCGGGACAAAAGCCTAGAGATCATGACTACTATGGGAAGCTCAGATTCCTCCAGGCCAAAGAGCTTTGAAAGGTGCTGGCGGCAGACGGCTTTGCCAGAGAGATCGTCGATATTGTAGTGAGCCGGGGTAAAGGCGTCTATCTGAGGATCCCAGAGCTTGTAGTCCACGCCGTGAAGCACGCTCCTTAGGTCCTTACGCCTCTCTTTCAAGAGTCCCTCCAGGCCATTTCCCAACTCGGGACCCAAGGTTTCCCTGGCGTATTTGTGGGAGACCGTACTGATGAGCATGGCACCTATGATGCCGGCTTTGGTGAGGTTTAATTGCCCATGGAATTCCAGGCCCTGAAAGGTGAAATGGCTCCAATCTAGGCCGGTCATAGTAAAGTCATAGTAGGGAAAGGTACCTTGGTTAGAAAGGTTGTGATAGGTGAAAATAGAGCCTGTTTTGTGGAGATTGGGGTGGTAGTTATTGTATACCTTGTCGTACATGAGGACCAGCCCAGCGGCCCAGTCGTGGGCGTGGATAACAGTGGGTTCATCGGTCTTTATGAACTCCGTTAACACGGAGAACACCGCTTTGGAGAAAAAGATGAAGCGCTCTGCATTGTCATCGTAGTCCCCGAACTCATTGCCATAGATGCCAGGCCTATCGAAGAGATCGTCGGAGGACAAGAGGATCATCTTGTGGGCACCTTCCAGTTGTAACTCGTAGAAATCGGCCGTCCTGCGGCTGATGGACAGATCTACTGTTCTAGAAAGGTGCGCCAGATGCTTTAAAGGAAAGTCCTCGGCCCCGCGGTACTTAGGTACAAAGACAGTGACGTCGTGCCCAAGATCCGTAAGGGCCCTAGGGAGATGGTACGACACATCGCCTAGCCCTCCGGCGCGGGAAGTTGGCATTGCTTCTGGTGTTATGAAAAATACCCGCATGTGTTCCGTTTTAGTGTCGAGGCAAAAGATTAAACCTTAACTTTGGCCTTGTAACATGGAAAGAATTTTAAAAAAGGAAAAGGGAATATTTTTACTTTTATTGTTTAGCCCTTAAAGTAAATCTTAATATGGCACAAAGGGAAGGCTATACCGGGTAAGGGATGGTCCCTTATCCGGTATAGCCATTTTCCTCATGGATGAAATCCACGATGGTTTTAATCGTAGCATCCACCTCTTGTTCTGGTACCTGACAGGTGGCCACTGCCTCATGGCCTCCACCTCCAAAGTGCAGTGCAATGGAGCCCAAATTGGCCTGGCTGTCACGATTTATAATGCTGTTTCCCAGGGCCAGGGCCACGAAGTTGGAGCCCCTCCCCCAGGTGATATGGATGGATACCTTGGCATCCGGAAACATAGTGTAGGGAAGAAAACGATTTCCAGGATAGATAACCTCCTGGGTCCTAAAGTCAATGATGAGGACCTGGCCTTCTAGTTTGGCGCAGGACCTTATCATGTTGGAATAAAAAGGCGCTTGCTGAAAATAGAGGTCCACCCTGTCTTTTACGTCAGGTTGCTGGAGGATCTCCTCGCCTGTCATAGTGCGGCACATCTCTATCATGTTCTCCATGAGTTGGTAGTTGGAGATCCGAAAGGTCCTGAAACGGCCCAGGCCTGTGCGGGGGTCCATGATAAAGCCGATGAGGATCCAGCCCGTGGGGTATTCGATTTCATTTATTGTGAGATTGGCGCTATCCACCTTATCCACTGCCTCCATCATGGCATCCCAGTGGGGTGAGTAGCGTGAAGAACCGCCTAAAAAGTCATAGATGACCCTGGCGCAGGAAGGCGCCACGCGGCTCATGCCGCGATATGAAATAGAGCCAAGCCGTTCGCCTTCGCTCGTGTGGTGGTCGAACCACATGCCAATGCCATTGGAATAGGGTACATTGGCAAGTATATCGTTAGGTCCAAGTTCCACCAGACCGTCCTGGATATCTTTGGGGTGGACAAATTGGTAGCTATCTATGAGACCAGCCTCCTTTAAAAGTGCACCGCAAGCTAATCCGTCAAAATCAGATCTGGTAACTAAGCGCATAGAAAATTCCTCAAGGTAAATTATGCTTGTCTTAAAGGAAGATAGTTTTTTTCAATTGTAAGGCCAATAGGCAAAAAAAGCTTCATAGGAAAAAAGCTCTAAAATCGTAAGCTTTTATAATTTTAGCATATTTGACTAATGCCCGCATGTCAAGAAAATCTCTAAAATTTTCGGCAATTTAAAGGTTTTAAGGGAATAAAAGGTAAAAAAATCCCCTTAGGTCAAAAGTTCCTTTAAGTTATTGAAAAAACAGATTTTACTTGTTTTTAGCTTTTATTTTCAGATCTTAAGCGGTATTTTGTAGCTATTTATTTTTCCCCTCTTTATATTGTGGTATTATTCCGCTCCCTAGCTATTATGCAGAAATAACTAGATATTTCCATATCTTAGGGGAATACATTTCTTCTCTTTGCCCTTTTTAAGGCTTTACTTTAAGGTCTTATTTTTTTGGCAAGAGAAAAATAAAAGGTATTGCGGCCCTTGGAGTAAGCTCCGCCAAGGGCCAAACTTTTTTTTAATCTCCATTTAGACCAGAGGACCCGGGAGAACCGGTTCCATTCTGGCTAGGCGGGGGGGTGTCATCCCCATTAACCTTGGGGGGAGTAGCTAGCCTGGGACCGGCTGTAGAGGTATCAGGGGTTGCGGCATCCGAGAGGGTGTCTTCCAAAAGTTGCTGCTCCAGCTGATCTGTGGAGGGCCTAAGGGGCCTGGGCATAGGCCTGGGGCCTCCGCCGGTGGGAGTCTGCCCAGGCCCTGTCTCAGGGCTCCCGGCAGCTGGAGGGCTGCCGGCAGGGGGCTGCGGTTGTCCCACTCTGGCTTCGGAGATATTTGCGCTCTCATCCCAGATCATGATGGAGATCCTGCGGTTTACCGGATCCATGGGGTTGGTGTTGGGAAGGGGCTGGGTGGCGGCAAAACCTGCCACCATGGTGAGTCGATCGTCTGAGACGCCGTTTCTAGCTAAGGCCCGGCGGGCAGCAGAGGCCCTGGCAGTGGAGAGCTCCCAATTGGTGAGCTCCTGGGAGAGGGTGGAAACAGAGTCTGTGTGCCCCTCTATGGAGATCTTGTTGGGAATGGTAACTAGCCTTTTGGCTATGGAAAGGAGGATGGCCTGTGCCGTGGGCGTCAAGGAGGGCTGACCAGAGATGAAAAGGGGCCTTCTTTCCTTATCTATCAGCTGGATCTTAAGGCCCCCTGGGACTATCTCCACTGAGAGCTGTCCATCCAGGTTGCCACCTAGTTCCTGGGCCACAGCCTGGCTTATTTCGCCGGCCAGTTGCTGTTTGGACTCTCTTAGCGCTTGGGCCGCTTGGGCCTCGGCATCGGTTAAAGCCCCGCCCTCTATGCCAGTGGCATCTGTATAGAGGCCCTCGCCCGGGGCCACCCCGGGCTGGTCTGCGCCTTCTCCGCCTTCCACGCCTTCAGGGAGTTCGGTTAGATCCGGGTCCTGGGGCTGGTCAGTGGGCCTTGTGGCACCTGCCTCAGGGCGATCGTCTCCCATGGCCTCTAAGGCTTGTTCCCTGGCAGCTACCCTCTCTTCCCTTTCATCCAATTCTTTTCCCTGTTGGATGAGCTGGAAGCAACCCCCGTCTAAGACTGACGGGTTAGGGGAGGCGGGATCGAAATTGGCGGGCATTCCGCCATTAAAGACCGCGTCTTTCATAGAAAGGGAGTCGAAATAGTCTGCTAGTGCCGCCTTTCCCTGCTCTGAGGAAATGGCCAAAAGCCACATCACCAAGAAAAAGGCCATCATAGCTGTGACGAAGTCCGCATAGGCCACCTTCCAGCTACCGCCATGGTGACCACCATGGCCTTTCTTGATGATCTTTTTTATGGGCGGGGTTTTTTTCTCAGTGCTCATAGGTAATTTGGCATAGCTTAGGCTAGGTTCTCATGAATTTTTTGCTTCTAGGGCCTCTATTTCTTAACTGATTTTAGGAGCTCTTCCAATTCCTCGTAACCTGGCCGGCAATTGGAGGGGACTGCCCTTCTGGCGAACTCTATGGCCATAACAGGGGGTAGACCTTTGGAAAAAGCCACAAGAACTGCCTTGGCTACTTTTAAGATATTATCCTGGTCATGGGCTTGATTTTCAAGGGCCTTGGCCATGGGGGCCATGTAACCATAACTCAAAAGTAGTCCCAAAAAGGTACCGCAAAGAGCAGCGCCCACGCTGGCGCCCAGGACCTCAGGGGGTTCTGTCATGAGGCGCATGGTGGTGATGATACCCAAAACTGCTGCCACGATACCCAAGCCAGGCAAGGAGTCGGAGACCGTGGTGAGTGCCGTGGGCACTTGGTTCCCATGGTGCTCATGGACATCTGTGTCTATGTCCATGAGGTTTTCAAATTCCGTGGGCTCTATATTGCCGCTCACAAAGACCTTGAGGTTATCAGCCAAAAAGTCCTTTAGGTGATGGTTTTTGATAATGGATGGGTACTTAGTGAAGATGGCGGAAGAATCGGGCTTATTGGCGTGCTCTTCCAAGGCCAGCATGCCTTCCCGGCGGGCAATGGAGAGGAATTCAAAGAGAAGCAAAAGTACGTCGACATAGTTTTGCTTCTTAAGTTCCTTCCCCGTAAATATTTTGGGTATGGAGGACAGGGCCTCTTTAACCAGGGAGGGGGGATTGGCGATTAAAAAAGAACCGAATGCCGCGCCGCAGATGATGATAACCTCATTGGGCTGCCAGAGAAGACCCAGAACGCCATGGTGCATCAAATATCCAGTAAGGACGCAACCGATGACAACTACGACTCCGATGATAGGCAGCATTTGATCCGATCCTTATAAAGTGCTTTTCCTTTAACGGTTTAAGACTATTAGGGCGATTTAATTATCAAATGAAAAGCGCAAAATGGGAAATTTTGTTAGTCCCGCAATTTTCTTTTCGGCGAAAATCAAGGGTAAGATAAATTTGTACTAAAGTGTATAATTTTGTGTCTAGTGGCAAGCACTTAACGCAAATTCTAGAGGTTATCTCTAATGGAAGCCGCAATAAAGGGGAGTTTAGTGAGATCAGCCGGTTGGCCGGCTTTCATGGGGAATTCAGATTTATCTTTGCGAGGGATAATGTGCAGATGCCAGTGTTCCACCAGCTGGCCAGAGACCGGGCCATTGTTAATCAGTATATTGTATCCTTCTGAGCCCACCCCAAGCTGTGCTGCTAAGGCTAGTTTTTTGGCCAGGGGTAGTGCTTTAGCTAGTTGTTTATCTGGGACCTCGCTGGTGGTTTTGTAGTGGGAACGAGTTATCAGAAGTAGATGGCCATCTGAGGTGGGGTTGATGTCCATAAAGGCAATAAAATCTGCGTCCTCATAGACCCTCACGCTGGGGATCCTTCCATTGGCGATTTCGCAGAATATACATTTTTCGGTCATTATGGCCTCTTAGATATATTTCAAATTATTTTTAAAAGGTCCCCAATCTATAGCTCTAAGCCTGGAAACCTTATCAATTAGACGCTAACATAAACAGGTCCATTAAATGGGAAAAAAAAGAGATAAAAGGAAAGCCCCTTGGTAACCAAAATAAAATAGTGGAAAATGGGCCAAGGGGATTTACATGATGTCATTATATTCATTTTTGGCGAAATTTACAACTAATGCTTAAACTTTGCTTCCCAGGCAAAGCCTCTGAGCCTAGGGCGCATTTTACCCCAGAGGCTTTAGGCCTTTTGGGAGGCGCAAGAGCTAAATTGTAAGGCTTTTAGAAGTAAAATAGTATTTTATATAAGTAAAAAAGCTAAATTTATCTGAAAAAAAATAATTTAACCAAATAAAGTAATGTTACTAGATTATCTATATAATATATTGTAAAAAGTTTAGAAAAATATATTTATAGAGCAACGTACAAGATATATTTAGTTAATATTTTTGTATTTACATCATAGGATCTTGTATAGGTATAATATATTAATCTATTGCAAAATCGAGGTATTTTGGGGGTACGATGAGCTTGGTCGTCTGGATATAGCCTTTCCCCAGGATATAGGAGTCCTGATAGACTACAAAGTAGTTTTCGTAGAGTTTGCCATCACTGTAGAGAAATTGCCCGTTCCAGTGGGCACCGGGACTAAAGATGCCCAGGCATTTTAAGAGGGTGGGGATGTCAGTTGAATCTGTGTTGCCCTCTGCCATGATCTTGCCGAATTCTACTAAACCTGTGGTTTGGGAGAAATTTAAGGGGTAGACCCAGACGCCCATGCGGCCCTGGAGTCCATGGGCGGCAACCTCCTCTTCCAGGCGGTCTAGGATCCTGCCCCACTGACCTACGATATCGGAAAAATTAAGCTGGAAGGCCTCTGGATAGCCCATGAGTGTGGAGGGGATGTCGCCTTCCACGAAGTATCCTTTCCCCAGGGTTTTAAGCATCTCCAAAAGTGGAATAACCAAGGCGTCATTGGTGGTGAAAAAGGCCGTGTCCGGGCCATATTCGGAGAGCCATTTGGGCACAGACTCTTTGATGAAGTCCGTAGCAGCTTCCATGCCTTGGGGGCCTGTAGGGTCTAAGGCAGTTTCCATAAAAAAGCCTAGCTCCAGGTCTTTTGACGCCTCTTCCATGATCTTGGCCCTTAAAAAGAGGTCCTCTTGGGCCATGTGTCTGGGAAAGGAGATGTGGACAAGGTTTTTCGCACCCATTTGCTTAGCAATATAGGGTATGAGGTAGCCCCGGGATTTGAAGTCCTGAGAGAGGACAATGGTGGCATTTTCGGTAATGGATGGGGCATCTTCATGGGCTTCTCCGGAAAACAACAGGATGTCTGGACGGATTTCCTTCATGCGTCTGAAGCCCTCGCTTGTGCCTACTATCGCTTGATTTACTACCACCACCTTTAAGAGGGGATCTTCTAAAGTCTCCAAAAGGAGCTGTACGAAGGCGTCGGGGTCGTTCATATGGCTCAAGGGATAGGTCACATGGTTAATGATGCCCCCGTCTTCCACGCTGCCGTACTTTTCTAGGGCTGCTAGGGCCCCCAGGTAATCATCAGCACCCTGGGCCCCGTCTGAGGTGACCACTGCTATATGAAAATTGACCTGGGCTCCCTTATCGGATTCAGTTACCGTGATGTACTTATTGGGGATAGTTAGATCCGTATTTCCCATGAAGCCCCTACCAAAGATGTAGGTATCTTGGTGAACCAAAAAGGCATTGGGAAACGGCCTTTGCATGACGTCTACATAGACTAGTCCATTCCATTTATTGCCTGGGGTGGCGGCATTGTAGAATTGCAAGATGGTGTCGAGGTCCAAATTGTTTATGGGAATTTCTCCCTTGATGGCGGAAATGGCCAAGCTCATCATAGCTTCCGTATGGCTCACCAAAAGGGAGTTGGGCCAGGTGCCCAGCCGTCCACCAGCCCCTCTTGCTACTACGGCTTTTTCTATGTGGGAGAGGAGCTCTGGAAAATTGTCCAACAAATTGGAGACATCTAGACCCAGGGCTTGGGTGTAACCTAAAAGAGGGGAGGCCTCATTGCCCTCCACGAAATAGCCGCCGTGCTCTATGATAGACGAGATTAAAGGTCCTGTAAGGCCATTGTTAGTGGAAAAAAAGGCCGTATCTGGGCCGTATTGGGAGAGCCAGGAGGGGAACTCTTGCCTAATGAAGGCCTGGGAGCCTACTATTCCAGCTGGGCCCGTGGGGTCCGGGGCGGTTTCTGAGACAAAGTTTATCCCCAGGTCCTCGCAGGCAACGCGCATGATTTGGCGCTGGCGGGAAAAGGGCTCATTTATCATGTGCCTTGGAAAGGACAGGTGTAAGAGGGTACTGGCCCCCAGCTCCTTGGCCGTTCTTGGGATTAGATAGCCCCTGGAGATGAAGTCCATAGTCACAACCACATCGGAGACTGGGGCTAAGGTAGCCATATCCTCATGGCTTTGGGTGGCTATTAAGATGATATCTGGTCTTTTGGCGCGGATATTTCTGAAGGCCTGGGCAGTACCAGGGACTGCTTGTAAGGTTATGATGGCCTTCATCTTGGGGTCATCGGCAAGGGATTCTATGCTATGGATAGTGGCTTCCAAACGGCTGGGGAAGTTCTCAGGTAAGGTGGAGTGGACTATCATCCCCCCCTTATCAGCTGCACCGTAGCGGCTCACCATCTTATCTACAGAGAGATAAAAATCAGCTCCCTGCAAAGTAGTGCTAGTGACAATACCTATGTGGAAATCCTCGCCTGATGCTAAAGGTCGGGTAGCTTCCGAGCTAGTACCGGCCCCATCAGAAGCTGACTGGGCCGTAGCAGAGCTTTGTCCTTCCCCTTGGGGCCCCAGAGTGGAGGCATCTCGTTGCACTTGGCCACGGGAGAAAAGGAGATAAAGAAGAGCTAAGCTTATGGCCACAAGCGTAAGGATTGCAGGTAGATATCTAGTGAAGCGAGGGTTTTTTTCGGCGCTTCCAGAGTCATTGTCATTTGTCATTGTGAGGCTGTCCTAAGGGGAAAGGCTGAAATGGGCTGGGGGAGGAGGGAGTCCCTAGAATTTGTGCCCATGGAGGAGCCAGGGGACTATAGAGCGGAGAGGGTCTAGAGTCAGCAGAGATATTTAACCATGTAAACACAAAATAGGGACCCTTTCAACAAAAAATTGTGGGAAGCAAAGGGGAAATTTTTTCCAGGGCCTATTTTATCCAGCCTTCTGAGAAATAAGCGCTTTTCAACAAAAATTGTGGATGCTGGGTAAATTTTTGATAGGCTCTTAATAGCTAGCCAGATAAGGAGAAGATTTTAAAAAGGGGCGCTTAATGTTAAGTGGAACTAATGATCATTTGTTACGAGCATGTAAAGGTAAAGGCTATCTTTAAATTGAGCTAGAGTAAAGGCTATCTTTAAATTGAGCTAGAAATAAAGGGCCAAAAGAGAGGCTTTTTTTGTAAATTCTTTCTATTTCGGCCTGGATAGAAAAGCCCCCCAAGGATCCCGGCTGTAGCGATTAACGCCCACCTAAGCCCATTACTCTGGAACATGTGATTGTGACAAATGCTTTCCAGAGTATGGCCTTTGTAGAACAGGTGCCGCAGGTCCAAGGGGGCACTAATTTGCGGCTTTTTTTGGTATTATGTGTATCACCAGCCTGCCCCCAGTACAACCCTACCCCTTTTATAAAAAATGATTCCACAATCCTTCGCTTCTGCAGTTCTAGCCGCGTGCCTAAAAGCCCATTAGATCTGGCAGGTACGCTGCCTGGGAGGCCTCTAGGGCTTTTAAGGACACCTTGAATAAAGTGGGGTTTTTAAATATAGTGGTATATGCTGCTTGTTTTGTTAATGTAGGCTTTGATTCGGTCCAAGTTGTTTTCCCTTGTGTGGTATAGCGCATCTTCGCGAATATGATGTTTGTACGATAAATAGTGTTTGATTATAGCTTTCACTGCTTATTTGGTATTTCAACGCAACGAGCTGCCTAAGGGAAGACTTTTTATCAAGGAATTATTTATGAAAAAAGTATTGAAAAAATTATTAAAATATAGTGCAATAATTATTGTTATTGGCATTATTTTGTTTATTGTTTCATATAATTATACGTTTGTAGAATTAACTGCCGAATATTCAGATGAAAAATTTACGAAAAGACGAATCGGGAATTTATCAGTAGAATTACCAGAAAGATTTAAACTTAATGATTATCAAGCTACAATTATCATCTATCCAGAATTTCGTTTGTCTTTAAAAGAAAAATTGCTTGATAACTTAACTGATGACAGCTTATCAGTGGAACGATGCGGATACCGGCCGCCTTACGGGGATTCGGAGGATAATGAAGAAAAGGATGCGTTTGAGTTTATTACAAATCCTCATACGTTACATACTCCAAAAGTGTTTTATCCCACTGCTTCACAATACTCAATTACAATTTACTTGGACAAAGGCTGTATAACTTTGGACAGCACTGTTACAGATGAAACTAGTCTTGAAGCAAGGCAAGGAATATTTAAAGATAGAATTAATAATTTTTTAAAATACTATAGTGAATTTGATGAGAATGAAGTTAACGATGATGATTTTTTAACCATTCTTGGTATTATTAAGCCTAACAATGAATTTAAAATTACTACACATTTTTTGTTTTCTGATACTGATGAAAAATTTATAAAGCCTTCTACTACAATGCTAACCATAGATTTTTTAAACCATACTGAATCATTTCCTTCACAAATACTTGCAGATTCATTGTTAAGTAAACTAAAATATTATTTTCTATGTAGAATGTTATATAACAACATTTTTTGGAATTTTAGGTGGACTTTTAGTCAAAGGGAATTTAAATTACCATCATATCAAGTCGAAGAAAGAATTTTAATGAATGCAGCCAAAAAAGATACGCCTATTGACTTCCAAATGAGATTATTGTTGCGTCACGACTCGACCAACTATGAATTTTATAATTATACTTATATTGTTTTAACTGTTTATCCAGTAGATCAACAGAAGCCAAGGAACTATAATATTTTATACGGATATTGGTTAAAAATTGTACAATCAGTGGTATAATAATGCTTGAATTTAGGTAGATTCGCTATTTTATAATTCTTTGTGCAAAAGGATACTTAAGTTTTGGGAGTTAAATAAATTGTGAAGCTTATAAATACGTAATGAAAAACCTAATTTTTATTGAAGATTGTGTACGCTTGTATGGGTAAGCTTCAGTCCATGATTTGATCTTTTGGGATGGTATTCATAGCGAACAAGCACTTTATGATGCGCATTATATTATAATAATTACTTAAATAGTCACAAAGACAAGGGTTATCAAGCCAAAATTGTTGAGACTTGCGACGACGACCTAGAAGATGTGCTAGATAAGGAGCTTTCTCTTCTATTTACTCTATACCGAACCGGCCCACAACCATTACTGGAGCCGCTCTCGCCTCTGTAATTGAAGATATAACTGGTAAAGAAATCACTCTTAAGAAGTCTTTGGTTTACACAGCCTACGACAGCGACTAGAATGTTAATCTTGCAGAAATGCATGGCATTGGGCTTATCCCCTAGATTCCGGAAAAAACTTGGCGACAATAAGGCTTCTGAAAACCAAAAATGAATAATCTAGGGGAAAAATTCAACTTTCCTAAATGTCGCGCCTTTTTTAGAAAAAATTGATCACAACGTAAAAAGTGCCTATATAACCAGAGATATTAATGTTCATACTACATAGTGAAGATGTGGCATTAAATTACTAATAAATTTTTGCTCCTATCTTTTTTCATCTGGAATTCTTGGAGACTATTTATGCCGTCATCAATAATTTGAATTTTGAAATTTGAAGTGTCGTTTTGTTGTATGGTGGACCCGGCAAGGATTTTTGTTTAGCTCTATTATTTTGATCGCTGGGGATAATAAAGCTAAAAGCTTGCAATTTAAGTTAAAAAGAATATCTTTGGCCGGCCATTTTATATCCCCAGAAGGTAGCAATTGGTCCCAGGGGTTTTAAAGCTTTTCAGTGGCGTCGGCAGTATTCTTGCGCGAGGCGGTCCTTTTTTTAGTTGTCTTGGGAGCTTTTTCAGCTGGCTTTGGCTTTATTTCTTTAGAGGCAGCGCGCGGCTGCTTGGCCTTAGAGGGGCTAGGGGGCTTTTTTTCCTTGGCGGGCTTTGTTTCAGCTGCGCTGTCCTTATTGCTTTTTCGGACCGAGGCAGGCTTGGCTTCATTGGTTGGGCAGTTGGGATTGGGGCATTTTAGGTAACTTCCTGCGTTTTTTCTGGTCTGTACAGAAAAACGGTAAGGAAAGTTACATTCCGGGCAGGGATCATTTTCAGGAGTGCCTTTTGAAATGAATTTGCATTCCGGGTAATTGGAGCAACCGTAGAAAGAGCCCCTTTTTGAGGACCTTTCCGAGATATACCCATCACAGCCGGGCATCGGGCATTTAAATTCCGTGGGAACGGGTTTAGTAGTGCGGCATTTTGGGTAATTGGTGCAGCCTAAAAACCAAGACCCCTTGTGAGAGCGCTTCATCCCCATGGGGCTGCCGCAATTGGGGCAGGTCATGGAAATACCTTCAGGTATGGGCGGAGGTTCTACTGTGGCTGCGGTTTCGCCCAAACCCATCTGGATGGGTTTGGTGTTCTTGCACTCCGGGTAACCTGAGCAAGCTAAAAAGTGCCCAAAGCGACTCTTTTTCATGACCATGGGTTTACCGCAAAGCTCACAAAAGAGAGGTTGGTCCATTTTGGGCTCTGGAGTGGGTACAGGCATGCCCCTTTCGTCCCGGCTGAAGTCACAGGTGGCATTGCAGTTGGTACAGGCAAGATAAAAGCCGTTGCGACCATAGCGAATGAACATGGAATGCTCTGCTTTGCACTTGGGGCAAGGGATATCCACTGGTACCCCGGCAATTTTCACATTTATCATATTGTCTTTGGCCAGCTCTATGTATTCGGCTAGGGGTTTGTAGAGCTTGGTCAAGATGGCCAGGCGTTCCGCCTGGCCCTCTTCTATCTGATCTAGGTTCTCCTCAAGGCCCGCTGTGAAGTCCACGTCTAAGAGCTTGGGGAAATTGGCAACTAGTAGGTCGTTTACTACAAATCCCATTTCAGTGGGACGTAATTGGCCCTTTTGCCCTTCCACATATTCCTTATCCCGCAGTGTGGAGATGATAGTGGCATAGGTAGAAGGCCGGCCTATACCATTGGATTCCAGCTCCTTTACTAAAGTGGCATCGTTAAAGCGAGCCGGGGGCTGGGTAAAGTGTTGGGTAGGGTTAAGCTTAGTGGGCTTTAAGATTTCGCCTTGGGAGAGGGCGGGAAGGAGATTCTTTTCGTCCTCATCCTTTTGGGCGGCATAGGCGGCCAGGTAGCCTTTAAATTTTAAGATGGAGCCATTGGCCCTAAAGCCGTATTCACCGCTATCCATTTCTACAGCAGTCTGGAGATAGACTGCCGGTGCCATCTGACTGGCTACAAAGCGGTTCCAGATTAAAGAGTAAAGGTTATAAAGGTCTGAGGCTAAGTGGTGTTTTATGCTCTCCGGTGTACGTTCAACGGAGGTGGGCCTTATAGCCTCATGGGCATCTTGGGCACCTTTCTTGTTGCGGTAAAAGTTGCGACTCTTGGGAAGATGGTCTGGCCCATAGCGCTCCTTAATGAGGGCCGCAGCATTGGCCGCTGCCTCGTCTGAGACCCTAACTGAGTCCGTACGCATGTAGCTAATGAGGCCCACTGAGCCTTCCGGCAGCTCCAGGCCTTCATAAAGCTGTTGGGCCAGGCGCATGGTCCTCGTGGGGGTATAGGAAAAGCGGGTGAAAGCTGCCTGCTGCAAGGTGGAGGTAGTAAAAGGAGGGAGGGCGTTTTTCTTCTTTTCCTTGGTGCTAATGGAGCTTATGGTAAAGTCGGCATTGGTAAGGGCTTTTACTATGGCCTCGGTTTCCTGGCCGGTTTTAAGCTCAATTTTTTTGCCATTTTTCTTGACCAGGGCTGCCTCGAATTCTTCCTCATCCTTTTTAAAGATAGCTGCTAAGGTCCAGTATTCCTCCGGGACAAAGGCAAAGATCTTTCTCTCGCGCTCCACCACGAGCCTTAAGGCCACGGACTGGACCCTTCCGGCGGAAAGTCCCCTTTTTAGCTTGCCCCAGAGCACAGGACTTATCAGATAGCCCATGAGTCGGTCTAAGATGCGCCTAGTTTGCTGGGATTCAAAGCGATTTTCCGAGATCTCCACGGGTTCTGCTATGGCCGCTTTGATGGCCTTGGGGGTGAGCTCGTCAAAGAGCACCCTTTTAAAGTTATATTTATTGCGACCCAAGCTCTCGGCTATGTGCCAGGCAATGGCCTCACCCTCCCTATCTGGGTCAGGACCCAAAAAGATGGTATTTTTGCCTTTAGCTGCCTTAGTGAGCTCTTTTAGGGTCTTTTCCTTGCCATCAATTGTCACATATGTGGGCGTAAAATCTTGCTTTATGTCCACGCCTAAGGTCTTGCGGGGAAGGTCTTTTATATGCCCTACAGAAGCTAAAACCTGGAAATCGCTACCTAGGTATTTACTTATGGTCTTGGCCTTTGCAGGGGATTCAACTATTAAGAGGTCAGTCATCGAGTTACAACCCATAGATTAATTATCACCTTCCGAGGAAGGCCAATAACCATTATCACATCTAGGGGGTACTGGCAAGAACGAAAATAATTATCACTAGCTAATTTTTATAAATATTTATAATTATAAAATTTATATGTATATATATCTGTTAAAAAGAAATTTTATAAAAGTAATATGTAAATTTATTGTACTTTTTTTAGGCGAGAAATTTTTGCGCGATAAATTAGAGGCTTATTTTTTGTCTCTGGTCTTTGTGGGCTGGGGAAGCTCCAAGCTCAGGCCTTCAATTGCCAGGTGGATGCCCATCTGGCTTTTGGCAAAGAGGAGCTCATTGTAGATATTTGCCTTTTCCAGATTCGAGAAGAGCTTTTCATCGTTGTAGTTGGGGTCGTGGTGAAAGAGATACAAATCTTTTACACCGGCTAATTGTGCCATGTTAACTACATTTAAGGCATTGGAATGGCCCCAGCCCTCCTTGGAGTGGCTCTCCAAATAAGTGTATTGGGAGTCACTTATAAATATAGTAGCATTCTGGATGAAGGCACAAAGCTGCTCTCTTTCCTGGACTGCCGTGGGGCAGTCATCTAAGAGCTCATAGTCAGTGGCAAAGATTACAGATTGGTCTTGTCCCTTCACCTTGTAAGCAGTGGATCCCCCGGGATGGGGAAGGGAGATAAAATCTATGGAAAAGGGAGCTAGTTCCAAAGGGGCCTTGGTGAGCTTGTGGAAATTTATCTTAGCTGAGAGATTATCAAAGTTCATGGGAAAGAGATGGGGGGTGGACTGTTGGATCTTTAAGTTTTTCTCCACCTCATCTATGTCTAAGGCATAGATGTTCAAGGTGACATTAGGGTCATAGATGGGGGCAAAAAAGGGAAAACCCTGGATATGGTCCCAGTGGGTATGGGTGAAAAAAAGATCCAGGGTCTTGGGAGAGGGCAAAGTCTCTGAGTCAGTACCAGAAGTGAGCCGCGGGTAAAGAAAACTGCCAAGTTCTCTGATGCCGGTTCCGGCATCAAAGATTAGGACCCTGTCGCCCTGGCTTATCTCTAGGCAGGGGGTGTGCCCACCTACAAAGCCTGGTACATGGGGCGGGAGCTTATTAATAAGCTCTTCCACGCTCAGCTTTTCGCCGGCCAGAAAGCTTTCCTGGGCTATGGTAATAGCCTGGGTTATCTTGGCTCTGATGTCGGCGTTTGTGGGGGGGCTGGGAAGGGATCCCCGTACACCCCAAAATCTCACTAACATTAATATAGTATCCCTTTTTCTGGGGGGCATATGCCCCATTAGTAAGAGGCCATTTTACTACTTGGCGTAGTTTACGGCCCTGGTCTCGCGGATAACAGTTACCTTTATCTGACCTGGGTAGGCCATCTCTCTTTCAACTTGACGGCAGATGTCATTGGCTAAGATAAAGGCCATGTCATCGGAAACCGTATTGGAGTTTACCATTATCCTCACTTCTCGGCCTGCCTGGATGGCATAGGTTTTGGTGATTCCGGTAAAGGAGCTGGCAATTCTCTCTAAATCCTCAAGCCTCTTGACGTAGGTCTCCAGCATCTCCCTTCTGGCGCCTGGACGGGCACCAGACAAGGTGTCTGCTGCCTGGACTAAGACATCTAAGACCGAAACAGGTGCCGTGTCCTCGTGGTGGGCCATGATGGCGTGTACCACCATGGGGGATTCCCCGTATCGCTTGGCCAGCTCTGCGCCTATAAGTCCATGGGGACCTTCCACCTCATGGTCCACTGCTTTACCTATGTCGTGGAGCAGTCCTGCTCTTTTGGCCTGTTTTACGTTTTGCCCCAGTTCTGCGGCCATGATCCCACAGAGGAAGGCCACCTCTATGGAGTGTTGGAGGACGTTTTGGGCATAGCTAGTGCGATATTTTAGTCTGCCCAGCTGCTTAATAAGCTCATGGTGGATGCCATGGACGCCCACATCAAAGGCCGCCTCATTTCCAATGTCTTTTAATGACAACTCCATTTCTTCGCTAACTTTTGCCACTACCTCCTCTATGCGGGTAGGATGGATGCGTCCATCCACTATGAGCCTTTCTAAGGCCTGGCGGGCTATTTCCCGCCTGTAGGGGGAAAAGCTAGATAAAAGGACCGCCTCCGGGGTATCATCCACTATCAAATCCACACCCGTGGCTGCCTCTATTGCCCTGATATTTCTGCCCTCGCGGCCTATGATGCGGCCTTTCATTTCCTCATTGGGAAGATTCACTACTGAAATAGTGTGTTCTGCTACATAGTCCCCAGCATAGCGCTTAACCGCCAAAGCTAGGATCTCTTTGGCCTTCTTATCGGCTATCTCCCGGGTTTCAGCCTCCACCCGGCGGATGACTAAGCCCCCCTCGTGGCGGGCTTCTTCTTCCACAGTTTTTATGAGTGACTCCTTGGCCTCCTGGCTAGTAAGTTGCGCCGTCCTCTCTAGTTGCATCAGGGCTTCATTATTGAGTCGGGTAATTTCATCGCGCCCGTTTTGGATTTCCTTTTCCCTTTTAACTAAATCCGTTTCATTTCTGGCGCAAGCGGACTCTCTTTGAGCCAGAAGTTCGGTACGACGTTCAATATTTTCTTGTTTCTGGATGAGTCTTTCTTCCTGCCTCTTTTGTTCAAATCTCCTTTCACTCATCTCTTTTTCAAAATCGCTCTTCATTTTGAAGACTATGTCTTGCCCTTGGAGGGACGCTTCTTTCTTTATAGTGACGACATCCTTCTGCGCATCGTTTATGATTTTCTCTGCGTAGGATTCGATGTCTCTTATCTTATTCTCGAAGAAATTCTTGCGCCAAATATAACCTAGGATAAAACCCGCCATCAGGCAGGCGGCCAAAAGTAAGGCCACCAAAAGGTAGCTTATAGTCATTTTTGCTCCAAAGCATATATTTTACGTCCATCTTCATGCTTTCACGAAAGCTAATGGGGTACCAGGGGTCATGATGGTGGATATTGGAGTGGTAGTGGGTATTGACTGGCATAAGCATTAGGTTTAGATGGACAAGTTGTAAATGGGTCCCCCGAAGGGGATTTAGGCTCCGCTTTTTTAGGGGAGGTTTTTGTCTAATAGGTCCAGGAGATCCTGAAGCTTGTCTTCAGAGGTCTCTATATCTTCCTTAAGGGTCTTTTCTGCCCCAAGGGTCTTGTAGAGTTTAAAGGCCATACGAAAAGAGGCCTGTACTAAGGTGTCTAGGTGTTGGTAATCTTTTTCTTGCATCTGCGAGCGGATCTCGCGGATATGGGCGTGGACAATATCAAATAGACTGGAAAAGGTCGCAGGACTGTCTGTTTGCACCCTATACTTATGCCCGAACATGACAAAGGTTAAGGTGCCGTCTTCTTCTAAAGTGGGCGGGGCAAAATCGTCATCGTAGTCTTTAAGGCCCTGCTCTGAAGGTGTGTCTTTCAATGTCATGGGCGCAAAGTAGAATTAAATTCCCTTAAAAGCTGTGGTATAAGGCACAGGTTTAACAGCATCTAGGGGCTTAAGAACTCTTCCATGCGACTTAAGAGCTCATCTGTCTTTTTTAGATAGATTACCCTTTCTTCGTTCAAAGAAGCTATCTCTCCCTGTGCCGTTTGGAGTTTGTCTTCCAGGCTTTTAATCTTAACCTGGGATTCTTTTAAACGGTTTATCAGTGTTTCCAGGCGTTCTGCCAGGAGGTCAAATTTTGTGAGATCCATGGGGAATCCCCTTATAACTGCAAAGGGATAAAAAAATCCCTCGATTTTATACCTATATAAAAAGCATTAAAGCGCTTAAAAATCAAGTTTTTTTGTACTTTTACCATATTAAGAATAATATGTACACGATTATACAAATTATCGTAGAGACGGGTTTGTGTCGCTAGAAAAATAAAAATTTTTTGAAATTTTGTAGTGCAAAGATAGTTATAAAATTTTAAATGTTAATTTATATAAAACGATACAGAAATCGTAAAAATATAGTGAAAAAATAAAATTATAATAGTTACTATATGTAAATATATTTAATATAAATAATTTTTAATAACTAATTATTAAAAAAGCTATATATTATATTTTAGGTAAAGAATAAAGATAATAGCAATATATATATTGATTCACATAAATTTCAAGCTATTAGCTTCTAAAGTCATGATAAGCTTATATGAAAAATATATATAAAACTTTAGAAGGAAGATAATATTGTATATTAGCTTAAATTAAGCTATACAACCAAGGGGGTCTTGAAGCTAGAAAGAAAGGGAGAACTATTTTTAAGGTAGATTAAAAGCCCATCTCTGGCTAGAAAATATATCAGAGGGATTCAGCAATGGCAGCTAGGGCCTTTTCCAAGAGTAGGGCAGGTTTGTCCCCATCGTCTGGAAAGAACAATTCACTTTCATGGAAGATGAAGTTGGCTTGGGTGGGGGCTCTACCCACAGTGGACCAATCGTTTAGGCTTTTTTTAATGAGGGTCAAGCACTTATTTAGCTCCTCTAAGTTATTTTCCGGAACAGCTATGGTGAAGACCCCGTAGGAGATATGTCCCATGTCCCAGTTCTCAGAGGCATACTGGAGGAGCTGGTTGGAAACGTTTCTTAAGAGCTCTTGGGTGTCCTGGGGTTTATGGGAAAGGGAGTAGCGACCCAACCCGGAGATGCAGAACACCTTGAGGCACAATCTCTGG
Source organism: Deltaproteobacteria bacterium (assembly GCA_031279515.1). Classification (GTDB taxonomy): domain Bacteria; phylum Desulfobacterota; class Desulfarculia; order Adiutricales; family Adiutricaceae; genus JAITII01. The sequence continues at coordinate 33,202 of JAITII010000079.1, forward strand.
TGCTTGATGCTCATGATGGACATGAGCCTATCTAAGCGGTCCAGAAAATTTGCCCTGTGTGGAAGACCTGTCTGGAAGTCTATGCCTTTTAGCTCATCCACCCAATCGTGGAGGCGCACATGGTGGGCGTGGGCGGAAAGTCTACTAGCTAAGGCAGTAAAGAAGATCTTCTGGCCTTGGGTAAGTGTCTGCCCTTTGGTACCCACCAAAAAAAGTCCTCCTATAGCCTTGCCATAATAAATAAGTGGCCAGCCATAGAAGGACGTAGGTTTTTTGATAGGTTCGCCCTGATAAAAGATGTGGGTGAGGTTTTCCCCGGTATTTAAAGAGTCCTTGAAAAGAGGGTTTAAATGACCATGTACCCAGCCCGCTAGACCATCCTCTTGGTTATTGGCGGACTTTATCTCGCCAATATCTGGGGCAAAGCCTCTGATGAAATAGTTGTTGCTGACCCCCGGGTACATCTCGGTTAAAAAAGCCCAACTTAAAGAAGACCAGTCCAAAAGTATGGGAGGGAGGATATTTAACCAGTTAGCTACGGGGTTTTGTCCGGCTAGGAGTTCTTCTATCCTTTGCCAAAGGATGAAAGGGTTGTCGTTCTGGTTCACCCCCGCTCTCCTTAATATTTAGCTAGAAGTTCTCTGTGGATAAGGCTAGCCTTATCCACAGAGAACATAGGGATTTTTAGCTGGTTTCCTTCTCCCCTTGAGGGTCCTGAGGGGTATCGGTTGCGATAGGTTGTAATTCCTTTTGCTCGGCAGGGGCCGGTGCCTCGCTAGAGGCGGGCTTAGCTTTAGGGTCTGCTTTCCCCGTTCCACTAGCCTTAGCGCCTGGGGCAGGGCCGTCCTTGCGCGGGCGGCGGGTGCGCTTTTCGGGCTTGGTCTCGGGTGCCGGGGCAGGAGGCTCAGGGATAGGCTCGGCAATGACCTTCAACTTGAAAGAGCCCTGGACGTCGGTGTGGAGGCGTACGCTTATGTCATAGTCGCCTAAGGCCTTGATGGGCTCGGTTATCTTGAGGCGCTTGCGGTCTAAGATAACGCCCTCTAAGGCAGCCGTGTCCACTATGTCCTGAGGAGTTACAGCTCCGTAGAGCTTGCCCTTTTCCAAGGACTTTCTCATGATGGTGATGACCAGGCTGTCCAAGCGCTTTTTTAAAATTAGGGCCTCGTCTTTGACTTCCCGGCTACGAGCCTCGAACTCGTTGCGTTTCTTGGCCAGGGCCTTAAGATTGTTGGCAGTGGCAGGTAGGGCGTGGGAGCCAGGCAAGAGATAATTGCGGGCAAAACCCGGCGATACCTTCAGCACCTGTCCGGCCATACCTAAGTTGGGCACGTCGCGGGTCAATATTATTTCCATGGTTAAACCTCCACTGTCTTACGAGAAACTATGAGGCACGCTAGAAGAGGTGACCATGGCAGTGTAGGGCAGTAAGGCCATGTAGCGGGCTCGGATAATGCTCTTGGTTATGAGCCGCTGGTGCTTGGCGCAGTTACCGTTGATACGTCTGGGGTGTATCTTGCCTCTTTCAGTTATGAATTGCCTTAGGACCTGTACGTCCTTGTAGTCAACGTGGTTGATGCGCTCTGCGCAGAAACGGCACACCTTGCGGCGATGAAATATCTTCTTCTTGGTTCTGGGGCGACGGAAATTCCTGTCATCGTTCTGGTAACCCTGGTAGTCGTAGGGCATCTTAATCCTCTATATATCTTGTTGTTTTTAGTATTGTTACTTGGCCGGATTGGGTTTGGAGGACCTATGGGGCCTGTATGGCGGCTTGTGCGGCCTGGGAGCCTTTTGGGTCTTTTGAGGCTCTTGGGTCTTTTGAGGTTCTGGCTTTACCCCTTCCTCTTCCTCTTCCGTTGTAGGCTCATAAACCGGGGCTTCTTCGAAATCGTTGGAATCGGTGGCAAAGTTTGGAGGGTTATCTTCATCGTAGGACTTGGAGGGATCCTGGGGGTCCTTTTTCTGAGGCTTGGCGGCTAATTTAGCCTTTTCCTCCTGGAACTTCTCGTCGGTGAACTTGGTATCCAAAACCAGGGTTAGGTGCTTAAAGACAAACTCGTCTATCTTGAGGTTGCGCTTGAGCTCGGATTCAGCCTTAGGTTCCGCCTGAAAATCATAGAGCAGGTACTGTCCGTGAAGTTCCTTATGGACAGGGTAAGCTAAGGTCTTGCGACCCCAGTCTTCAGTGCGGAGTACTTTTGCTCCTTGGCTTTCTAAGATTTGCTCTACTTTTACCTTAAATGTCTCCAGTTGTACTGGAGTCATGTTAGGAGAAAGTAAAATTAGTGTTTCGTACCGTCTGGGATGCATTAAATTAGACTCCTCATGGGCATAGTGGCCCCCGGTTAAGGCTGGGGGCGAGGATATACCAGCGGATAGGCCGCTGGCCAAAAATTTTGAAGGCTTATTATAGTCTACCAATAGAAAATCGTCAAGCCCTCTTGTGCCAAATGTGGCTTATGCTTAGGTGCTAAGGTCCTTTAAAATTGCCGGCATGTCTAATTTGCCTCTCTTTTTAGCTGAAGGCTTAATGCCCCCCTTTCAAGCTTTGCTCACATTTTGCCCTAAAGCCCTAAAGCCCCAAAATCCAAAGCCAATGGGCTCGCCAGCTGCGAATTAGATAGGGCGAGCTGCGAAAAAGGGAGCCAAAGCCCGAAAAGAACTTGGGGTTTAAATGGCAGAGAAACATTTTAATTTTACTTTAGTATAGTTTATAATAGCTATTTATAGTACGTAACTGTTTAAGTATAATAAGAATAAAATAAAAAGACATTAAAAATATATAATATATTATTATAATTTAAAAAAATACCAATTATATATCTAACTCTTACTTGGAAGGCATAATAGCCTGAAGTGCTCCATACCAGTATGTATATATATGATTCTGCCTTACTACCGTAACCAGGGCAGTCCGGGCCAATGAGAGAAAGATGATCGGGCGGCTTATTGATGATGCTATGATGAAACCAAACTACAACTAGCAGCTATATTACAAAACAGATAAGCAAGATAGAGCGCCAAGGTTAAAAGGTCAAGTGGATAGTATCAAAGACATTGAAGCATCTTTCTAAGTACATCAGCTACTGTCTAGGTAGGTGAAGGAGTGCCTAAATAAGGTATTTCAGCAAATTGGATGGGTACCCTCTGAGTGGATAGCCAAATGTCAGACAGAGTGGCCCTTAGCTTATGATGTAACTTCTGCAAAAGGCGCAAAAGATGCGGTGTGAGGATGTAATCGCGACGGGGATAAGCTTCCTCAGATAAATTTAGTGCACTATCTATCCCATCAGAATGGGATGGCACTTTTTGAGGCATCCAAAAAGAGCCTCCTAGAAGAGCTTGATAAAATCAAGGTAGTAAGGTATACCGATAGTTTCTGACTTATGACTCCATTATGTAAGTTTCAGTGAGAGATTTTATCTGCCTTCAAATTGAGCCAGCAAGAACTTAAAAAATTATGCAGATCTCTCTAAATAGCGAATCTGTATGTACAAAATATCTCCGAGATTAAGGCTATAACAACTTTAAAAATGTTGTTCATGCAATTGTATTAGACCAGCCTATATAGCTTTTATAAGAAGCTAGCTATTTATTATCGCCAAATGCGTCTTTAGTCTATTAGTAGGATCTGTGTTCCCTAAAACTGAAAAGATTTATTTTTTCCTAAGTTTTTTATCTAACATATCTTATTAATCATAAGCTAAATCTGAAAATGAAAGTTGTAGTACTACGAATAATTTCTGTGGGTGTTATCTCGTAAACTATATCAAGAACATTAGCAAGCATGAAAGTACTATGAAAAATAAGAGATATAACAATAATTTCTTTGTAAATAGTGTATCTAACTCATCTTTTAGGTATTTATATAGGATATTTTTGTATTTTTTTTATAAGTCAAAGTGCACATTGTACATTGCTGGAAGGTTTATAAACATTGAATAACTAAAATGCAGAGCATGCTACTAATGTTAAAGAAAGCTGCCTGCTTTTTTGTATAGTTTGTTTTAGCCGCTTTAAAAGCTTTGTATCAACACAAGGGTAGAAGCTTGTCACTTAAGAAAACTTAACAGCTGGGGGCTTAAGTTTTCACGGGCAAGCTTAAGGGCCTCTTCCTTAGTTTTGATGAGTTCTTTGTCCTGGGCCTCGACTATTAGCTTTTTTAGTCTTCCTATCTCTCGGCCTTCACTAATACCTAGAAGGGCAATAAGCTCTTTGCCATTTAGGAGTTCTTCTAGAGGCTGCAGGTTGCCGCCCACAGGCTCTAGAAAATCCTCCAAGGTATAGGGGAACTTTTCTGGCCAGGGGCTACGGCCATTCCAATCAGCTGCAGTTATGGCCCAGAAATCAGCCAGATCCGCATGGGGAGCCAAATAGCGGGCTATTTGCCTAAGGTTTCCAAAGGTTATGGAGGAGAAGGCGCAATCCATATGCCGTAAGATTAGCTTTAAAATGGGTTTTGCCAGCCGTTTTGGGCAATGGATGGAAGAAAGGAAATCTTTGACTAAAGGGGCGCCTAAGCGGGCATGATCAGGGTAATTGCGTTGGGGTTTATCGGAGGGCGTGGCTACTCCTTTCCCTATGTCGTGCAGAAGTGCGGTTAGCAGCAAGACACTTTTGTTGTGACCCTGGGGCAAGGGAAGCTTGGTCAAAGCCGCAACTGTTAGGACCGTATGGTTCCAGACATTCCCCTCAGGATGAAACCTTTCTCCCTGGGGTAGGGTAGAAAGCTTATTTAAATTTGGATAGAAGTTTAAAAGGCCGCTTTCCTTTAAAAAATGTAGCCCAAGATGCGGAAAGGGCGAATGGGCCCAGGTATTCCATTCGGGCCAGAGGCGCTCGCGAGGCACCCGGCTCAAAAGGCGCCAGTTGAGGGATACCGCTCTGGTAAGGCTGGGGTGGGCGGTAAAAGCCCTTCTGGCGATGAGGTTCATGGCCCTTAAAGAGCGCAAAGGGTCCAGGGTGATGGAATCCGCACTACAGGGAACAAGCGACATTCTGCGCAAGTCATTAAGGCCCCCCAATGGGTCAAATAGCTCACCGGTTAAAGGGTCCAGATAGAGGGCGTTTGCAGTAAAGTCCCTAGCTTGGGCATCATTTAGGATATTGGCGCTTAAAAAGGTCACAGGGCGAAAGTTACCAGAAAGATCCCTGGGAAGGCTAATCTCCAGGCGGGTTTTGTGGCGCTTTAGCTGGATTAAGGGGAGCTTATATAAAGCCCCTTCAATTTGCCTGCGCCATAGTGTCGATATGTGACCTAGTGGAGCTAAGGATTGGACTAGGTCCTCAAAGCTAATATTGAAGGCAACAAGGTCAATATCGGTGAGCTTTAAAGGCGCATGTTTAGCCCCATGGGCTAGATGGGACCTTAGGGTAAGGTCGCGTAAAGCGCCGCCCACTGCAAGGAGGCGACCGCCCCATTGGCCCACGAGCTTGGCTGGTTCTATAATTGAAGGAAGGTCCATATCAGAGGGGAAATTAGAGAAAAATGTGGGGATACTTTAAGCCTTTCCCTATTTTCAACTTAATTTGGCAAAAAATAAAGCCCTAAGTTTTGCCCCTTTAGGCCGGCCCTTTTTATTTCTTAAAGGGCTTGTAAAATTTTTTCCCCCAGTCTCATAGATTTTAGGGCCAAAGAACATAAAAAAAGCTATAAATTTAGCCCGGGGGCTAAATTTATAGCTAGGTATTTTGATTTGGGCGCTAAAAAAAGAAAAAAAGGTAGCACTTCGCTCACTGCGCCCCCCGGGCGCTGTAAGCGAAGTGCATTTGGAGTGAGCGGGTGCTTGGATAAAAGAGATAAAAGGGCTGTAGTGTAAAGTAAAAAGCCAGGGGCTTTTTTACTTTAGGCCCATAATAAATTTACTTGTAAAGGTAAGGATTAATCTACAAGGATGATTTTCAGTAAGAAAATGGCCCCAACTACCCAGACAGTGGTAGTAAGTTCTTCGCGCTTGCGAGCTAAAAGCTTCATGATGATAAAGAGTATCCATCCCAGGGCGAGGCCGTCAGAGATCCTTAAGGTAAAGGCTATGACTACTACGATGACAAAGGCAGGAAAGGTCTCGGTGATGTCTGAGAAATTGAGCTCCTGCAAAGAAGTGGTCATCAAAAGACCTACCATGATAAGGGCAGGGGCTACTGCGCTTGAGGGTACAGTCAAAAAGAGGTTAGAAAAAAGGAGGCATAGGGCAAAAAGTACTGCCACTGTTAAAGCCGTTATGCCAGTTCTGCCGCCATTAGCTATACCGGAGCCGCTTTCGGCATAGGTGGTATTGGGAGAGACCCCGACGCAGGCGCCGGCTACTACGCCTAAAGAGTCGGCTATAAAGGCCTTGCCAAGCCTGGGGCGATAGAATTTAGAGTCGCTTCCCATAACCGTGAAGAGGCCAATAAATCCAGCAAGTCCATCAAATACTTCCATAAATAGGAGGGTGAAGACGATGCCCCAGAAGGTCCAGCTGGTGAGTATGGAAAAATCAAAATGGAAGGCTATGGGGGCTATGGAGGCTGGTGCACTAATAAAACCTTTTTGGGCTACTAAACTGGTGTCAGTTACTCCCAAAGGTATTCCTATGAGGGTTGTAATAATAATCCCAAGTAAAAGTGCAAATTTTATCCTCAGGGCCAAGAGTATGCCGGTTATAGCAAGGCCTATAATGGCCAAAAGTCCTGGTCCTTGGGTTAAGACGCCCAAAGAGTACTGGCCAATTGGGCTGGTAACAGCGATTTTGGCGTTAAAAAGGCCAATATGGGCAATCATAATGCCGATACCGGCGGCCACTGCATGTTGGAGTGATTTTGGTACCTCCCTTATGACCTTTTCTCGTAAGGGGGAAAAAGAGATGGCAACAAAGAGGATTCCAGAAATTAATACAGCTGTGAGGGCCTGTTGCCAGGTAAAACCCATAGTAGTGGCTATGACCACAAAAAAGGCATTGAGCCCCATGCCAGGGGCTACGGCAAAGGGTAGCTTGGCAATGGCAGCCATGAGTACGGTGGCTAGGATGACACCTAAAACTGTGGCGGTGAAAAGAGCCTGGATATCCATTCCTGCCCCAGAGAGGATGATGGGGTTTACGGACATCACGTAAGCCATGGAGAGGAATGTGGTGAGTCCCGCACTAATTTCAACCGAAAGGCTAATTTTTGGAGACTCTTGCTGCTCTTTGGCCAGGACGATGGAGATACCCGCGCCATCTTCCGCTAAAGGGGTAACTTTTTGGGCGTCTTGATAATCTGACAAAACTTTACCTCGCTTAGAATAAAGCTGGGAGAGAAAAAAAAATCCCCCGCCCAGAACTAAATAGTAAATAGTCTGCGTGGGGGTCTTTTCCGTCAACCACCTTACCTGCGGAAGGCTATTTTTTTCTTCCGGGGTTCTGACAAGTCTTCTGGCTCTTCGGATCTAGCGCGGCGTAAAGGCCTTCCCGGGATAATCCCAGTGACCGGGGTAAAACCCCAACATACGCCACGTCCCCGATTACAGCGGCGGGTCCGCCAAGGAATCGCACCTTGTTCCTTAAATCAGAACTTAACTCAAGATAATAGGGCACTTTTCGTCCCATGTCAAGTTATTTTCCATATCTCTTGCCAAGCTCCTTTTAGTGCTTATCTTTAAACTGGCCCCATGGGTAGAAAATGAAACGGGGGCTCTTTTCATTTTTAGCTAAGATTGCCCCTTTTGAAGCTAAAGAGGCAAAAGCAAAAGGTATTGACAAAGGGAGGGATTACATATATATTAGAGGGCACTTCTCTCTACCCCATTTCTTCTAGGCTAAAATCTGCCTAAATTGTCAGTACGGTTTATTCATATTGGATGATTTTTTGCTCTTTTAGAGAAAGTTATATTCTTGTGGGTCTTTCCATATTTAGAAGATTTTTACCAGTAAGCTCTTAAGCTAGGAGCTAGCTTAAGAGAAAAACAGATAATTTTTGTTTTATTGTTCTAAATGCTTGCGACTTTGTCTTTTGATGTGTTATAAGAACTGGTTCGTTCCAAAGTCTCCATGGGGAGGACCTAGGGCGAACCAAAGTAAGATTACCAACCTCGCTATTTGCGAAACCTTCCGGAAGACCAGGGGGCCCACCCCAACACCAACTGGTTTTTCCCAAAATGAGGTGCTTCCTCACGGATAGACCGAGGCGTTATACGCCATCTTTAGGTCCGGAAAAAAAAGTATAGAAGCTGAATTCCAGTCTAGACTCAGGAAAGAGGCGGCTATTTTCAAATGATGCTCTCACAAATCCTTTGTGGGCCTATCCTTTTTAAAAAGCTCCCGGGCTTTAGGGGTCCCGGCAAATCACCATTGGTCAGGTGGCTCTACCCCAAATTTGAACTTCTATACACGTGTCATTGAGGACATTAAAGGAGGCGTATGACAAGAATTGGCAAGAAATATACTTAACTTCGTTGAAAGCAAGGCCGGGGGCGTGCTTGTGCCTAGTTTAGGCGCAGATCCCACCCTCGCACCTAATGTAAACTCCGAAGGTCTCTATATAAATGGTATCTCCAAGACTTTTGACCGCAAAAGAGGAAAAGTCCTGGACAAGATAACTATGCATGTCCCCAAGGACAGCTTTTTTGCCCTCTTGGGACCCTCCGGCTGCGGAAAATCCACTTTGTTGAGGATCATAGCCGGTTTGGAATACCCGGACGAAGGCGAGATCTATCTTGACGGAAAGGATATTTCGAAGCTACCAGCGCAGCTGCGCCCTGTGAACACCGTTTTCCAGAGCTTCGCTCTCTTCCCCCACCTCACGGTATTTGAAAACATAGCCTTTGGCTTAAGGGCCCAGGGCACCTTCAATACCAGCTCCTATAAGATAGGCCTTATAGTGGAGTCATTGCAGCTTTCTGGCTTGGAGGAGGTCTACCCTGACCAGCTCTCAGGTGGCCAGCAGCAGCGCGTGGCCCTGGCCAGGGCTCTTGTAAATGAGCCCAAGGTTCTTTTGCTAGACGAGCCCATGAGCCACCTGGACGACTACCTAAAATGTAAGGTGGGCCAGGACCTAAGGGATCTCCAGGAGAGACTGGGGACCATCTTCATCATGGTTACCCATGACCGGGAAGATGCCATGGCCATATCCAACCAGATGGCCATCATCAATAAGGGCAAGATAATTCAACACGACAAGCCCAGGAGTATTTTCTCAAAACCCAACTGTACCTTCGTAGCCGAGTTCATGGGTAAGGCAAATATCTTTGAGGCCAAAAGGACAGATGATAGGAGCAAGGCCTTTCTGCCCTTCTGTCAGGTGGGTTTCCAGGAAGATATATTTTGGGATACGGCCTGGGTCCTCATTAACCCCGACACCATCAGCATCCAGGACCCTATAGAGTCCACTAGCCTTGAGGGCGACTCTCCTTTGGGAACTGTGAAGGCCACCATAGTCCAGGTGCGCTACAAGGGCTACAATGTGGAGCTCTTGTGTAAGCTCCCCAACCTATCCCCTGGGAACCAGGGGCATTCCCTGCTCCAGGTCCTTACTACGGACCACGCCAGGGAATGGAAACAGGGAGAGACCCTATCCTTACAGATAGATGCCAAAGAGATGGTGATCTTGGGTGAACCCTCATCCCATGCCTCTGGGCTGGATAAAGCCCAAGCTATGGGCAGCCTCTTAATTTAGGAAAAAGAAAGTTACAGGGCATTTACTTTAGGCCCCTCTAGCCGGAAGCAAAGCTTCCGGCTAGAGGGGCTATTTTCCTAAAAAGGGGGGCTACAAATGCTGAAAGACTTTTTCCAGAGCTCAAGCGGGATGAGGTTTAAAAGTAGAACTTTTACCACGGCCCTAATAGCGCCTGGACTCTTTTGTCTCATAGTCTTTCTGGCCGTACCCTGCCTTAGCCTTATCTTTCTGTCCTTGGCCAGTAAAGGGACCTATGGGAACATAGAATGGACTATTTCCCTGGAAAACTATAAAAGGCTTTTGGGCTACAACCTCTTTGGTTGGAGACCGGACTTCTTTTTTATCTTACTTAGAAGCCTAAGGGAAGCCTTTGTAACTACCGTAGTCTGCATCATACTTTCCTACCCCCTTAGCTTCTATATTGCCTCTCGCAAGACGCCTCTTTCACGTTTTGTCTGGTTGGTGCTTTTGACAGTTCCTTTCTGCACTAACCTAGTCATCAGGACCTATGCCTGGCAACTCCTTTTAGATCCCCAATCTCCCATAACGCAGGTAGCGGCCTTTTTCGGGATGGTACCAAAGGGCAGCCCCATGTATCCAGGGGCCTTTGCTGTGTATCTGGGTATGATTACTACCTTCTTACCCTTCATGGCACTGCCTTTGTATTCCAGCATAGAGCGTTTGAACTGGCAACTCCCTCAGGCAGCCAAAGACCTCTACGCCAGTCCCTATCTTATCTTTAAGCAAGCCATCCTACCCCAGACCATCCATGGACTCTACGCAGGGATAATTATTACCTTTGTGCCTGCCATGGCTATGTTCGTTGTAACGGACATTCTAGGTGGGGCTAAGTACATGCTTATAGGCAATCTCATTCAGCAACAGTTTAGCCAGGCAAGGGACTGGCCCTTTGGGGCCACCTTGTCACTGGCCCTCATGTGCCTTACCCTCTTGTCTTTTGCCCTTTTTAGGACCTCTAGGATCTCAAGGGAAGGAGGGAGCATCTACTAATGCAGAAGCGTCGCATAAATTACAATGTAATTATTGCCATCATCTCCTACTTTTGCTTGGTCATCCTATACATACCTTGCGTAGCTGTCATGGTGACCTCTTTTAATGACACACGTTTTGGACTTTCCTGGCGCGGCTTTACCTTCCGTTGGTACAGCCAACTTTTTGAAAACGAGTACATCTTAGAGGCAGCCTTAAATAGCCTTATAGTAGCTACTACTTCAACTATTGTGGCAACGATCCTAGGAACGGCCTTGGCTCTAGGTCTCTATCGCGCGAACTTTCCTAATTTTTTCGGGAGGATAATACGACTTTCAATCAATCTGCCTATAGTGGTGCCAGACATAATAATGGCAGTGGCGCTATCAGTTGCCTTTGGTTTTTTTAGGGCCTTTGCCCCTATCTTTGAAATGGGGATGTTTACTTTAGTACTGTCCCACGTGACCTTTCAGATTTCCTTTGTGACTCTCACTGTTAGATCAAGACTTGCCACCTTAGATAAAGACTTGGACGTGGCTGCTAAGGATCTAAATGCCTACTTTTTCTATAGCTTCAGGCGCATAACCTTGCCTCTTTTGACACCTTCCATCATAGCGGGAGCTATGTTGGCTTTTACCCTCTCCTTGGATGATTTCATCATCAGCTTTTTCATCCACGGCCCTGAGTCCGTTACTCTTCCTATCTATATCTTTGCCTCTTTAAAGCGCGGCATAACCCCAGAGATCCATGCCCTTTCCACCGTCATACTGGCAGCTACTATAGTACTTATCATAGTGGCAGAAAGGTTAGCTACGGTCTTAATAAAAAGGAGCAAAAAAGAAGTGAAAGATGCCCTAGATGATATTGGCGAGAAGGTGGGGGACCTGGGGCTGCCAGGGTAAGGTGAACTTAAATAGGCAAAAAGATATTTATAAGCTTTAGCTTATGAGATTAATTTAGCTCTTAAGGCATTTGAAATAGCTACTTAGTTAATCCATCCCCTTTGAACGCAGCGTTCGCGCACCCAATTAAGCCTTTCCAAACCAGTATCGGAAGGTACTGTGCAGTCAGCGCCCACAATTATGCCTTCTAAGTTTCCTGCCTCATCCAAGATCTTATCTGTAAAGCTTTCAATTTCTTTGCGGTTGCCTATATGTAATACCGAATCTTTTGTGTTGGGAAAACCGCCAATAAAGGCCTTTTTCCCAAAGATCTCCCGCATTTCATGAAAGCTATTTCCTTCCACGTTTTTGGCCCAGCTTATAGCCTGTGCCTCGTAGTTTGCAAAGTCTGCAAGGCGGTTTCTTACGCCCCCGTAACCGCAGATATGCAGGATATTTTTACCTCCAGCCTTATTTGCTGCTGTCAAGATCATAAGTTCGGCCGGGGCTATAAAATTTTGGTAGAAGTCTTTGTCAAAATCTTCTAGAGAAGGGTTCTGGACGCTTAAATAGATCCCGTCTATTTGCGCTTCTATGACCTTTTCCGCTAGTACCATTTGGGCCTTAGCCATTCTTGTAAGGGCGCGTGCCACCCTTTGGGGGTCCTCTTTGAGAAAGGAATTGAGCTTATTTTTCCCCAGCATAAACTTTAAAGTGGTGGAGGGGGAAAAGATATTATAAAAATAGGGTAGATCTGGGAAAAGTTCCTTAATCTTCTTTACGAGGGCCACTTGCAAGCTTATCCAGGGGTGCTCGCTATCTATAGTAATTATTGCCTCAAGCTTATTTAATTCTAAGATGGGCTCTAAGGTTGGGTAGAAAAAATAGCCATCGGACATGATTTTCACCATATCCGGCTTAAAGTCGCGAATGAACGCGCTGTGGGCATTCACGCTTCTTTCCAAGAAGCTGCCATCTTTTAGGCCGTCTCCAGTCTCAGCGTCTGGTAAGAAATGGTACCAGAAACCCACCGGGGCCCTTTGGGTCTTTTGGAGGGCAAAGGTGCTTTCGATATGCTCTTTGGGGCCTAATGGCTCGTTTTTCATTGGATCACCTTAAATGATAAGCTTGAAGCATAATACATAAGTATATAATATTTTTAAGCCATATTACACCACCATCTACATACTAAAAGAAAAATTTTGCCTTTATTAATTTTTTACCAGGGTTTTTGCTAGTTTTGCCAATCATTGGCTAAATTTGGGCATATACCTTTTTTAAAGTTTTTGGCATTGAAAAGCACTTCATTTAAAGGGACAGGGGGCTTCATTAGTTTTTTGGCTAACTATAAAGATGGTTTATGGATTATTTTAAAGGTAATTAAGTACGGCGCTATTTGAAAATATTAATCATTTCTCTTAAGACCCAAACAAAATAAGAAAGATAAAGGCAAAAAAAACCCCCGACTTTAAAGTCGGGGGTTTTAGGCGCTTTATGCGCTAAGGACCTGGTTGGCGATGGTGGCTACCACCAAGGCCAAGGTCAAGTTGAAAAAGAGACTGAAAAAGAGCCATCGCCACTTTCCGCTCTCCTGCTTGATGACCACCAAGGTCACAAAACAGGGGGAATAGAGGAGGGTAAATAAGAGTAGAGCCATGGAGTTGGCCATAGTCCAGCTGGGATCTGCCTCTATGCGCTGCTGCAAGGATGACGAGTCATCGGGATCCACTGCGCCTAATGAATAAGCGGTACCTAAGGTGGAGATGACAACCTCCTTGGCGGCCACCCCGCCTATTAAGGCGATGTTGGTCTGCCAGTTAAAGCCGGCTCCCTTGGTCAGGGGCTCTATAAAGGTGCCCAAGCGACCTGCGTAGGACATCCTCAAAGCCTGAGAGGATTCTGAATTTTCCAAGTTGGTTGAGATGAGATTATGTGCATCCTCTGGAAGACCGGCGGTGTTTTCAGCCATTAAGGCCAGCTGGGAGTCTATGTTCTGATGATAGCTTTCCGGAAGCCCTGGATAGGTCATAGCGGCCCAGATGAGGATAGAGATTCCTAAGATAACGGTGCCAGCCTTTTTAATGTACTGCCAAGCGCGTTCCCAGGTGTGGATGAGCACGCCAGACAACAGAGGAAGGCGGTAGGGCGGTAGCTCCATGACAAAGGGAGTAGCCTGTCCCCTTATGAGGGTGGAACGCAGGAGGCGTGCCACTAGTAAGGCGGCTACCCAACCCAGTAGGGTAAAGCTAAACATTATAAAAGCTTGGTTTTGTTTGAAAAAGATGCTGGTGAAAAGGAGAAAGACCGGTATCTTAGCTCCGCACATCATAAAGGGCACAGTTAAGATGGTGGCCAAGCGTTCTCTAGGAGAACGCAGGGTCCTTGTGGCCATGACCCCCGGCACTGCGCAGCCTCCAGCTATGCCTCCGCTTATGATGAAGGGCATGATGGACGCGCCGTGGAGGCCAAAGATCCTGAAGATCCTATCCATCATGTAAGCCACTCTGGCCATGTACCCCGAGTCCTCAAGTATGGATATGAGGAAAAACATGATAATAATTAGGGGTACAAAGCCTAACACAGAGCCCACCCCTGAGATGACTCCGTCAGTCACCAGGGATCTAAGGGCCGCTGATTGTATAGAATCCCCTGCCAAATCATGGAGCCAATCGAAAAATGTCTGGGTCCATCCTAGGGGGATATTTCCCACCTCGATGGTTATGTAGTACATGAGGTAGAGGATTCCAATGAGGATTAAAGGGCCTACAAACCTGTGGGTGAGAACTGCATCCACCTTGTCAGATGTTGCCGTGCGCTCCAGGACGTCGTCTTTTATTTCCAGGACGCCGTTCCGCAAGAGGGAGCTAATCCAGCCGTAGCGGTAGTCGGCTATGACGGCCTCGGGATAAGTGTTTAGGGTATCCTTTAAGTGCTTTGTCACCTTGTCGGTTAAAGCTATAAGCTTATCGCTGGCTTCTTTATTTGCCATTGTTGCCCGGTGGATGATTTCCTTGTCCCCTTCCAGGAATTTTAAAGCTACCCAGCGGGATGGATACATGTCCGTCAAGAGTTTAGCGTTCTCTACTATAGGGGTCATATCCAGTAAAGAATTGTCCAAATCCGTTCCGTAGGAGATCTCCAGGGGATTAGTCCTACCATGGGTCTCTTCTGCTAGGGCGAGCGCTGCTCGCAAAGAGTCATCTAAGCCTTCGCCCTTACGGGCGACTGCTGGAAAGCATTTGAGACCTGTTAATTCCTCCAGGCGCTTAATATTGATATTGAGTCCCTCAGCTTCAGCCTCATCCATCATATTCAAGGTAAGGACCAGAGGGATGCCCATCTCCATCATCTGTACCGAGAGATAGAGGTTGCGATCCAAGACGCCGGCGTTAATAACATCAATCACTGCCCCAGGCCTGTCTTCGGCGAGAACCCTGCGGGCTACCACCTCTTCCATGGAATAGGCAGTAAGGGAGTAGGTACCCGGTAGATCTACCAGGGTAACTTCCTTACCATCTATATGGGCAGTTCCTCCTTTCTTTTCAACGGTGATACCAGGATAGTTCCCAACGTGTTGCCTTGCGCCGGTGTAACGGTTAAATGCCGTAGTTTTTCCGGAGTTAGGATTACCTGCAATGGCTATCACGCTTACCGTGTCAGAGCTCAAAGTTACACCCCCAGAGCTAACTTAATTTATAAGTTTAGTTATTGTCGGGTCCTATGAAGAAAGTAAATATTTTTAAATTGGACCCCAGGTTAGATTATTTAACCTTATGCAGTGACTGTAATATAGTCGGCTTCGTTGTTACGCAGTGTCAGGGTAAAACCCATAAGGCGCATAGCCATTGGATCTTTTAATGGTGCGTGCCCCATGCATTTGACATGGACTCCGGGAATGAGCCCCATGTCCCTAATGCGTCTTCCCATCTCACCTTCAGCTGAGATGGAATTTATGATGGCACTTTGGCCCCTCTTGAGCTTGCGTAAAGAGATAACCTTTGGCTTGGCCTTTGGTGAAGGCTCTGCAACACTATTCTTTTCCAAAGAAGCTTCTTTGGGTTCATTTATCTCGGTCATATGTATGGCTCCTTAACATGAAATCAAAAAACATGGACTTTTTGCCCAAAAAAGAAAATTTGCTTTATGGGCAGAAATTGTTGTCAGGTCCCTTCTTCCTCGTCGGAATTAAGGTAGAAGTTGCAGTCCTTTTTTTTGCCCTTTTTGCCTCCGCAACCGCAAGAGCAGGATGGGCGGACGAAAACTTTGTAAATAGTGAGGGCCAACGCGGCCAAGATGATAATTCCAATAATTATCTTATCCATGCTCCCCTCCTTATGCCCTAAGGCTTTTAGCCCACTTTGGGCCAAGCAAATTAACAAAAATTAAGAGAAACTTCTAAACTCTAGAGTTTCACTTATTAAATTTATCCAATATTTAAGGATAATTGATATGATACTGATAAATTTATATCAGTATTGAGAATGATTCTCAACATCAATATAGTTACTTTTTTAAGGCATGTCAAGCCGATTTCCTTGAAAAGCAACATTTAATAAGACTTTGTAAAAAAAGCCATTGTCAATTTATTGATTTCGTTCCATATATTGTAGCTATTATATATCATTCCACTAAATATATGTGATAAAAAATGTGCTTTACAGCTTAAAATTTCTTTCTTTTTAACCGTTTTGGGTTAAAATTGTGGGTTAATTTAGCCCTTAGGGCTCTTCCCAGGCGCCTTTTTTTAAAATTAAAGGCACAATTTCATTTTTCTTCTAGATTGGCTAATTGCTTTGAGCCCCCTTAGCTTAGCTAAGGGAGCCCAAAGAAGCTGGCAAGGCGCTAATTTTGGCGACTATCTATTGCATTTGGCGCTTAGATCCTCTTACTAGCCCTTGAGAGGGGATAGGAAATGGGTTAAAATGCCCATTTATGGTCTTGACCAAGAGAGGTATTTGGGGACATTAGATGGCAAAATACAGCATAGCAGTGATTAAAGGCGACGGCATAGGCCCTGAGGTAATAGACGAGGCTTTAAAAGTGCTTGCGCTAGTGGGCCAAATTTATGGCATGGACATCTTTTGTGAGGAGTTTCCCTTTGGGGCAGGGTACTATCTAGAGCATAAAGAGGTCTTGCCTAAAAGCGCCTTTGACGATTTGGGGGCCCATCAGGCTATTTTATTGGGAGCCATAGGGGACCCAAGGGTCCCCATGGGGCCTTTGGAGCAGGAGCTCTTATTGGCCCTGCGTTTTCATTTTGACCAGTACATGAACCTTAGACCTGCTAAAAGCTGGCCTGGGGTCTCGCAACCTCTTATTCTCCCGGAGGGGAGGGACATAGATATCCTGGTGGTCCGTGAGAACACCGAGGACTTCTATATGAACCTGGGGGGAAGCTTTGAGGGAACAACTAGTAAAAATTTTCAGCTCTCCCGCAGCTTGTATCAGGGGAAAATAGCTCTAAATATTGAGCTGGACCCCAAGAGAAAAGCTGCCTATTCCTTGGGGATGCTAAGCTATGAGGGAACTAGGCGTATTAGTTTAAAGGCCTTCCAGTTTGCCATTGGGCGAGGTGAAAGCTTTATCCATGTTGCCACAAAATCCAATGCCCTACCGCATATCTACGGGTTCTGGGACGAGGTTGTGGCAAAATGCCAGGGGGATTTCCCATCCTTGGATGCCAGGCGCATGAATGTGGATAACTTGGCTTATCAGCTGGCAAGAAACCCCCAGAACTTTGGGGTAATCCTGTGCCCCAACCTCTTTGGGGACATAATAAGCGATCTGACAGCCGGGCTCATCGGGGGCTTAGGCTTGGCCCCCTCTGGGAATATCGGCGAGAGCCTTTCTATGTTTGAGCCTGTCCATGGATCAGCTCCAGATATAAAAGGTACTGGCAGGGCTAACCCCTTGGCAGCTATTCTTTCGGTGGCCCTGATGCTAAGCCATTTAGGAGAGCCACTTGCGGCTAAGACTATAGAAATGGCAGTGGGCAATTATCTTTCCCAAAGCCCCAAGCCCGCATTCCCTAAAGAACTGGGCGGAGATGCCGACACCCGCAAGGTGGGCGAGCTTGTCTTAGCCGAGATAAAAAAGTTGCCACCTATTGCATAAGTACCAAAAAATTAGCTTCCAGCCCTTTTTTAGGCCCCCCAATACCGCTATCTAATATGTCAAATAGCTCAAATAGCGCCCCACTTAAACCCGCGGTCTTTTTAGACCGCGATGGCACCTTGAACCAGGATAAGGGTTATACCTATCTCTGGAACGATTGGGCGTGGCTACCTGGCGCCTTAGAGGCCTTAGAGCTTTTAAGGGGACGGGGATATACACTTGTTGTAGTCACCAACCAGGCCGGGGTAGCTCGCGGGCTCTATACTACCTGCGCGGTAGAAGACTTGCACGGCCAGGTTCAAAAGGACCTGGAAAAAAGAGGGCTTAGGATAGATGCCTTTTATTATTGCCCGCACCATCCTGACTTTACTGGTCCTTGTAGCTGCCGCAAGCCTAACCCGGGCATGATAGAGGCCGCAGCAAAGGAGCTGGGCTTGGATCTTTCTCGCTCCCATATGGTGGGAGACAAGCTTTCTGATATAATGGCTGGTTTAAATGCCCAGGTGGACACCATCTTGGTTTTGACCGGCTACGGCCGTACTGTAAACCCAATTCCCAAAGGGGTAAGGGTTTGCGAGGATATCTTGGCTGCAGCCAAGCTAATAGTGCAAAATGACAAATAAGTCAGCTTTTTCTCATCACCATAACAGCCTAAAGCAAAAAATGGATTAGCTAAATGCCCATAAACAACCTTACCATCAAACTTCCCAAAAATGAGATCCCCAGGGTCTGGTACAACGTCTTACCCGATCTCCCCGAGCCCTTACCCCCTTACCTCACTCCGGGTAATGTCCCAGTGGAGCCCCAGGCCCTTGCAGCTATCTTTCCTCCAGCTTTAATAGAGCAGGAGCTTTCCACTAAAAGGCACTTCGATATTCCTGAGCCCGTTGTGGAGGCTTTATCCCGCTGGCGCCCAACACCTCTTACCAGGGCAGTTGGTCTGGAAAAGGCCTTGGGAGTGCGCTCTATGATCTTCTATAAAAATGAGTCCGTCTCTCCCTCTGGAAGTCACAAGAGTAACACTGCCATGGCCCAGGCCCATTTCAATAAGATAGCCGGCATTCGCCGTTTGGCTACAGAAACAGGAGCCGGACAGTGGGGCACTGCTCTGGCAATAGCTGGCCAGTACTTTAATTTAGATGTAAGGGTCTTTATGGTGCGTGTAAGCTTGCAGCAAAAGCCCTACCGCAAGACCATCATGAACCTCATGGGGGCTGAAGTGCTCTCCTCTCCTTCAACTGTGACCAATGCCGGAAGGGAGGCTATCAAAAATGACCCAGACACCTTAGGTACCCTAGGCCTTGCCATAAGTGAGGCTGTGGAAGAGGCGGCCTCCCGCTCGGATACTAACTACAGCTTAGGGAGCGTCTTAAACCACGTGCTTTTGCATCAGACAGTAATAGGCCAGGAGATCAAAAAACAACTGGATATTGCCGGAGTTAAGCCCGATTACCTCATAGCTTGTCACGGTGGCGGCTCCAATTTTGGCGGCATGGCAGTGCCCTTTGTCCCTGACGTTCTTTCCGGTCAAAAGATAAACCTTATTGCCGCTGAACCCGAGTCCTGCCCATCACTTTCTAAGGGTAAATACGGACACGACCACGGGGATGTTGCTGGTCTTACCCCGCTATTACCTATGTATAGCCTTGGCAAGGACTTTCAGCCCCCGGCTATCCATGCCGGAGGCCTCCGTTATCACGGAGCCTCCCCCATAGTGAGCTCACTAGTCAAATCAGGAATTGTAGTCCCCGAGACAGTGGGTGCCTATGAGCTCTTCCAGTACGCTAAGATATTTTCCCGCACCGAATTCGTGATCCCAGCCCCTGAGTCAGCCCATGCCTTAGCTGTTACCTGCCGCAAGGCCCTGGAGCTGGAAAAAGAAGCTAATCCCGGGGTCTTAGTCTTTGTGCTCTCTGGGCACGGCCTTTTGGATCTTTCCGCCTATGAGGATTATCTTTCAGAGCAGCCGGAGAAAGAGTAGAGCTAGACAGGGGAGCCAAGCTCCCCTTAGCTATAAAAATATATTTCAAGTCTTTTTGAACGCGGCTTAAAAAAGGCATAAATATTTTACTCTTCTTTAAGCTCTTTTGTTTGTAAGCTAGGATGTAGGATATGATAGTTTAAGCTTTAGAGTTTTTATTAAAAAAAATGAAGTATGCTTTTTTACTTTAAAACGGCTCTATAACCTAAATTCTGGTTGATTTTTGTGACATACAATTTGAAAGCACTGATGTTCGTAGCGTGCTGACTACTCTGAGGTCGTCAAATATTTGGAAGCCATCAACCGAAAGGACGCGTCTTCTATTTTGATGATAGCCTGGCCTTCGCAGTTCGTCAGTCGCCTCTGGCTATGTATTCTTTGATTTCTTTTTCTTCAACCCCAAAAGCCTCTAGGATTTGGCGCTGTGTTTTGGTCAGCGGGTTCATGAGCCTCATTCCCTCTCCCGTCGTGACAAGTCGAATCTTCTCCATTTCTCTAATCACGCTGACCTCG
>JAITII010000089.1 GCA_031279515.1 Deltaproteobacteria bacterium
TTTTTGGGGTAAATAGAAAAACTTGACAAAGTGATGCAATTTTGGCACCTTTCCAAAGGGCCAAAACTAAGCACCCCTAGCTTTTGTCAATAAAAAATGTACCATAAAAACTCCATTTATCCAGAAAATAATTAAATAAGCATATCTCTTCTATTTGCAAAAAAATTTTTTAAAAAAAGATAAGCTTTTCTTTCTGGTTATTTTTACCTTTGCTAATTGCAAATTTGGGCCCCATTAAAGCTACGGCCTTTTAAGCATACTTTAAAAAGCTATAAAATTCATGTAAAAGAATTGATGGAAAAACTATGTTTGTCCATTAGTTATAAAATCTTAGGGTTTAAAAAATCACAGAAATTTGATTATAAGTATCCTAGAAATAGAGGCTTTTTGGCAGAAACAAGAAGTAACTGCAATGATATGGTTTTAATGGTATTAATCCTTTCTCAATTTTTCTTGTAATTAAACTATTTCATCTTTAAAAGCATTAACATCCTTAAGTTTTAATATGAAATTCTAGCTTTTCATTAATATTTAAGCTTCTTTAAAAGATTAAAAATAGCGAGTATCCTAAAAACATTAGACCAATAGCTAGAAGGCTCATTTAATTAAGCTAGCTTTTATTGAAAAAATAATGGAATAAATCTAGCTAAAATCTATCGAGGCTATCGAGGCCATTGTGGTGCATTTAAGGTTTTTGTTTCGCCTTGGACGCCAACTTTTACTCATTTTAAGACCCTATATACTACAAAAGAGTTTTTTTCTTTGCCGCCTTTTCCAACTTTAAGGGCCGGCACAGGACACCTGTATTTACATTTCCAAATTCTTTAGATAGTAAGCTTGAGTGGGGCACCTTAAGGGCCCTTTTATTGACAAATTTCTAGAAAGCTGCTAAGCTTTACAAGATTCCCCAAAAAAGCTTAACAAAGTGCTACAATGCAAAGCATAAGGCCAAATTTATTCATTATCCCGCACAAGGAACTAGCTATGAAATTTTTCTTAGATACTGCTAATTTAGATGAAATTCAAAAAGCTGCCTCCATAGGCTTTTTAGACGGTGTCACCACTAATCCCAGCCTCATGGCCAAGGAGGGTATTGGCGATCAAGAGCAGCGTATAAAAGAGATCTGCGCCATAACCAGCGGCCCAGTCTCAGCTGAGGTGATAGCTACCGAGCTAGATGGAATGATTTCCGAGGCCCATAAGTTGTCTAGCCTGGCCCACAACGTGGTAGTCAAATTACCTTTAACCGTAAGCGGCCTTGAGGCAACTAAAACCCTTGCCAATGATGGGGTAAAAGTAAACCTCACTCTGGTCTTCTCACCTCTCCAGGCCTTGCTGGCTGCCAAGGCAGGGGCTGCTTACGTCTCTCCCTTCGTGGGGCGCTTAGATGACGTAGGTGAGGACGGCATGAGGCTGGTGGAAGAGATAATATCCATCTACACCAACTATGCCTATGAAACAGAGATCATAGTTGCCTCTATTCGCTCTCCCCAGCATGTCTTAAGGGCCGCACTCATAGGCGCTGACATCAGCACAATTCCCTTTAAGGTCATTGCCCAGTTGGCCCAACACCCCTTGACCGACAAGGGGCTAGCTGCCTTTTTGGAGGACCACGCCAAGGCCCAAGCTAAAAATTCATAAATTCGGCTTTAAATTAATAGCCCCCTGGGTTTCCAGGGGGCTATTAATTTCAGTGGGCTTTTTTAGCCCTACAAACCTAAGCCTTCCTATATCTTACGCAGGCTGCTTATCTGCACAAAGGAGAGTACCTGGTGCCCTGCTGTCTCGTTAAAGGGTATAATTTGATTTAAGGTAGTCAAAAGATCCGCCTGTAGCTGGCGCCGCACATTATTATCGGTTAAGACCTTAGAGCCGGTGGACTTGGTTATCCTGTAGATGATGTCCCTTAAGGTGACAAGGTTGGACCTTATCAAACCCACATCCAAGCGATCGGAATAAAAAAGTATTATCTCTAGCTCAACTACCAAAGGGCCCTTTCCATCTACATCATCTAAGGTAATGTAAAAGCGCTCCAAGGTCATATCCCCGGGTTCTTGGGCACTGTCTAAAGGATCAATAAGAACCAAGGGCACCTGTTCTGAAGCTGGAGGTTTTTTGATAAAGATCTCATAGATGCCCAAAAGTAAACCTATGACCCCCACTGCTATGGGGAGAACAAGAAACAAGAGCTTCAGTTTCGAGACCTTACGGACCTTGGGTTCCACTAAAGGTTCCGGAGGCGGCGCTGGGGTGTCGTCATCTTGCTCTACGGGAGGCAAGGGAGGGGCCTCTTGGGGCGTGTGGGTAGAATCCGGGGAGAGCTTTTCAGCTTCCTCCTTTGCCATGGAGAAGATCCCGTCAAGATCCAGTTCCACCTTGCGGGGCAATTTTTCTCCGTCTTCCAAGAGGCTTTCTAAAAAGCGAGTGCGGTCTACGTCTTGGATATCGCTAGTGGAAGAGGCCCCATTGGTCCCATTGGTCTCTTTGGCCAAAGTACTTTGTTCCCCTTGACTAGTAGCCTCTGGGGATGCCTCTTCCTCTATGGGCAAAGTGGGTATAAGGGGTTCAGGCTCAGGGGCAGGTGCCTTGGATTCCTCGGGCTTTTCTTCTGAGTCTTTTGCCAAGCTATCGGGAGAAACTGCGTCCCAACTGTCTTCAGGAGACAAGCTTCCGGTATCTTCTATCTCACGGGCAAGGTCTCCGTCCAGGTCTAAATCGTCATCTTCTTTAAAGGGTTTTTGCTCTGTGGGCGGGGAGGCATCCAGAGGGTCCAAAGAAGATAAGGTATCGTCTATTTTGCTACTGGAAACTTTTCCTTGGATATCTTTTAAAGTATTTGTGTCTTCTGTAGGGGACAAGGGCCAGGGCGGGGGAGAGGCTTTACTAGTAAAGGAATCCTCTTCGCTTTGGGCAAAGGGTTCTATAGGGTCCTGGCTAGTAACCTCTTCTTCTGGCAGCGGCTCTACATCATCAGTAAGCTTTATAGAGGATAGAGGAAGCTCCAAAGGCTCATCGCTAGCGGCCTTATCCTCTTTCCGGTCGGAGGCTAAAGGTACAGCATCCCAAGAGCTGTCAGGCTCCAAAGGCAAACTATCCCAGTCGTCTATAGGCTTATTTTTAGAAGGATTATCCGCCATGGCACGCTACAGTTGTTTTAACCTCATTTAGTTTTCTTGTTGCCAGTTGCCTTCACTTTTCCATCTTGGGCTTTGACTTTGTGCTCAAAATACTTGGACAATTTGGTCTGCAGCCTTTCCACCGCTTTGGTGTGGATCTGGCTGATACGCGACTCTGTATAGTGCATAACAAGGCCTATTTCTTTCATGGTGAGCTCCTCATGGTAATAGAGGGTCACAACCAAGCGTTCCTTTTCAGGAAGGGCATCTATGGCTTTGGCCAGTACCTTGCGCAATTCCTCTTGGCCTAAGGCTGTTAGTGCATCTATGGTATTGTCGTCTTCTAAGATCTCATAGAGGTCTAAGCTCTCTCTATCTCCTCCAGTACCTTCCACCCTAAAGGCCTCTAGATCCAACATGTTTATCACAGAGACCTCGTCTAAGAGCTTAAGGTAAGCCGTTAGATCTATGCCCATGGCAAGAGCTGACTCTTCGTCTGAGGGGGGGCGGCCTAATTCTATTTCCAGGCGTTTCCAGAGCTTTTCCAATTCACTGGCCTTTTTGCGCACTGCCCTGGGTACCCAGTCCAGGTTCCTGAGCTCATCCAACATGGCGCCTTTAATGCGGAATTCAGCATAGGTCTTAAAAAGTATGCCGCGGTCCGGCTCAAACTTTTCCACTGCATCTATGAGTCCCAAGACCCCGGAGGAGATGAGGTCATCCTTTATGATATGGTCAGGAAGTCTGGCTGCCAATCTGTCGGCCAGGTACTTGATAAGGGGTGAATATTTTTCTACGTACTGGGTCCTTTCGGCCATATTGAGGCCCTTCCAGCCCGGCCCTTTTTCCAGCTGACCCGTAGGTCCGTAAGTCATAGCATTAGTGGTCATTTTCAGTTCACCGCAAGCGCGTTGGAACCCAGCCTATTTAAAAAGAGAGCCAAACCGCCCTCGCTGGCGGCCTTGGGTTCCAAGGAAATAAGACGTCTGGCCACCTCAGTTATCTTGCGAGAGGCCTCGGCCTGGGGATAGATGGTGAAAAAGGGACTCTGGCGCCTTACGGCATCGGGTACAGCGCTGTCGTAGGGTACGTAACCTGCCAAGTCCAAAGAGACATCTGTCAAATACTGCCCCGCCACGTCGGAGATAAGCTTAAAGACCAGTTTGGCTTCCTGGAGGCTTTTCACCATATTGGGGAGTATATAAAAATCCTTCTGGTGGTACTTGGTAGCCAGGGCCTTAATTAAGGCATAGGCATCTGTAATACTGGTGGGTTCGTTGGAGAGCACCACTATATGTTCCGGGGCCACCAGGTTGAAGAAAATGACATTCTGGCCAATGCCGGCAGCAGTATCAATGAGGAGAAAGTCCAATTCCCCTTTCCAGTCGTCAAAGTCGGCTATGAGGCGCGCCTTTTCATCCTGGCTGATGTCCGAGAGCTCTAAAATCCCTGAGGCAGCAGGTAGGATAGATATGCCCCCCGGGGCCTCTAAGATGATCTCCTGTAAGCTCTTTTCACCCTTTAGCCAGTTATGGATGGTGTACTTGGTGCGGATGCCTAAAAGCACGTCCGTATTGGCCAAGCCCAAGTCCGCATCCCAGATGAGGACTTTTTTCTTCAAAGCAGTCAAGGCCAGGGCCAAAGACAAGGTGATATTGCTCTTGCCAACCCCCCCCTTGCCGGAGGAGACGGAGATAACCCGTACAGGCTTTGCGGGCCTTTTCCTGGGAGGATTTACGGGACTTTTCGACATTAAAGACTCCTAACAAGCGTTAACCCCGCTTAAGCCATAACTCTAAAAGCTTTTGCGGGTCTGCCGGTATAAAATCCTCGGGCGTTTTATACCCTACGGATAGGTATGCAAAAATCGGACCTAATGATTTAGCAAAATTAAACAAATTTCCAAGCTTTTTAGTCTCATCCAGTTTAGTTATGATAGAGCCCAATAAAAAGGGCCCTACTGCCCCTCTATAAGCACTTTCCAGGTCCTCGGACTTTAAGGAGGCGGGAAGCACCAAGAGATTATAAGCCCCTATTTCCGCCAAGGCCCCCACAAGGTCAGCACGTGGCGACTGGGCAAGAAAGTCCCTGGTGCTGGTGTCAATCAAGATCTTGTCAGCCCCCTCAAAGAGCTCTCTGGCCTCCTTAAATTCCTGGCGGTTCTGACAGACCCTAATCCCTAGGCCCATGATGCGGGCAAACTGGGTAAGTTCGGCCGCTGCCCCTAATTTTAAGGTATCTAGACTTATTAAAGCTACCTTTTGGCCCTTTTGCTTCAAAAGGGCAGACAGGCGCATCAGTGAGCTGGTTTTGCCGCCTCCCGTGGGGCCCAAGAAAGCCAAAAGCCTAGGTAGTTCTCTGCCTTTGGGCAAACACTTGATAGTGGGGGCTACGGTCTTATAGAGCTGCTCAGTTAGATCCCCGCCCCAGGCAGCCTGGGACTCAGCGGCCATCTCCACATAATCCCTGGCTAGCTCCTGGGATAGTCCTGTGGCGAGTAAGTTCCTGTACAGAGAAACAAGCTCTGCCCTATCCCGCCACTTTTCCGCCAGGGACTGACGGTGGGCCAGGTCTAAAAAGAGGGTCTTAAGCTCGGAAAGCTTTCCGTCCATCTCTGCCCTTAGATCGTAGAGCCCCCTTTCTAGGTTAATTATACCCTCAGCTGTCCCTAGACGGGCCTCATTTTTTTGATACTGGGCAATCCCCGCGGCCGCAGCCGGCCTGGCGGAGGCCGCTGGTTTTAGATTCCTAGCTGCCAGCACCTGGGCTTTGGTCCCCTTTTGGGCACTTTGCGCCACTTTGGCCCCGGAGGGGCCGGCAGGGGCTTTTGGAGCCGGGGGCGCCTTTTTGGCCGGGGCCTGGCTCTGGGTCCCTGCTACGGAAGCTAAAGGGGTGGCCTCTTCACTATCTAAGAGCTCATTGAAGTTATCTGGGGCAGTTTGTACTTTATCGCCTCCATACTGGCGGGCAGCGGAGGCCGGTCCTAAGGCGCTGTGGGACGCCTGGGAACTATTGTCTGGGGCCTTGGCATCGATGTCCTCTTCCCTGACACCGGCTGTGACTTCCACCTCTCCGGAATCCGGGTCTTGGCGCTGGGAGAGAATCACGGCGGCTAAACCGAACTCCTCTTTAATAAGCTTTACCACCGTGGGGAGATCCCCTGCGGCGAACCTTTTAATCCGCATAGCTAAAAGTCACCTCCCCCATGATCTTAAGCCTGGTAGTGGACACTAGCTCGCTGTGGGACAGGACCACTAAATTGGGTATAAACCTTTCGGTTAGTTTTCGCAAATGGCGCCGCACCATGGGCGTTGAAAGTACCACTGGCTGGAGGTTTTGGTTTGTAAGTACGGTTACGCCATTATTTATTGCATTTAAGATCCTCTGACCAGTATCTGGATCCAGGGTCAGATAAGCGCCCCTTTCAGTCTCCGTGATACTGTGGGCCAAGGCGTCTTCTATGTCCTGACCTATGGTCATGAGGGGCAATTCTCCTGAGGGTAGCACATAATTGCGCAGTATGCTTCTAGCTAGCCTCTGACGCACAAATTCTGTAAGCAGGTCCGTATCGTGGGTGATGGGGGCGTGATCGGCTAAAACCTCTAGAATGGAAGGCATATCCCTAATGGATACCCTTTCCCGCAAAAGGTTCTGCAAGACCTTCTGCACCTGCCCCAAGGTCAAGAGGTTGGGGATAAGCTCTTCCACCACCTTGTCATTGGTCTGGGATACGCCATCTAGAAGTTTCTGGACATCCTGCCTAGAGATGAGCTCGTCTGCGTGGTTCCTTATTATCTCTGTCAAATGTGTAGCCATGACAGATGGGAGGGTTACTACGGTCCAGCCGTACTGCTGGGCCTCGTCTTTGCGTTCCTCTGGGATCCACAGGGCAGGAAGACCAAAGGCTGGTTCAGTTGTAGGAATGCCGCCTATATCCTTGCGGGCATCTCCGGGATTCATGGCCAGCTGGTGCTTGACCATCATCTCGGCTCGTCCCACCTCGTCTCCTTTTATCAGTATCGCATATTCTCCGGGCCTCAACTGAAGATTATCGCGCAAATGCATAGGAGGGACTATGAAACCGGACTCCAAGGCAAACTGGCGCCTAATGGAACGGATCCTCTCTAAGAGCTCCCCCCCTTGCTCTTCGTCCACCAGGGGTATAAGACCGTAACCCACCTCCAATTCCAGGACATCTAAAGGTAGTAGTGCCTCCACCTTTTCCGTAACCGGAGGGGCACTAGGTCCTGCCGGGCCTGGGGCCATAGGGGCTGCGCCCCCTGGCAGAGGGGCCCCGGGAGGGGCACCTGGTGGAAGGCCCGCCGGCGCTCCACCTGCCCTGCGGCCCCCGGTTTCAGCAAGTAAGGTTTCCATCTTACGGCGCCGATAAAGGGCCCAGGCCATGGCCAGGATAATAAGACCTGTGAGGCAAAAGGCCAGGGTGGGAAGGCCAGGCAAGAGTCCCAAAAAGAAAATGACCCCGCCGGAAAGGGCCAAAGCCTCATGGCGCAGGGTAAATTGGGTGAGAAACTCTTTGCTCATGGTGGATTCGGAACCGGCCCTGGAGACTATGATACCTGCTGCTGTGGAAATCATCAGCGCAGGAAGCTGGCTTACCAGACCGTCGCCCACTGTCATGATTGTATAGGTCTGGGCTGCCACCCCGGGGGAGAGGTTATTTTGCAATACACCAATGACAAAGCCGCCCACTATGTTAATGATGGTGATGAGGATGCCGGCTATGGCATCGCCCCTTACAAATTTTGAGGCACCATCCATGGCCCCGTAAAAGTCCGCTTCCCTGGCTATCACCTCTCGGCGGGCCTTGGCCTCTGCCTCTTGGATAAGACCTGCTGCCAAGTCAGCGTCTATGGCCATCTGTTTTCCTGGCATGGCGTCCAAGGTAAAACGCGCCGCCACCTCGGCTATGCGGCCGGAACCCTTGGTGATGACCATAAAGTTAATGATAACCAGGATGATAAAGATGATAACGCCCACAACATAGTTGCCGCCCACCACGAAGTTTCCAAAGGCCTGGATGACCTCACCTGCGGCATCTGTGCCCTGTGCCCCATTTAAGAGGATAAGGCGGGTGGAACCAATATTTAAGGCCAATCTAAAGAGGGTAAGGATCAAAAGAAGGGAAGGAAAGACGGAAAAATCCAAGGGCTTTAGGGTATAGAGGGCAGTGAGAAGCACTATGACAGAAATAGTGACATTTAAAGTGAGAAGTAAGTCTAAGGCACCTGTGGGGATGGGGAATAAGAATACCAGTAGAATCCCCACCACCCCAATACCTAAGATGATGTCACCACCTGCCCCGTTGGAAAAACGGGCCGATAACCTATTGAAAAACCCATCAGCCACGACGCTTTCTTCCTTTCACCTTGTAGACATAGCTTAAGACTCCGGCGACAGCCTTATAGAACTCGCTGGGTATCACCTCACCCACCTCCACCGCCTTGTAGAGGGCCTGGGCAAGAGGTTTATTTTCCACTATGGGCACCTTGGCCTCTCTGGCAATGTCTTTGATGCGCAAAGCCAAAAAATCCGCCCCCTTGGCCACTACAATAGGGGCCGGGGCCTTGGTGCGGTCGTACTCCAAGGCCACTGCAAAGTGGGTGGGGTTGGCTATGACAACATCTGCGTTGGGTACGCCTTCCAGTTGCCTCTTTTTACTGGCCTCCCTCTGGGCCTGGCGGATGCGATTTTTGACTATAGGGTCTCCTTCAATCTGTTTGTACTCGTCTTTTACCTCTTGCTTGGTCATCTTCATGTCCTCATTGAACTGCCAGCGCTGATAGCCGTAATCCATGGCTGCCAGGACCAAAAGGACTATAACCGTCTTAACGAAGATCTCCAAGGCAATCTTTAAGGCTAAAACTGCAATGGTAATAGGCTGCATATCCGCCATGAGGACAAAATCATCCAAGTGATCCTTGATGACTAAATAGCCCACCAAAAAAATTACCAGCATTTTCAAGATGCTTTTGACACATTCCACAAAGGTGCGCATCTTGAAGAAACGGCCAAAGCCTTTAATGAAGTTTATCTTGTCAATCTTCGGCACAATGGTATCCCACACCATTATGAAGCCGCCTATCTGGTAAATATTAACTATTAAACTTACGATCATGATTATGAGGGCCAGGGGAAGGGTAATTATTAAGACTTCCTTTAAGGCCAAATCCGAAATCATGACAAGGTCTGTGGGTTCCCGGGAAAAATCCGCTGCCCTCCAGACCATATGCCGAAAAAAGTCAACCAGCCTCCCCCAACCGTAAGGTCCTAAAAGAAGGAGGGCGCCGCCGGAGGCCAAGAGTACCACGGAGGCCGATACCTCCATGCTCTTGGGCACTTGCCCCTTTTCCCTGGCCTGGGAGATCTTGTGCCCAGTAGGTTGTTCGGTTTTTTCTCCAGCGTCTTCGCTCATGGGCTCGCCTTTCTCTAAATAAATTTACGGCCCTTTGGCCTTCAGCGAGATTTATAAGCAAGAACTGAACCAAAATATTAGAGAAGTTAGTCTCCATATTATGGAACCCACCCGGCTGGTGTGATAAATTCTATGAACCTCTTTAAGGCCTCCTGGACCTCAAAGAGCCCTTGGCCCAAGAGCCTGGGCCAGAAATCCATAGATATACCCAAGATGACTAGGCCCGCCAGGATAAAAAGAGGCATACCCACAAAGAGGACCTGCATCTGGGGAACTGCCTTGGCCACTATCCCAAAGGAGACCTTGGTGCAAAAGAGGAGGGCTACCACAGGGGCCGCAATCTTAACTGCTAAGATATACATGCGCCCAGTTGCCTTCATGACCTCGGTGAAAAGTTCCGGACCCCAGAGATAGAGAAAGCCAGGGGGGGCAACCTTAAAGCTGTCCACCATGGCTTTGATAATTATTAGGTGCCCATTGGCAAAGAGAAAAAGAAGGACGAATACTATATAGATGAGCCTGGAGACCACAGGCACCTGGGCCCCGCTCTGGGGGTCCATGAGGTTTACCATAGTCATCCCCATCTGAAAACTAAGGTATTCCCCAGCTAGGTTTGCGGTCTCCAATACCATGCGCACCATAAGGGCCATGGCCGCGCCTATTATAAGTTCCCCCATAGCCAGAAAGAGAAAGCCAAAAAGATGCATAGGCATCATAGAGGCGTCGTAGGTCACCAAGGGGGCGATGACAAAGGTAAGGGTTAGGACCAGGGCAACTTTTAGCTCTGTGACTATGTTGGGGCTGCCAATAATCGGGGCAATGGCCACTATCATGCTGATGCGTAGGAGCACCAAGACAAAGCCGGCAAACTCAGCGGCGTTTATTATGGGAGCACCCAAAGGTCCTCCTTTGCGAAAGCGCCCTCCATCTTAGCGCTGGAAATCTGCCGGGTCCACCCCTGGGACAACTAGCCCCTCGCTGTGGCGTACCCAATCGGGAAAGTTTAGAAGTATCACCTGGGTGTATTCCACCAGCTTATCCAAGAGCCAGGGGCCCACAAAGACAACCACCAGTGAGATGCAAACTATCTTGGGGATAAACTGCAAGGTCATTTCCTGGATCTGGGTTGTAGCCTGAAAGACGCTTACCACAAGTCCAATAACAAGTCCCACAAGGAGCATAGGAAGGGAAAGGACCAGTATAAGTTCCATGGCCTTACGGCCAAAGTCTATTACAAATTCGCTACTCACAAGGCTCTCCTAAGTTAGAGGCTTATAAGCTATTAAAAGCAAAAAAGCTATTAAAAGCAAAAAAGCTATTTAAAGAAAGTTTAGTGCCTCCCCCCTTTTTAGGGGGCAGGCCCAGCTAAGCTTATTACCCTTTGCACGTCCCCAAAGCTTTTCACAAGAGATCCTACTAAAAGGTTCCACCCGTCCACAAGGACAAAGAGCATGAGCTTAAAGGGCAAAGAAATCATTACGGGAGGCAGCATCATCATACCCATGGATAAAAGCACAGAGGCAACTACCATGTCTATGACCAGAAAAGGCATATAGAGTAAAAAGCCAATAGTGAAAGCAGTCTTTAATTCCGAGATCATAAAAGCCGGAATGAGGCTGGTGGTGGGCACCTCACTTTTATTTAGAGGTTTATTTTCTCCGGCTATGCGCATGAAAAGGGCCAAATCCTTTTCCCTGGTCTGGAGAAACATAAACTCCCTTATGGGGATAAGGGCCCTATCAAAGGCCTCCCTTTGGCCTATCTCATTTGCCATAAAAGGCTTAAAGGCCCTGGCCTCTATGTCCTGCCACACAGGCATCATTAAAAAGAAGGTCATAAAGAGAGCTAAGCTTATTAAGACCTGGTTGGGCGGGGTCTGCTGGGTACCCATAGCCTGGCGCATGAAACCAAAGATCACTATGATGCGCACAAAGGAGGTGACCATGATAAGTATTGAGGGAGCCAAGGCCAGGACCGTCAAGATGAACATGACATTGATGACGGTGGCAATCCTATCTGGGTCTTCAGACTCGCCCATATTGATAGAGACGGTGGGAATAGGGACCATGTTCCCTTCCCCCTGGGCCAGGGCCAAAGGGGCGTCAAAGATAAGAAGTACTGCAAAGATTCCAAAAAGTGCCAAAAGGGCTAGACGGATTTTTGGCCTTAGTTTTCCTCTTATATCAAAGGTGCCTTTCTCTGGCACTAGTCTCTCCTTTTATACTTTACTGGCAAAAGCTCTTTTTAAGGCTAAAAGCAAAAAAGAGCTTACAATAAAAAAAGCCTTCTTTGGCAGCTGTCAAAAAGGGAACTTAAAAAGATTTTATTTTCTCTATTATTTATGAAGATTTATCGGGTTTTTGCGTATTGGGAGCGATATCGGGCATGGAAAGGTCCGAAGGATTGATGCTGCCCTGTACTTGGCCTTCGGCTTCTGCACTATTTATATCTAAAGGCGCATCTTCAAAGCCCAGGTTAAAGCCTTTGTTGGCTTTTTCCTTGGCCGCCTCCTCATCTTCGGTTAGCCCCTGGTAGAAGGCCGGTTCTTTTAACAGGCTCTTCTTGCGCCTCTCTTTGGGGGTAGAGAGGTCATAGTCGTATTTGTGGGGATTTTCATCTGGCTCTTCTAGACCCAAGTCCTTGATGCTGAACTCATCGTCTAAATTTGCTTGGCCCACTGGCCAATGGGCCAAGGGGGTAATTCTGTCACCAGTTACGCCAAAGACTAAAAGCTTTCCGTCTATCTCCACAGCGGCTAAATATCTTCTGGTATCCAAGGCCATGGTGGCCCGCATCACGAACTCTTTTCCCCCCACAAAGGTCTTACCTTTACTTAGCCTTTTAACCAGCTTTAAAAAGAGCCACAAAAGGACAATGACTAAGAGAAAGGCCCCAAAGATCTTGGCTATTCCAATAAAGGAAAAGGGGTCAGTACCCGAGGGCATACCTAAGAGATCGCTGGTCCCAGTATCCGAAGTAGTTTGAGGCACTTGGGCAGGGGGTACGCTAGCTCTAGGGGACGCCGCCTGGGGAGGACTTTCGCTCCCTATGTCTAAAGTTGTAGTCTCTTCAGAGGCCCCTTCTGGGCCTGCCCCTTCTGGGCCTGCCCCTTCTGGGTCAGCTGCCTCTGCGGTCTGGCTTTGGGCAGCCTGGCCAGCTAAGGAAAAGGTGATAAGATTTGCCTTGAGCGAAGAGGCACCAAAAAAAAGGAAAAATACCAAAAACCCTAAAAAAGTCCGCCCGTACATATTTTGCGCCTTGTATTTTGTTGATTTTTCTAAAAAAGAAGTATTTTATGGACAGCTATGTAAGGCTTTTAACCCTTTCCATGGGGCTTACGATGTCAGTGACCCTTACGCCAAATTTCTCGTTTACTACCACCACTTCGCCTCTGGCTACGAGCTTACCATTTACGAAGATCTCCAAGGGTTCTCCTGCCAGTTTGGAAAGCTCTATAACTGAGCCTTGGCCCAACTGTAAGAGATCATTTATGATCATCTTGGTACGGCCCAATTCCACGGAGATCTCCAAAGGGATATCCAGGATAAAGTCCAAAGGCCTTGAGGCCCCATCCATGGTGGGGGGCGGAGGACCAAAGATATTCTGGGCATCGCGGGAAGCCCCGTCCCCTGCGGCGGGAAGCGCCGTGGGCCCCGGGTCTCCCCAGTCCTGCTCCAAACCTGGATCGTCACTCATGAGGCGGTCCAAATCATGCTGGGTGAGGTTTGGTTTTTCGTCTGCCATTTTGTCTTCCTTGTAAGATTGGACTTAACCAAAAGGTGCCAAATAAAAAAATAAATCTCCTAAAAAAAGGGTAATAGCTAAAAAACTAAAACTGGCGCTTAGTCCTCCCAAATCTTAGGGGCAATGTCCGATTGGATCTTTACCGCCTTCTGGCCTCTGGAAGAGCCTATGAAGACCTTGAACTTGGGAACCCCTTCCACCTTTACCTCCAGTGGTTCCCTGACATCGTGGTTGAGCTTGATGCAGTCCCCTGGGGCTAAGTTTAAAAGTTCCTCCGCTGTTATCTGGGAGCGGCCCAACTCCACCACCATGGAGACCTCCGCCTCCCGCACCCTTTCAATAAAACGGTTGATCCATGCCGTGTCCACTTCCAGCTGGTCACTCTGGAAGCCTGCGTAGAGTTTGGAGCGAATGGGCTCTATGGTGGAATATGGCAGACAAATTATTAAGGTCCCCACTGTCTGCTCCAGCTCCACTTCGAACTTTACCACTAAAACCACCTCGCTGGGTGCCACCACCGAGGCAAACTGGGGATTGGTCTCCCCGCGGACATAGCTAAAGGTCAAAGGATGGACAGGGTTCCAGGCGCGCTCTAAATCCTGGAGGGCCAATTTTATGACATTGGTGATGCGCCTGGACTCTATTGGCGTAAAGTCCCTCCCTTCCACCTTGATGTAACCGCGCCCGGAACCTCCGAAAAAGCTATCTATGAGATTAAAGACAAGTTTGGTCTCTATGACCATGATGGCATGGCCACGCAAGGGCTCTGCCCTAAAGACATGTAAAGAGGTGGGGACAGGAAGAGCCCGCATGAATTCCCCGAACTTTATCATATCTATGGAAAAGGCAGAGATATCTATGACCTTGCGTAAAGATGTACTCATTGTCTGCCGGAAAAACCTAGCGAACCTATCATTGATAATTTCCAGTGTAGGCATGCGACCGCGGATGATGCGGTCCTGGTTGGTAAGGTCGTAGCGAGTGATGCCTTCCTGGTCACCGCTGTCGTCGGTCTCGGTCTCTACCTCGCCTCCGCCCATACCCTTTAAAAGGGCATCCACTTCATCCTGAGTCAGTATCTTGGCCATGAAAATGCTCCTACTGGATTACAAACTCTGAGTATTGCACCTTTTTTACCTTGTATTCCTTCATGTATGCATTGGTGCGATTTAAGATCATACTGCGCAGGCGCTCCTTGCCATCCATGCTGGAGATGGAATCCACTGTCTGGCTGGACAATAAC
This sequence comes from Deltaproteobacteria bacterium, assembly GCA_031279515.1. Taxonomy (GTDB): domain Bacteria; phylum Desulfobacterota; class Desulfarculia; order Adiutricales; family Adiutricaceae; genus JAITII01. The sequence goes on from JAITII010000089.1 coordinate 14,537, forward strand.
AGTAGGATGGTATCTTGGACATCGGGCATGACACGGGTTAGCTCATCAGCTGCTTCCTGGTTCTCCACTTCCATACTCATGGTGACTTTGAGAAACCTTCTGCCGGAGCTCTCATTGAGGTTGGTGGTAAAGGGATCTAAGCGCACAATAACAGGTCCTGCGGCTGCTGCTGCCGCAGTCTCCCCTCCACTAGCTGGAGCGGCATTTCCCTGGCCCCCTTCTGGAGAAGCAGTGCCACTTTTAGTGGGCGCAACTATGGGGTCCTCGTCCTCTGAGGCCCCCGCGGGAGTTTCTGAAGGACGCGCTGCGCTTTCACCTGTTTCTGCCTGTGCCCTGGTCTCTGTACCATCTGCAGCCTTGGGCGCCAAGAAAAACTTCATGGCCCCGAACATTACCCCGCCGCCCACCAGCATGGCCAAAACTACCAATATCGCGACCTTTATCATCCCTCCCCCACCTTTGGACCCGGCGTGTGCCTGGGCTGCAGGGTGGGACTCTCTGGAAGGCTGCTCTTCAGCATTCACGTTTTTAGGTTTTCTCTCTTTTTCTTGGGCTGCCATATCTCTATCCTTTCCATGAACTTTGGTGGGGTTTATATATTACAATTTCCAGACGGCTATTTTCATAAGAAAACTCTGGGTTTTCTACAATGGGCCTGGTGCCTCCAAAGGCCCCCATACGAAAACGGGACTGGGATAATCCCAGGGCTATGAAATAATCTAAGACTACCTTAGCCCTTTTTGCTGAAAGCTCAAAGGCAATGGAGGTGTCTTCCCCTTCCAGTTCGGAGAGGGGATCTGTGTGACACTCTAGGCTAATGGGAAAGGAAAGCCTAGCTATAAACTCACTTAAACGGGCAAGTAGGATGAGGTTTTCTTCTTTTAACAGGGTGGAACCTTCGGGAAAGAGCATCTTATCGTCCCAGCGAATAACAAGGCCCCTTTCGTCTTTGAAAATAGAGATAGAGTCGCGGCTCTGCCGTTCCAGCTCCCGAAACTCTGGATTTGCATCATTGGGGTCCAGCTGGAAGATGGCGGCCCTTATCTCGTCCTGGTTTAAATTGGCATCCGGGGGTATCTCGTCCATGTGCTCCACCAGGTTAACTATGGGGTCTAGGAGGGTGGGATTGGAAAAGTACATAGTACCGGGCCCTATGACACTTTGGATACGCGCCAAATTGACCTCATCAGCCCCTTCGGGAATCAAGATGCGGGGATCCACGCTGGTGATGGCGATTATGAGGACAAAAAAGGTAAGGAGCAAGGTCACCATATCCGAAAAGGTAATGAGCCAGGTGGTGCTGGACTGAGCTCCCTCGGTGTCAGCAGATAGTCTTCTCACAGCCATCTAGTACACCTCCCCCTCGCCCTCACTTGGCTTTTCCGGTAGTTCAAACTGGAAACCCTGAAAATCATAGCTGCGGTCCTCTTGCCCAAAACCTCTAAGGCTTCCTGCCCTGGTGGCCTCATAATCTAAGACCAGGTCCACCCTATTATTTTTGGCCCTATTGGCCGGAGAATTATTGGCCACCAAGGGCTTTTCCCCTCCATAACCATAGGCAGAAAGGGTATCTATGGGAAGCTCCCCCTCTTCCACAAAGAGGGCCAGGACTGCTAGGGCCCTGGCCAGGGAGAGATCCCAATTGTCGCCCACCCCTTCCACCTGGGGCGGCAGATTGTCCGTATGTCCTTCTATGGAAATGGGAATATTGGAGTCCCTCATAATGCGGCAGAAAGATAATAGTAGCTCCCTAGCCTCCGGGGTTATCTCAGCTGAATCCGGGGGAAAAACTAAGCCCGAGGACAAGCTTATGATCCTCTGGCCACTGTTATGCACTATGCGCACCTGGTCGTCCATGATACTGGGGTTCAAGACAGCTCTCAGCTGGTTCATCTCCCTGTCCTGTACCGGAAGCACCGGGAGACCGTCTCTCAAGTGTGGCCCTTCCAAGGGAATTCCAGATTCCTCGCCCATTAAGGACTCTCCGCCATCTAAAAGCCCAAAGGTCTGGGTGACGGAATGCAGGACCTTGCCGTACTTGGTCTCGTCAAAATTGGCCTTTGTGGTAATCATGATAAAAAAAGTCAAAATAATCAAGACCATTGACGTATAAAGAACCATGCTGTTGTCCACTGGACCATCTGACTGGCTTTTTTTGTCTCTGGGCACCATATCACCTAAAGGCTGAGATCCGGGCAGAAGGCGGGATAAAGGCGTGGAGTTTCTGCTCTATGATCCTGGGGTTATCCCCGCGACAGAGGGCCAATATCCCCTGTACTATAAGTTCTTTCACCATGGTCTCAGCCCTAGATCTGGCCCTTAGCTTTCCAGCTATGGGAACAAAGACCACGTTGGCCAGTAAGGCCCCGTAAAAAGTAGTAACCAAGGCCACGCTCATGGCAGGTCCAATGGAGGAGGGATCGTCCATCTGCTGCAGCATGGAAATAAGACCAATAAGGGTCCCCAGCATTCCAAATGCCGGGGCAAAGGCCCCCATGGCCTGAAAGATGTCAGCCCCTAAGCGGTGCCGCGATTCCTGGAAGGCTATCTCGGTTTCTAAGATCTCAACTATGGCCTGGGGCTCCAATCCGTCCACCGTGAGCTGCAAGCCCTTTTGCAGGAAACCATCGGATACTTCGTCTATGTCGTTTTCTAAGCTTAAGAGTCCCTCTTTCCTGGCCTTGGCTGAGAAGGTGATAAAGCTCGTGATGATGTCAGCCATGGCCGTAGTCTTAGTAACAAAGGCATTTCTTAAAACCGAAAAGGTGTTTAAGCAATCCCGCAGGGGATAATTTATCATAGTGGCACAGGCTGTCCCCCCCACAACTATTAAAAGTGAAGGCAAGTCCAGAAAGGCGCTCAGGCCAACTCCCATATTTATGGAGATGATAAGGAGGCTTACGGACGAAAATATCCCGATAATGGTTGCGATGTCCATGGGGGTTCACCCTAAATGCTGCAGGTAAAGACGAATAGTAAGGAAAGCTAAAGAATCCTAGGGAAACATTAGCAAGAAGCATGCCCTAATTTAAATGGCAAAGCGAAAGGCCAGCTAAATCCTTTCCATCCGCATTAACTATTGTAAATGTACCATAAATTGTGTTTTATTGCCAGATTTTACATTATGTTTTTGTTTAATTTTTCCTTTTGAGCTTTAAGTGGAGTTTTTTGCCACATCTGCATTGTCGCGAAATTTTAGTCAAATTTCCTAGCAAAAGTCCTGACTTTTAGTACTGCTAGATAAGAGAACATAATAAAAATACAGTTAAAAGCTTTTAAGCTGTAAAATACTTATAAACTTTATATTTATACTTATTTTAATATATTAATATTTTATTATATATATTTGATTAAAAATTGAAATTTCTCTAAAAGCTAAAATAAAAACCCGGGCAAGACCATAAGGGCTGCCCGGGTTCCTCTTTTCTAGTAGCCCGTTAAAATAAACCAGGTAAGAGGGCTAGCTTACCGGAAAAGGAAAATTACTTAAAAACTGTAATCTAGCTTGATGCCACCACTTATCCCGTCGCGCTCTCCGGCAAAACCTTTTACTCCTATGTCCAAATTGATGGGCATGTAAGAACTTGAAAGGTTTAAGCCAAACTCCCCAATACCTGTGCCTCCACCGATGCCTGCAGTAGGTAGAGTTATGGAGCCTACGGTTACAGAAGAGTCACCATCGAACTCTTTTTCAAAATAGCCGCCAAGGTAGGGCCTTACTAGATCCGATAGACCATAGTTTAACCTTCCACCTACGCGTAAGCGAGTAGATTTTAAAGTGCCGAACTTGGCCATGACTCCTAGGATATTTACTTCATCTGATTCGCGCAAAGAATAGAAGTATTTGGCCGAGAGATCAAAGGAGCCTGTGCTGTTGAAGTTCTCAAACTCCAGTATGTAGCCCACGCCGACGTGGTAACCGTAATATCTAGAAGATATTTCATAAAAGTTCTTTCCATTTATGGGCTGAATTCCGAAGTCTTCGGTATCAAAATCGCTCTTACCGTTACCCATGCGGGCCGAGGCTTCAAGATAGGGGCGGCTGAAACCCTCCATCCCCACTTCGAAACGTGCCAAAAGACCACCGCCAATGTAGCTTAAACCGCCGGTACCGTGCACATCGGCAAAGCCTTCAAACTGATTGTAGGAATCAAAGGAGCCTTTGCCAAACTCCAAAAATGCGCCGATAGTAGCAATCCCAGATTCAAGGTCACTTCCCACAGCCAAGCCCAATAGGCCTGTAGCTCCCTTCACGTCCACGTGGGATCCACTATGTAAGCGCTGTTTACCGTAGCTTACAGCCATAAAAGCGCTATACCCGTTAATGCCCTGAAGACTGGCAACAGCTGAGGGAATGGCCTGGTCAGCGATGAGGTCAGCACCTTGGACAAATAAACCAATTTCCGCTATCCCATTTTCAACTATGGATCCGGATTGTTTGTTGAATCTGATATCCTTGACATTTGCCACAAGCTTTGTGTCGTTTTCGGCAAGCTTTATGGTTAAATCATAGTTAATGAAGATTCCATGATGACCTTCAAGGGTTTGGAGGTTATTTTTGTCAACTTCAGGGGCATTGGGAACCACTATTGCGTTTTGTGAATCCACCAGAACTATTTGAGAGCCTATTGCTAGAATTTGACCATCTATAATATCCAAAACAGTTATATCGGCAACAGAAGGAATGGGATTATCGGGATTTTTGTCTCTAAAGTCCATGCTCACGGTCTTTAATACAGCGTAGTTCTCTACTATGGCCCTCCCATCCAAGACGAACTCGTAGTTTTGGAAATTTTGAATACTCCTAAAGCGATTTTGAAATGTGGCCAAGGTAATTTCTAAAGTATTTCCCGTATAAGAGTTGGGTGCCCCTAAGCCGCCATAGAGATTAACAGTAGGATTGGTTTCATCCATCACAATAGTCCCTAAAAATGCCACCCTGTTACCTGTTGCGGCCCCGTCGGCATAAGCTCCATATACATCGGAAACTAGCCCAGAGTTCATTATTGTAACCACATTGCCTGTAGCTTCGCCGCCTGTGGCATAAGCTCCGTAAATACTTCCCTTTATAGCGGCACTGTTAGTAACTTCTGCAATTATTACATTATTATTATTGGCCTGGCCTCCTGAAGCGGCATTTACACGGCCGCCGTAGACGTTACCTGAAATTTGGAATAAGTTACCATAGAGGGCAACTATATTTCTGGAGGCAACTAAATTGCTCTCTTGGCCGTCACCAACCCTTGCGCCATAAACAGACCCATTTATGCTAATACTACCACTTTCAGAGGCGGTACTAATATTTACGCTATTTTCAGTGGCAGACCCTCCCACCGCTAAAAACGCTCCGTACACAGAACCGGTAATGGAAATGGTAGAGCCAGTTGAGCTTATGGATACCCAGTTACCCTTAGCGCTACTCGCTTTTGGTGAATAGGCGCCAGCTATAAAATCATTTGTTGCATTAGCTCCTAGGGTACCTGTTGTTATACTCACACTGTTTTCAATAAAGCTTAAAGCTGAATCATCGTTTAAGCCTAGGGCCCCTATCACTCCTTCGCGTACATTAAGGGTGCCAGTGCCACTAGAATCCTCTCTGATCAGAACTGAGTTGGATTTAAATTCCATTCTATTGTCTGTTCCTGACTCGGAACCGGCAGCCCCTGCTACTAAACCATTTACCGTACCTCCCCTAACTTCCACAGAGTTACCCGTAAGAGTCACATCTACCCCAGAATTAACGTAGCCGCCATAGATCCACTCATTGACACTGGCCCCTTCCCCAATTACCTCTACTGAATTATTAGAGACATTGGCATCATCGCTTTTAGCCGAGACATAAGCCCCTGCAGCTCGCCCAGCTGTGGCACCATTAATTACCACACTGTTACCAGTAAGTATTCCTTGCCTACCATTTTCTGGGTCCATTTTGGCGCCAAAGGCAGCTGTTACCATAGAGCCAGCAGCAAGGGTTACCTTATTTTCTTGTAGAGTTCCTCGCTTAGTAAATGCTCCTACGACTTCTCCTAGGACACTGGCGCCAACTTCAACTACAACAGTATTTCCTTTAAGGGTGCTGCCGCTTGTCCACCCTAAGGCAATGCCTCCGTAAGCAGAGCCTCCTATCTGGAAAGTATTTCCAGAGTTGCCTATATTTAGTCGGTTTCCAGTGACGTCACCAGATATAGAGCCTCCGGCAGCTACTGAATAATTAGTCCCACCGTAGCTTAAGTCGGTATTGGCCCTGAAGGTAAAGCCGCTAGCTTCTGGGACGCTTTCAGACTTTACAATTACGAGCCCGCTTACGCCGTCCGGCAGGCCCTCAGTTGTAAAGTGGTCTGTAGAGGCATAGTTTCCCTCGGGAACGCCTAGCTCTGCTACTTCTTCTGTTGATACAGGCAGCCCATCCTGTGCCGCCAGGGGCCTTATATTAAAGAACAGTAATAGTACCAATAATGGAGGTATCACCCCCAAAAGAGCCACAATCTGGCCTAAGGAGAATCGGACGTTGAATCTGGAGAAGTTGGTCCTCATGATAAGCCTCCTTTGGTGAATATATCTCTATATATCTTGTTAATTTTTCAACACATCAATATGTAGTGGTTCTTTAGTCAGCTAAAAAACCCTACAAAGGCCTAGAGCCGCTTTAAATATCTGAAAACATTAAGTAAATTCTCATAAAATTAGAGCCTAGCTTAAGTTCCAGGGCTCAGTTGATCCAATGTTCAAAAATTTTACCAAAAGTTATTTCACAAAGTCAATAATTAAATGAGAATTTTTTTAACTAGCCCTATATTATTTATGAATTTTTTTGTCTAACATTCAAAAGTGACTTAAAATGGGCGATTAAGACTGAAAAAGATTTAGAAAGCATTATTACATACTTTAAACATACTAAACTTAATCAACAATTATAAATATATCATAGAAGAACTAATTATAGTGTTTAAGCACTAGATACCTATCTAGATATATGGAAATATTTCTAAAATATTGGCTGCGGGCAAGTCTTCCCCAGGGGAAAATTTAAGATTTTTAGCTATATATTATTAAAATAATAAACTATACTTGAGTTACAGATCTTTATCTTATAATTTACTTAAATTAAGATAAAATAACATTGTAATTTGGCTTATTGCTAGAAAATTTAAACTTCAAGCTTTTGCAGCTATACTGAGGGGCATACTAAAAGCTTTAAATTCAAAGGAAATTTGGCAAAAAAAAACCCGGCCTACAACAATTGGGGCCGGGTTCATATTTTTACGCTTAAGCTGGGGGGTAAAGCTTTAAAATATCCTGGTCCAAAGCGCGCCTTGGGCCAGGATAAAGGCACAATTACTCTTTTTGGGGCAAGAGGGCTTTGGCGGCAGTTACGGATTCTTCACTTCCCACCACCGCTACTACAGCTTCCTCCATTACCAGATACTTTTGGGCCACCCTCTGGACATCTTCTGGAGTCACCTTGCGCACGGAGTCCAGGTAGAGATCGTTAAAATTTAGCTCTTGTCCGTAGAGGGAAAAGCCTAAGGACTCGCCCACAAGGCGTCCTAGGGTGATGTGGCTCATGACATTTTTCCCAATTAAATTAGTCTTAGCGCCCTCCACCTTTTCGCTGTCATAGGGGGCCTTGCGCATGAGCTCTATTATCTCCAGGATTCCAGAAAGGGACTCGCCGGACTTCTGGGGAGCTGTTGCAATATAGAAGGCAAAGGAACCCACATCCAGGCCCGGCCCGTAAGTGGAGGTAACAGTATAGGCTAAGCTCTTTTTATCCCTTAACTCAACAAAGAGAATTCCTCCCATGCCGGAAAGAAGAGAATTTAACACGTCCATGGCGGGACGATCCGGGCTTTTGATGTCCGGGGCCAGAAAACCCACAGCCAAATGGGTCTGGGAGCGGTCCAGGTCTTTGGAAAAGAAGTCTAGCTCCTTAATGGGCGCAGGGGGAGATGGGATTGATACCTTTTCTGAGCCCACTGGTGCTTTCCAGTCGCCCAATTCCTCTTGGAGGGCAGCTATAAATTCATCTTTATTAATGTCTCCGGCTACTACGAAGACTAAGTTTTCTGGACTTATGAGCCTATTGTAGGCAGCTACCAGATCTTCTCTAGTCAAAGCCTCTACGCTCTCTTTGGTGCCCACTATGTCCTTGCTATAGGGGTGATTGCCATACATGCCCTCTCTTAAAAGCTCAAAGACCTTCTCGGCTAAACTTTCTTCCATGGTGAGTATTTGATCCAATTGCTCGGCCTTTTTTACCGCGAAATCACTTTCATTAAAGGCAGGATTTTTTAAGAGATCCACATAGAGACTAAGTCCACTACGCCAGTTGGAGCTTAGAAAAGAGCCCTCCAAACCAGTGGTATTGCGTCCGGAAAACCCATCTATAGTTATACCCAAGCCGTCAATGGCTTGGGCCATAGTTAAGCTATCCTTAGTTTTAGAGGCCTTGGACCAGACAGAAGCCATGAGGAGGTTTAGCCCTTCCTTGCCCTCATTTTCAGCTAACCTACCGCCTAAAACAGCTGCGGATAGCTCCACCAAGGGCAAGGTGGAATCCCGCATGTAAAGGACCTTAACGCCATTTTCAAGGCTTATCTCCTCAAAGCGGGGCTTTTCCTCTGCCAAAGTGGGAGGCAAAGGGGGCAGAGCCAGGGCACTGGCGTCTTTTAAAAGCTCCTCTACGGTAAGGGGAGTGCTATCTTCAGGGAGGATAACCACTACAGTCATGTTTTCCGGGCGGAAGATCTTTTCCGCCAAAGTCATGAGATCCCCGTCACCCAACCTGGACCACAAGGTGAGGTAGGCGTCTTTCAAACGGTAATCCCCGTGGAGGATTTCAAAGGAAGATAATAAGCCTCCCAAACTCCAGGGCGCCTCCTGACCATCGACAAATTGCTTGGCAACTATAGAGCGGCTACGGGAAAGCTCGTAATCGGAGGGCGGCACCAAGATAAGATTTTTTATCTCTCCCAAGACTGCATTAAAGGCCGGAATGAGCTTGTCTCTGTCGGTCTCATAGGAGATGACAAAGTTTCCTCCCAGTTTTAAGATCCAGGCCGTAGCCGAGATATAGGATACCAGGTTGGCTTTGTTTTTGACGTTTTCCTCTAACCTCGAGGAATGGCCTACGGAAAGTACAGCTGAGATGAGGTCCGCTGTAGGCGCATCGCTATCTGCTGCGCTGGGACCTGTAAATCCTATGACCACCTTAGGAAGCTGGGTCTCTTTACTATAGATAATTTCCACCTTGGGTCCCTGGGGTGTTATCTGGGGCACCTTGATGGGAACCAAAGGAGTGGTGGGGTTGTTAAAATCCTTGAAGTATTTGTCCAAAAGGGGTGTGACAAGGGCTGGGTCAAAGCCTCCAGTTACCACAAGGACGCAGTTGTCTGGGCGGTAAAACTTATCGTGGAAGGCCAAAGCCGTTTCTCTAGAGACATTTTCCACAGTCTCAGGAGAGCCTATGACCCTGTGGCCATAGGGGTGCTCCTTGGTAAAAGCCAACTCATAGAAGGTCTCTAAAAGGATGCTGTTGGGCTGGTCATTGGACCTGCGGATCTCTTCTATGACCACCTCCTTTTCCTTGGCGTATTCTTCTGGATCGTAGGTGGGTGCAAATACCATGTCGGAAAGAAGATCCAAGCTTAGTTCAATTTTATCCGAGGGCATGATGATATAGTACACGGTTTCGTCGAAACTCGTGTAAGCATTGGTGGAGCCGCCGTTGGACTCTATTACCTCTGCTATTTCTCCCACCTTCCTGCGGGAGGTGCCCTTAAAGGCCATATGTTCCATGAGATGGGCTAGGCCATACTCATCGCGGCCTATTTCCGAGGCAGAGCCGGCCTTCACTATGACCCGTACTGCCACCACTTCCTTGCCTGGCTGGGGGGCAAAGATCACCTTCAGTCCATTGTCCAAGGTAAAGCTACTTTCCCCTGTCGCCAAGGAAGAATTTGCCGCAAAGGCACCAATTGCCATCAGTGTCACCATGAATAGTAAAAAAGACTTACAAAACAAGCTCATATTTCCACTTCTTTCAGCCAATCTAAAAGACTGTCCTTCTTTAGATGTTATAAACACGCGAGTACTATTAGCTACTATCTTGGCCCTAAAGCCTAAAGGCATAAATCTCTAAAAAAATTATAGCGCACAAGAAAGCCTTGCAAAACCACGAGGGACAAAGACTTAAAAAAGTGGGTAAAAAAATACGAGCTTATTATCATAAATTAAATAAAATTTATACTAATTTAGATAAAAAAGCTAAGCTAATAGCTAATAATAGAAAGATAACAATATTTCGTCCAAGGCCCAAAGCCCATCTTATTGAAAAGAAGAAATAGTATAGAAAAGCCCTAGAACCTTGTCAATGCAGAAACTAGGCAAAAGGCATTTGGCACATTCCAAAATCTTCATAAAATTTCTCTAGGTAAAACAGGTGAAAAGAGCTGCTTTCTACAATATCTAGTTAAATATAATTTATTATCCTGGTTATCTAGTCACAATTGTCTTTTCACCAGTTCCCAGGGGACTTTAGATTTAGAGCCAAAAAGAACGAGGCGCAAAAAGGGCCTAGCTCACCAGAGATAGCAATTTATACTATATAGCTTGGATGCTAAATGGTATTACTACTAAATATTGGCTCTTTTTTCATCTGGAATTTTAGAGGCTTTTTACCCAGCGATCAAAAAAAAGGGCCTATAAAAAATGACCCTTGTGGATAAAAGAGAAATAATTTTTTCTTTTTCTAGCTAAAAATGTATAATAAGTTCCTAGCTTTGTAAAATACCTTTCACTAGAATTTGGGTATTTTCTTGAAATTAGCCGCCTATTTAGTATCTATAGCGTTATTGTCAAAGATTATTTTTTCCCCTTGGGGGTTTTTTAGCTTGAAGGGGGGCTTTTCTAGCTTTTACTCCAACATCAGGGCGGCTTGAATTATCGCTTTTTTTGCTTTATAATATTCGTAACGACTTTATGAGATCTTGAATCACCAAAAATAGTGCTCATAAAAATTTTTAAGGTTTCACTCTGTGCCTTTTTTTCAAGCTTGTATCATCCAATACCTTCTTAGAGGCGGCTGTCATGCCTGAAGTTACAAAAACCACCTGGTCTATAGATCGCCTTTTAAAGCCCAACACTCGTATAGACCTCATTTTAGACATCGATCTCATCAATGACAGGATTGATGTCCGCAACGGGTCTGTCTATGACATCACAGAGCAGTTTGTCATAATCTCCCAGACAGACCCCCTGATGACCATGTCCATGACAGGACGCGAGGTGGAAGTGACCTTTGTTGGCAGAGAGCCAGTCAGCGGGGAGATCCTGCGTTGGGGCTGGACCGGGAGGATTGCCAAGATAGGTGAATACAAGCTGAACCAGAACGAAGCCGTACAGGCTATATACCTCACAGCGCCTCAAACCGGAGAGATAAACGAAACCAATGCCCGCATGGATTACAGACTCACCATAGTGAGTAATGATCACATCAGTATCCAGACCCACCCCTCCTTTGGGCGCATAGTGCTCTTTGACTTCTCCGCTGGAGGGGTCCTCATCGGGGTGCCGGTGCCTCCCCAGGCCACCTTAGGTATGCGCCTCTGGTTTACCCTCTTCTTTCCCAATTTCATGTCCCAGGGCGGACAGACCACGATAAACGGTGAAGCCGAGGTGGTGCGCATCAGCTATGCCCCAGGAGACTCCCTTGCCAAGCTGGGCTTAAAGTTCCATGAGCTGGACCTCAATGCCACAAGGGCCCTCCAGAAGGCTATCAATTATTATATGCTTGAAGAGCAGCGCATCCGGAATCGGACTGATGCCTGAAAGGGCAAATCCGGCGACCTTTTTATCCCCGGCAAAGCCGGGGATTTTTTATGTGCCCAGCTTACCTCTTTCCAGCCCTATTGGGTCATAGTGCTTCTGTGGACCTGTAGGGCTTCTGGCACGTACCACTCTTCTAAATTAAAGCCCACGCCAATGGGCGAAGTTCTAGGGCCCACAAAGCGCTTATTTATCAAAAGCAGGCTGTCCGGGACATACAAAAAGACGTAAGGAACGTCTTCATAGAAGATCTCTTGAATCCTATCCAAAGCGGCTTTGCGCACAGTCCTATCCAATGAGAAACGCGCAGTATCAATAAGCTCATCCACTTCAGGGTTTTTGTAGCTGATGAAATTTAACTCCCCGTGGTTTACCTTGGTGGAATTAAAGACATCAAAAAGATCCGGGTCCAAGGGGATGGTCCAGCCCATGATGCAGGCTTCAAAATCGTGCTTATCTAAATATTCCTTGGTCATGGCTGCCCATTCCAAGACCCTAATTTTTACCTCTATGCCCACCTCTTTGAGCCTGGCCTGGATGATAAGTGCGCACATCTCCCGCGACTTGTTGCCCTGGTTGGTTATGATGGTTAAAACAAATCTTTGGCCGTCTTTTTCCACGTAGCCATCATTATTAATGTCCGTCCAGCCGGCTTCTGCCAGGAGGGCTCTAGCTTTTGCTGGATCATAGGGATAAGGCTTGACATTTGTGTTATTTGCCCACATGTCAGGCTTAAAGGGGCCATTGGCCACCTGCCCCAGGCCCAAAAGGACCCCTTCCACTATCTCTTCTTTATTGATGGCATAGTTTATGGCCCGGCGCACCCTAAGGTCAGAGAGCCTAGGGTCTTCGTTGTTAAAGCCAAGATAAGTGTAGGCAAAGGCTAGATACTTAAAAAAGTTATATGCCTCGGTTATCTGCAGGTCCGCCTGGGCCTCCTCCCACTGGTCAGGGGTAAGTGTCATCATGTCCAGATTTCCGATGCGCAACTCCATCATCTGGGTGCTCATGTCGGGAATATACAAGGTAATAAGGTTGTCCAAAGGCGGCCTTCCCTTCTCATAGCTAGTGCTGGCAGCCAGAGTTACCCTTTGTCCCACTTCCCAGGACTCCATACGAAAGGGACCATTACCCACAGGCCGGCGGGCCAGGGGGCTCTCATCTAAGTTGACTCCTTCCAAAAGGTGCCTGGGCATGATGCTAAAACCCCAGATATTCAAGGCTTGGGCTAGGGTCCTTTTGTAGGTAACTACAAAGGTATGCTCATCCGGAGTCAAGGCCTCTTGAATTTGCGTAAAATCCTCTCCGTAAGGTGTAGGCGTCTGGGGATCGCTCATGAGCTGCCAGGTGAAGAGACAGTCCGCCGAGGTAAAGGGGACTCCGTCTTCCCAGACTATATTCTTTTTCAGCTTAAAGGTGATGGTGAGTTGATCCTCGGAGATCTCCCAAGATTCAGCTAAATCCGGTATGAGCTGAAGGTTTTCATCATATTTGATAAGGCCGCGGTAGATATTACCTGTGATGCTGGTGGAAGACACGTCGCTCGCCAAAGCAGGTATGAGGTTAGTAGCCTCCCCAATGGTGGCGTCTACCAGGGCGTCACCATAACTTGGCACCTCTAAGGCAGCCAAGGGTCCAGAGACAATTAATAAAGACGCTGTAATGCCTAATAGAAAAACGCACAAGAGATTTCTCACTTTCCACCTTTACCCTATATTTATGTTATGATAACAAGGCTTTTTTGTTAAATAGGCGTGAAAACGCCGCAAAGGAAAAATTTTTCTGCTTATAAGCCGCGCGCCAGAATTTCATTGTGAGAAAAAAATTTGTGCTGGCGCCTGTGGCCTTTATTAAAATGTGGTATCTTAGAGGTCATTTTCCAAAAAAGCATTGATTTTGTTAATTTACTCCAGTTACGACAAAAATTCTAGATAAATGACATCTTAGGGTTAAAGGTTCCCATGGCGAACATTCCAACAAAAGAAAAAGAGATTCTAACACCTACCGAGGTGGCAGCGAGGGTAAGTAGTTCCCTTGGCTACAACTTCCAGGACTTAAGGGTGGAGGGCGAGGTCACTAGCACCTATCTGAGGCCAAGACAATTTGCACTCTTTACCCTCAAAGACAAGGTTTCAATTTTAAAAGCTGCCCTTTGGTCTCCCCACCTGGGGCGTTATGGAAACTTTGTGGAAGACGGGCTCCACGTAGTGGCCCACGGCAAGCTAGCTGCCTACGGTCAACGTAGCGAGTACCAGCTGGTAGTGGATAGCTTGGTGCCCATTGGACAAGGAGACCTCAAAAAAGCCTACCTAAAGCTAAAGGAAAAGCTCACCAAAGAGGGCCTCTTTGAACTGGACCGTAAGCGCCCCATTCCCAGCTGGCCAAGGGTTGCCCTCATAACCTCACCGCAGGGGGCAGCTGTAGAGGACTTTATTAAGACAGCACTAGCTCGCTTCCCCGTAGCCCAGATAAGCTTAATCCCAGCCCGGGTCCAGGGAGAAGGCGCTTGGGAGAGCATAGCTTTTTCCATAGAAAAGATAAATCTCTGGCAGCAACACGATCTAATTGTCTTGACCAGAGGCGGCGGCAGCCTGGAGGATCTCTGGACCTTCAACGAAGAACCCTTGGTGCGCGCTGTCTCCCTCTCTAGGCTCCCCACCTTTGCAGCCATTGGCCACTCAACCGATCTCTCTTTAGTGGAAATGGTCTCAGATGGCAAGGCCATTACCCCCACTGCTGCAGCAGAGGCAATATTTCCTGATCTAGCGCTCTTTTGCCGCACCTTTGCCGAGAACCAATCCCGACTCAAAAGGGCAAAAGACTCGCTTATTGAGCACCGCAGAAATAACCTTTCGAAGCTCATGGGAAGGCTTAGCACTTTTACCAGAAGACTATCTAACTTAAGGGTAAGGATAGAAGAAAGCCTAAAGGCCATGAGGACTTCCCTTAGGGCCTTGGCCAGAGGAAGACGAGAAAAGCTTATTGCCTTAATAGAGCGCTTAAAAGTTGCCTCCCCCAGAAGGCAGCTTATGCGCCAGAGGGAGCTCTTGTCCGCCCACCTGGAAAACCTTTTCCGCATCAAAAATAAACTTTTATCCCCCTTTCAATTGAAGTTAAACCGCGCCATAGATAACTTGGAGCTCCTTTCACCTTTGGGCATCTTAAAGAGGGGCTATAGCCTCACCACCACCTTAGAGGGCACTATAATCAAGAATGCTCAAACTGTACCCCCAAATACCCTGATTCGGGTGCACCTGGCACAAGGAACACTTATTGCCCGGGTCCTAGAGCCTAAGGCGCGTAGCCAGCATATTAAAAATCCTCAATAATATCAATAACTTAGGCCCAGAATTGAGCTTAGCCTTGCCCCTTTTTTACCCTTTTGGGAAAAAATTTCAATATCGCAAGAAAAATTTTTTCCTAATGATATCAAGTACTTAGCCCCAAAATGACGAGAGGCAAAATATTTTTTTGGATCTGAGAATAGTAGAGTATTTACGCGAATGAGGTAGAAATTACGGGCGTTAATTTTTCCAATGGCGTTCTCAATAACCTAATATCCTGCCTAAATTGAAGTAACAAAATTTCTCCAAAAAGGATTAAAAAAAACATCAAAATTTGTTAATTCTTTTTAAAAAACTAATGATATTGGGCACTTAGCCGATCTCAACAGGGCTTGGAAACGATTTGCCCAAAAGACTAACTTTTTAGGCAATTGGCCCGCTTGTCAAAGGATAAAAAATCCTATATTTTTTATCCAAGCCTCGGATGGGAAAAACTTAACTTTATAAATCTTCTTTTCCTCAGTCCACTTAGCCTAGAACTTGAGGACTTAGATTTTAAGTTTCTAGTCCCAAAGAAGAGCCAAAAAAAAGTCGAAGTTTTCTTCTTTTTCACAAGCATTAAGTTTTGCTCCATTTTTTTCCTATTCTTATCTTTTTTAACACAATTAAAAATAGTTATGGGAAATTAAAATGCCTAGCATGTATAAACCTAAGCTTTATAGCCACATGGTTTATTTTGTGATTACACAAGACAGTTAATATATTTTTCTGATGAGAAAAATATCTTAGAAAAAAATTGCCGCCGCTTTAACTCACTTCAGCTTTTCTCTCCCTTTGAAATAACTTACCTAAAAAGAAAGAATCTCAAAGGTCACATTTTTCCACTATATAAATAGTGGGTACAGGATTTCTTTTTTTTATTTTCCTCTTTTTTTTCTGAGAAAAAAATAGTACAATTGCCCTCCTGTCGTGGCGACTTAGCCAGGACAAAAATCTTTTGCATAAGTGCATATAATATTTCAAAAATAGTTTTTTTGTTCACTAAATATGATCTAATGGTAAAAAGCCAAAAAATGCAGCATGAGAAAGCTTGGCACAATATTTAGTACCAAAACCATTTTCCATCAGCATTATATAGTTGGACTTTTTCTCTTCTCAAGGTAAATAGGACTTTTTCGAATAGATCAAATATGAAAAGCTACTTTTCTGATGCTTACCTTTTTTTAGCTGCACTATAAATTTCCTGTTTATTTCAGCAAATCTATCTTTTTCTAACTATTGACCAAAACAATATTCTTACTTTCTTTGGGCTTAAAATCTTAGAAAGCTACAAAATTCTTTTTCCAATTTTAATGAATTAATAATGATGCTTGAGGAGCATTGCCATGCCCGACAAATTTGACGGAACTGGACAAGAAGCCCCTGTATTGGGGAGGGTCTGGCCTGAAACCAAAACCCTTTTGGCTGGATCTATTCCCGTAGACGTGTTTAAAACGTGGATAGAACCGTTAAACTTTGAATGGCAGGGTGAACAAGTGCTTAACATCATCTCGCCTAACGAGTTCTTCTTAAAATACCTAATAGAACATTATAAAAGCGCCATAGAAGAGACAGTTACAGAACTGTGCCAAAAGTTTTCCCTCTACGACATAAGTGTCAACTTCACCTATTCTATGGAAGAGAAAGTCTCTTCTGCGGATTACCTAGAAAGTAGTTTGGAATTACTACTAGAAAATGACTCCAAATATCCTCAGCATGGAAAAAAAGGAAAAGGACACGTAAATAGTTTCAATCCCGACTTCACCTTTGATAGCTTTGTTGTGGGGTCCACCAATAACCTTGCCTACTGGGCCACCAAGGCCTTTTGCGAAGACAATAAGCTGGGACACAACTTTTTGTTTCTCACCTCAGAAAACGGGCTGGGCAAAAGCCATCTTTCCCAAGCCTTAGGCCAGAGCCTTCTTTCTAAAAAGCCGGAATTAAAGGTCATATATTTGACCGCAGAAGACTTTACCAATGAAATGACCAAGTCTTTAAATGACAAAATAATGGAGGCCTTTAAAAGGAAATTTAGGGTCAACTGCGATATCCTAATGCTGGAGTACGTACCATTTTTGGCATGCAAACCTAAGATCCAGGAAGAGCTTGTACTCACCTTGGACTTTTTGGTGGACCAGGGGAAGAAAGTTATTTTCACTTCCACCATAGAACCCAAGAACATCCCCAATATAGGTAGATCCCTCCGCTCTAGATTCAATTCCAGTTTAGTCGCCCCCATAGAGGCCCCAGATTATGAGACCAGGCTAGAAATCTTAAAACGCAAGGCCCAAGCCGACGGTCTGGCCCTCACCACTAGGGTTTTAGAGTTCATCGCCTCCAGAGTCACCTCCGATGTGCGGCAACTAAAATCCTGCATCACTGGTCTGGCCTCCAGGGCCCTCCTTTTGGGAAAGAGCCCTGACCTGGAAATGGCCAGAGAGTGTATCTCCATAGTCTCCAGCGACGGAGAGGGCGGCTTGACAGTAAGGGGTATCTTCCAGTACGTCTGCGACACCTATAAGGTCCAGCCCGACATCCTGGCCTCTGAATCCAGGGTAGCTAAAGTAAGCGAGGCCCGCAGCATGGGAATGTACCTGGCCAAGACCTTTACCAAGAGCACATTGCAGGAGATAGGCAGGGTCTTCTGCCGCTCCCACCCTTCAGTAAGTTATGCCATCACTAAGGTGGCCAGAAGGATAGACAAAGACCCCCAATATTCCAGGCAGGTGGATTTGCACGTCTCTCAGCTCACAAATCTTGACCTGCAGGCCAACAAGACCAAAACTCCTCGTACCTAATTACCCTATTAAATACGGCTCTCTTCTGCTAAGATATAAAACTCCAATTTTGGAAAGCTACCAGAAGGAGACGAGATGGGTAAAAACGAGTTGATCCCCAAACATATATTGGCCTTAAAGCCTTACGTGCCAGGTAAGCTCATCAGCGAGGCCATGGAAAGGTATGGCCTTACCCACGTTATCAAGCTGGGCTCCAATGAAAACAACCTAGGGCCCTCTCCCTTGGCCTTAGCGGCCATGGCAAAGGAACTCACAAATCTTAACCGCTACGGGGACGTGAATTCTGGTAAACTGCGCCAAGCTCTAGCGGAAAAACTGGGCCTTCCTTTAGAATATATAATCTGTTGCAACGGTTCATCGGAGTTCATCTTAATTTTATGCCACTCCTTAATTGAACCTGGCGACAATGTCATAATGTCCAAGCCCAGCTTCACCCTGTATGCCAAAAATGCCTTAGCTGCCGGCGCCCAGGCAATAGAAGTTCCCTTAGTCAACTACGCCCACGATCTTCCAACTATCCTCTCTAAAGTTACCCCTAAAACTAAGCTTATCTTTTTAGATAGTCCCCTAAACCCCACCGGGGCATATATAAAACCCGATGTGCTCTGGGATTTCGTAGCCGAACTTCCCCAAAGCACAATGCTTGTCTTGGATGAGGCCTATGTGGACTTCGTAAAAGACGCACCCCGTCCGGACTACAAGGCCCTCATAGAGACGGAAAAGGTGGCCATTATGCGAACCTTTTCCAAACTCTACGGACTTGCCGGAATCCGGGTAGCCTATGCCCTGGCCCCCCCTTTTCTGGTGGACATGTTAAATACTGTCCGCCAGCCCTTCAATGTGAATAACATTGCCCTGGTGGGGGCAGTTGCTGCTTTAGACGACGTGGAACATATTCGGCGCACCCTCAACATGACCTGGGAGGGCCTCTCCTTTTTTCAAGAGGAGTTTAGGGACCTGGGACTTTTGACCTACCCCACAGAGGCTAATTTTGTCATGGTGGACACAGGGTTCATGTCCGCCGAAAACATGGCCGGCGACCTCTTGCAAAGAGGAGTCATTGTAAGATCGCTTAACTCCTTTGGCTTTAAGAGAAAGATCCGCATCAACGCCGGCCTTCCAGATGAAAATAGGGAACTTGTAAAAGTAGTGGCAAGTCTGATCCAGCAAAAGATTGGTCTTTTCTAAAAGATTGTACCAGTGCCACCAGCCATAAATTAAAGTTTTAATCTTTATTACTACTATTATCTTTAAAATTAATTAATGATAACGAACAAAATTATATAATTATAATAATAATATAATAATTGACTAGATAATAAAAAATATCTTTTTATGGTTTTGCATATTTTTTTGGCTAGGCCTTAAAATATATTATAATTATAGATAATTATGTCTTTACGTATATTGAAGCCTCCGCTTTTTCCCTGTAGCTAAAAGGCTAAAGTGCAATTCATTTGCCAAATATACCCAAAAAGAGTATTTTAGGGATAATGCAAATGCCTTTTTAGCGCGAAAAGCAATTTCTGGGTTATTTAGTCTTTATTCTCATACAATGCAAAAGACATTTCCGCAAAGGAACTAATTTGTCTGGAGCAATTTAAATAAAATTTAACTAGCTAAGCAAAAAAATTTAATTTCTAAGGAGTCCCCCATGGGTACAACTGTTTTCGTAGCCTCCCCCACCACAACGGAAGAGAAAACCAAGCTTTTAGACAAGCTTATTAGTATATGCGAGGCCGGAGGCGGAAAGCCCGGCTATTTTAAGACCATAGTGTCGAAACAGGACAAAGAAAGACTTGACAAATACGCTGCAAAGCTATCCATCTCTTCCGAGGAGCTCTATGGGCTCACCCTAGAGGAAGCTTTAACACTTTTAAACGAGGGCAAGGAACCCTTAGCTATAGAAAAGGTCCTGGAAAAGTTCTATGCCTTAAGCTCCAAGTTCAGCTGCGTTCCCGTGGAAGGAGCGGATCTGGACCTTAAAAGCACTTTTGGGATCCAGGGCTTGGACGGGGTCTTGGCCGCCAACTTAAAGTCACCGGTGGTGGTAGTCACCGCCTGTGTGGGCTGCCTTGCAACGGGTGCCCGCTACTACAGGTCCAATTGCGCAGAGCTCATATCTCTAGTGGCCCTGGGAGACTTTGACGCTGAAAAGCTCAAAACCTTAGACTATATCGGGGTGCCGGTTATCAGCGGGGCCTCGGTGGAGGCTATTTCCGATAAGCTCCCGGCCCTTACGGAAAAGGTCTCAGCTTTTGTGCCCACAGTTGTGACCCCCAAGCGCTTTGAATACGATCTGATAGAAAGGGCCCGCTCCAAAAAGCAGCGCATAGTCCTGCCTGAAGGCACAGACGATCGCATCCTAGAGGCGGCCAACGCTATAGTGCGCCGCGACTTTGCCGAGATCATTATCTTAGGTGACGCCGATGCCATCCACAAGAGGGGCAAAGAGCTTTCTTTAGACTACTTAGATAAGATCTTGATCCTAGACCTTGCTAAGGCCCCCTTTCGCAGTGAGCTGGTCTCCCAGCTCTATGAGCTAAGGAAGGCCAAGGGCATGACAGAAGAGGGTGCGGATACCCAGCTAGGCGATCGCAACTGGTTCGGGACCATGATGGTCAAATCCGGAAGGGCCGACGGCATGGTTTCTGGAGCTGCCGGTTCCACGGCGGACACCATAAGGCCTGCCCTTTCAATAATAAAGACCAGACCAGGCGTCAGCATAGCCAGTTCCGTCTTTCTCATGTGCATGAAGGACAAGATCTTGGTCTTTGGCGACTGCGCCATAGTCACCAACCCCATACCCCAGCAGCTGGCTGAGATAGCCATTTCTTCCGCCCATACGGCAAAGGCCTTTGGGGTAGACCCCAAGGTGGCACTTTTAAGCTATTCCTCCGGCACCTCCGGGACAGGCCCGGATGTGGATGCGGTAAAGGAAGCAGTGGACATAGCCGTAGCCTCCATTCCCAAGCTCTACCCGGGCCTTCCCCTAGACGGCCCCATCCAATTCGATGCTGCTTTAGATGAGAAGACTGCCAAGAGCAAGATGCCAGGCTCCCCTGTGGCCGGCAAGGCCACAGTCCTCATCTTCCCCACCTTAAACGCCGGAAACATAGGCTACAAGGCGGTCCAGAGGACCAGCGGGGCAGTGGCCGTGGGCCCAATCATCCAGGGACTGAATGCTCCGGTAAACGACCTCTCCAGGGGCTGCACAGTGCCTGACATTATTAACACAGTTGCCATCACCGCCTGCCAGGCCCAGGCAAAGTAACCCAATATGTCAATACTGGTAGGATTCTTAGGTTACGGTTCCATGGCTCAGGCCATATCGGAAGGCCTTGATAAAAGTGGCCTTGCCGTTTACGCAAGACAGATGGCAAGCGATATCAACAAGGGCCCCTTGGAAAAGGTCCAAGGGGAAAGGGGCTTTACCATAGCTCCCAATAACAAGGCCCTTTTGGAAAAGTCACCCATCGTGGTCATAGCAGTAAAGCCCCACCAGGTGAGGCAGGCTTTAACTGAAGTCCATGAGGCCATAAACGAACAGCTCTTCATCTCCATAGCCGCGGGTATTACACTTAGCACCCTGGAAGAGTACATACCCCAGCCTGCATCCATAATAAGGGTCATACCCAATCTTCCGGCTCTGGTAGGAAAAGGCGTGACCCTTTTGGCCTCACTTCCCAATACCAACAAAGAGGATGTGGAAAACGCCAAGAAGATCTTCTCAGCTGTAGGTGAGGTGGTGGAACTACCCGAGTCCCTCTTTAACCAGGGGACAGCGGTCTCAGGCTCTGGGCCTGCCTATTTCTTTTTGGTAATGGAAGCCATGATCCGCGGGGCTGTGCGCTTAGGACTCCCCTGGGATCTAGCTCGCAAGCTTGTGGTCAAGACCTGTGAAGGTGCTGCAGCAACAGCTTTAGCCCGGCCCCGCCAGCACCTATCGGATCTCCGCGACCAGGTTACTTCTCCCGGTGGCACCACCGCCGAGGGCCTTTTGGCCTTGGAAGAAGGTAAGATTAATGCCCTCTTCCAGGAAGCCCTAAAAGCTGCTGCCTTGAGGGGTAGGGAATTAGGCTAAAGTACCCCTTTGTTTTTACTAAATTCTGCCTAGCTAAGACCAATAAAGGACATCAGTTGACTAAAAAAATAAAAAAACGCCTCCTATACGATCCCAATACCAAGTTCCTCCAGGACCGTTTGTCCTGTTTTGGCGCCTATGACAATACTGACGAGTATTGCTCCAAGTGCTGCGCCCTTTCCCTGTCCTGCCTCATTGAGGAATATGGCTGCGATGAATGCGATTGGCTAGACGAATTTAATTCGACAATACGACTAGTAGCCTATCCTTTTCATTAGTAAAGGGCATAATCTCCAATACTTATGCTTACATATCCCAAGGATTATAGCCTAAGGTGTGGGAGAGCTGCCAATTTCAGAGGAAATATCGCGAGAAATGAGGGAAAAATAAAAAGATCTAAGCCTAGCCTTGGGACCCTTTTGATTTTGCTAGGGTGTGCCATTTTTGTCTTATAGACTAAAGTATCCTTTATCTTTAGTTTGTATTATTACAAAAGCGTAAGCTTGTGAAAGAGCTCAAAGATTTTGGAAGATTTTCTATTAAAGACTTTTTGGTAAAAATTTAAATAAAAAAACGCCTGGGACCTGCGTATATGCTATTCGCAGCTGAAAAAATGTAAATATCAGCCGGTTCATTGAAGTATAATCATTTAGTAGTGGAAAAATAACACCCTTATCTCCAAAACTTTTACAAGAATTTTAAATACTTTGAAAAGGATTTATTTTGCACTAGCCTTATGCCACTGGTCTTAGAGATTAGAAAAATATACTAGATCCCAAAAAAGAATGCCTATGCGGGTTTAGAAGACGCATAAGCTGCCAATGGCAGAAAAAAATATAAAATGCCAGAGAACCTAAGATTTATGGAAGGAAAATCTTAAAAACACCAAGACCCATTCTAAGCCCCCTCTTCTGGCCTTTAGCGCAAATTGGGGGACTATAAAAAGATGAAACGAACTGCATATACCTTATTTTTAATATCCATTGCCATCTTGTGCCTAAATGGCTGCGCCCAGTCCTCACAGACCCTGTGGAAAAACGCAGTAATGATGAGCACTCCCATGGGTTTTTCCCCAGTGGAGCTAGAGGTCCCGCCTTTTCACTTGGCAGGACTTATTAAAAAAGGAACCCCTTCAAGAGAGCTCGTGGTCTATCTAGAAGGGGACGGTCGCGCCATCATCCGAGGCAGGCCCTCGGCGGATCCCACGCCCCGCACCTCCCAATCCCTAGAACTAGCCCTCTTGGATCCAGCGCCTAATATCCTATATTTAGCGCGCATAGGCCAATTCCTCTCCGCCTACGCCCAGGACCGTTACCAGCCCCTCTGGAGTGAACGCAGGCTGGCTCCGGAGGTGGTAGAAGCCGCAAGTAGGGCCATAGACAGTGCCAAGGCTATGGTAGGTGCCAGCTATATCCATATCATTGGGTATTCCGGAGGAGGGGGACTTGCGGTCCTCCTGGCGGAAAACCGCACAGACGTCTTATCCCTCGTAACTGTAGCCGGTCTTTTGGACACGGTCTGGTGGGTGGAGACCAGGGGCTACAAGCCTTTAACGGGTTCCTTAAATCCAGTGGACAAGGTCTCAGAGATACTCACCCTCCCACAGATCCACTTTTTCGGCATAGAGGACAATATCATCCCACCGGAGATGTCCCGGGTCTACGCCTCCAAGGGAAACTTTTCCGATCTCCGCCGCCTGGGGGTGCCCACCAACCATTACGAGGCCTGGACCTCTATGTGGTCAGAACTCTTAAATAACTACGTCCTTCCCATGCGGCGTTTGGCCTCCCAAAGGCTAGATTCCATCTAAACTAGCTAGTTTGCCAAATTTACCAGCCTGTCTACAAGCCAAAACCCACCTTGAGTAAACTTTAGCCCTCTTTTCTAGGAAAATACCCCCCCCACTCGTTTTTTGGAAATAGATTCCCTATTGTAGCCAAAAGTATCCAAGCCTTCCTTGCCAGAATAAAGCCATTGTCCGTGGGGCATTTAACCGTAAGCTTTGCCTAAATGGGCCGAAAATAACCATTGGGGGCAATGTTTACTCACAGCTTCAGCTTTTCTCGTATCCCTGATATCTAAATAATTATATTGAATTACTAATAACTATATAATATATATTAATATTCTCTCTTAAAAGGCCACAGTTCCCGGAGTTCTTAGCCTTACTTTTACATCTCCAGCCCACCTAAGTCCGTAATTCTCTTGACAAATAGACAAAAAATATCAAAAATCAGAGTTCATAAAAAAATGCCTGCCATGGAGCCCTATTCTGGCTTTCAGGCAAAATAGCAAGATAAATTTGCCTAGAAATTGGGACAACAATCCCTAAAAATGCTATAGTTACAATACTTTAGAATAAGCCGGCAAATTAGCGTATTTTTTCTTCTGCTGGCGACAATTAAACCTTAAGTTATTTTTAGACGAAATTAGAAAGACAGTCTAAAATTTGTAAACACCCAGAGGCCCCAAGGGAAAGGGGCAATCACTAATCAAACCCTTTCATGCTTAAGTGCACAATGAACTACATCATCCAGGTCTTTTGGTCTCTATGAACGATTTTAAAGTTGATGGATATATTTCCACTGAAGTAAATCCCGACTCTGTCACCCAGGCAGACATAGTGTTGGGAATCTATGCGGATAACTGCGCCGACAATATTGAACTCTGCGTAACTAAGACAGCTGGGGGCCTAGATAGGTACTATCCTGATAAGAAAAGCGTCCTTGTGAACCTAGACCTCTGTTCCTCAGATGATACCAAAGACGTTTTCTTCAAGTGTCACAGCGAGGTTCCCAGGATTTACGTCTCTACTTCGCCGGAAGATAGGATTAAAAAGCACTCCTTTTTTAACCTTGTAACCATAGCCCATCGCCTGAAGGCAAAGGCAGTACTTGTCTTTGATGGTTCCATCGCCTCCATCAAGAAGACCTGGGTACCTAGGCTTTTAGAACCCATCTTTAAACATAACGCCTCCTTTACCTCTCCTTTGTACTCAAGGCAACACTTTGACTTGCCTGTGACTCAACTTTTGTCCTATCCCCTCTTCCGGGCCCTTTTTGGCCGCAGGATCCGCAACCCCAATCTGGGAGATGCCGCCTTTTCTGGGGCTTTAAATGAGGTCTTTTTCAATACCACCTCCTGGCCAGCAGAGGAGAGCTATTTTGCTATAGAACTTACCATGGCAGTCCTGGCTGTGGCCCATGGCCCCATCTACCAGTCTTTCATGGGAGACCCAAGGGTGGGAAAAAAGAGGCTCATAGTGGACTCGAGCCAGGGTATCGTCTTTACAGAGATCTTAAACTCCTTTTATGAACTCATGCTCCTGTATGCGCCCCTGTGGCTCAAAGCAAGGCATTCCCGGCCGACATCCATCATAGGCACCGATATCAAGCCTGAGATCCTGCCCCCTAGGGAGCTCACAGAAAATTTTCTCTCTTTCCAACATACCATTCAGCAACTATCTATCGAGCATGAGGCTATTTGGACTGCGTACTTTCCAAAGCAGTTAGAGCTTTTAAAAAGCCTAAAGAGCCTACCCATTGACCGCATGGAAATACCAGTGGAAAACTGGGCGGACCTAATCTACACCGGAGCCCTACGCTTTAGAAATCTGGACCATTCGGCAGGACGGGAATTAGTAAACTCCCTTATACCACCATTTTTAGTGCGGCTTATCAACTTTTCCAAGCTACTAAGCACCATTCCCTCTGGACAAATGAACGCCCTTATTGAACAAGAGGGCGTAGTCTTCGAGAAGATGAAGCCCCAGCTGGTTGCCGCCTGGAATAATAGCTAGCCTTGTGCTCTCAGATAGCTGTAACTTACAAAAGTATTAAGGCAAAGGCAGCTTTTATAATTTAGATATTTTTTTCTAAAATGCTCCAGTATCAAGATGCATGGGTAATGCCGGCCCGTTTAATGACCCTTTGCTTTCAAAATAACCTTTAAGCCATCTATACAGCGGACGCTAAATTCATTTTTGCTAAAGGCCAAAAAGTCTTTTTAGATTCCTTTCCATAGATGGAAATAAGGTCCAATAATCCCCCAAAATAAGCTAGCTCAATGTTTTCTTGGCATAAACTTGAGGGCAGAACTCCTATTAAGCAGTGATTACTATTTTCATGATGCCGCTATGATATCAAGATGGCATCATGAGGGTATCATGAGCGATTATTTTAGATCTGGCTTTTTGCGAAATTCTGTACTTAGCTCAATTAATACTTTTATGAAGCTTAAAGCCTCTCCAAAGATTTTTTTCTACTATTTAAGGCGTAATATTATCTAATAATTTTTTATTTTCGCCATAATGAGCTGCTACCAAATTAAGTTACAAGCTCTTTTTTATAAACCCAAGATTTTGTTAAGCCAACTTAAAAAAATTTTCTAGGTTAAAATTTTTACAATAAAATCAGCTTACACTATAATGCAGTCTAATGAACATAGTAAATTGTACAGCCATCTTGGAACTATTTTTTTCATAAAACATTTTATTTGGAAGATTAAATATTAATCTATGAACTAATATCAATTATTTATAAAAATTATATAACTTACACTATATTAATAAAGCAAACATTTACATTTTCCCTCTATACGCCATTTCCTCCAATAAATTCCAAAAAATTCTAGGTTCTTCAATACAAAATGACTTGGATTCAAGTCCCTTCCGCTCAAAGGATAGCTCCCAAATTGAGTTAAGCTTCCAAAAAACAGGTTTTAAAAGGACTAACTGTATAGCTCTATAGCCCCCCTAAACTTTAGGCTGCAATTTTCCCTCAAAGTCTGTATAATATCCGCATGGTCACCCCCACCTTTAGGGCCGCTTTAGCATTAACACTCAATATCAACCTGCCCTTTTAAAGGAAATTGAGCATGAATAGACTATTTAAAAGCAAGATAACCTTATGGCCTCACCTCTCGCTCATTTTGGGGCTCTTTTGGGTGCTTATGCCTTCCCAAGGCTTACTGGCAGCACCCAGTCTTCAGGTAGACTCTATCCAGTTCGATGCCGGCCAAAAACCGGCCGGGACCACAGTGAAACACGACTTTATTATTACCAATAACGGGGATGAACCTTTGGTCATCCAACAGGTTATTCCCAGCTGCGGCTGCACTCTAGCTAGCTTTGATGACTTTATCGCCCCAGGAAGAACAGGAAAAATCTCTGTAAATGTGGAACTCTATCGGGAATGGGCGGGTCAAGAATACATAAAGTCAGTTACTGTGGTCTCCAACGACCCCAATAGCCCCATACGCCTTTCTATCCGCGGCACAGTGGGACAAGTGGCCAAACAAAACACTAGTTCAGCTCCCATCCCTAAACCTAAGACATATTTAAGCACTACCTCAGCCCAGGCTGTGGTTGAAAATAACCCAATCTTTTAACCTTTAGAGACCTATTACCTTGAGGATCCTACTAGTAAACGATGACGGCATCCTAGCCGACGGTATAAACGCAGCCTACGTGGCCCTAAGTAAGGAGCACGAGGTATTGGCCCTTGCCCCGGACCGGGAAAGGAGCGCTAGCTCCCATTCCATCACAGCGCGGGCCCCGGTGAAGATTACCCCCATAGAGCTACCTAGCGGAGGGAAGGGCTACAGTTGCTCCGGCACCCCGGCCGACTGTGCCCGCCTGGGTATAGAGATCTTCGGTAGCCCCCGCTTTGACATGGTGGTAAGCGGCATCAACAATGACACCAACCTGGGCTTTGACACCAACTACTCTGGCACTGTGGGAGGTGCCTTAGAAGGGACCGGTGCTAAGATACCTTCCATCGCCTTTTCTATCCAGAAGACCGACTTTATCGACTGGGTAGGGGCGGGCAAGGTGGTATTAGAAATCGTAACCAAGTACGCCGACTGGGACATTCCTCCAAATGTCGCATTAAACGTCAATATGCCCTTTCACTTTAAACCAGGGGATTACTCTTGGGCTCCCATTCAAGCCGTTTGTGCCAAGGAGACCTTTGACGTGACTAGATACCCTGATGGTTCCATGGACTGTACCCGCAGCCGGGAATCCGTACCCCAACTCATTAGCCCCTTTTCCGACGTGGAACTTTTTCAAAAGGGCCGCATCACCATAAGCCCTCTAGTGCCCGTCTCCACTCACTGGGATGTCCTCTATAGGCTCCGAAGTTGACTGTCTACAAAGTTTTTTCCCATCTATGAAGAAAAGTGTATCCCATAGCTTACCTCGCAATCCCTTCGAAATTTTCGGCCTCACCCCCACCTTGGTGGGAGAGCTTTCCGAAAAGGACCTTGTAAATGTCTTAAAGGGCATGTATCGCAACCTCCAGAAGGCTTTCCACCCCGATACCGGCGGGGATCGGGGTGTTGATGGCCGTAACCGAGCCGTGGAATTAAATCTTGCCTTCGAAGCCTTGGATCTAGACAGAAATCTCGTAGCCTTTAGGCAACACCGTAAGAACTATCTTTTAACTCACCCATCCAACGCCCGTAACAATACCCTCATATTAAGAGATAGGCTCAAAAACCAGGCTGCCCGCGAGGAAAAGCTAGCGGACGTATTTTTTAGCTATCTACTCCACGCTGCCGATGAGACACAGTTAGGGGCCCTGGCCCAATTGGGCGCTAGAAACGTCCTACTTGGCCTTCAAGATGTAGCCATAAAAAACAATGTGCGTCACGCCTCTTGGCTCTTGGGGAGCAACTACAAGAATATAGAGATAAACTCCGATGGGGCCTTGCGCACAAGGGCTGTGGGCCGCAGACACTTTTGCGCATCCAATAACACAGTTTTATTGGGCTGCGTACCCAAAGATACAGTAAACATCACCCCTCT
The DNA here is from genome assembly GCA_031279515.1 of Deltaproteobacteria bacterium. Classification (GTDB taxonomy): domain Bacteria; phylum Desulfobacterota; class Desulfarculia; order Adiutricales; family Adiutricaceae; genus JAITII01. The sequence continues at coordinate 43,376 of JAITII010000089.1, forward strand.
TTTGGAGCGCTGCGCTCCGTCTAGGATCTTTAAAAGCCCGGCCATCACAGACTATGACCCAGATGCCCTCCCACAGGTTACTGTACGGAACCTCATAAACCAAGATAACTTCAAAAAATACCTCCTTTCTAGCCTTAAGCCTATCTTGATGGAAAGCGCCTATCTCTTTTCCCTAAACCGTCACGAATTTTCCTCTTCAGGGCTCATCAGCTTAGAAGGGGTTATAGTCAAGATGGAAACCCTTGAAAAGCAGTCTTCAGCACTTTAAGCAAAATAAACCCTTCATAATCCTGGATATCGGCACCAACCCCATGGGGGACCCCATCCTGGCCGACCGTATGGTACGGGCTGCGGCCCAAACAGGTGCCTTAGTAAAATTCCAGGCCTATAGGGTCTCTGAGCTCTTGCATCCAAACCATCCGGCATACTCTATGCTCCTTTTGGAAGAGACCCCCTCTTCTCTTCTCTCCCAGATGATAGATCTTACCCAAAGCCTTTCTGCCCCCTGCGGCATAACTGTCTTTTCCCCAGAGGGTATTAGGCTAGCCAAAGAGAAAAAGGTTGATTTTATCAAGATCGCCTCGGGGGATATTACTTACCATCTTCTGATAAAGATGGCTGCAGAGACCGGCATCCCCCTTATTCTTTCCACAGGATGTGCCGATCAAAAAGATGTGGACTCGGCCTTAAAAGTGGCACGGATTGCTGGGGCTAAGCTATTAGCCCTCCTCCACTGCGTTTCTCTCTATCCAGCACCAATTGAGGCCTCCAACCTTGCAGTAATGGATAACTGGCTAAAGTTAGCCCTTCCAGCGGGTTTTTCTGACCACAGTCTAGGAATAGAAGCCTCGCAAGCCGCCCTAGCCCTGGGGGCCGTGGCCCTGGAAAGGCATTTCACAGTGGACCCAAAGCTACCTGGGGGGGATAATGACATTAGTATTACTGAGACTGAAGCTAAAAGGCTCATGGACTTTGCTAATTATCCCCACAGCGAAAAAATGGATATCTCCTCTGTTAATAAGACCCCGCTGTGGGGTAAAATCCCTAAAAGGATACTTAAGGGCGAAGACCCCCTGGTCCTACGCCGGCACCTTGTAGCCAAACACCCCTTAAAAAAGGGCCAAAAAGTTAGAACGGATGATTTTTTATATCTGCGAGTGGGCCGCAACCTTTGCGGCCCTCCCATAGGCGCAGATGTAGATTTGACAAACAGCGAGCTTACCCGGGACCTGGATTTAATGGAGATACTTAAAACTGGCGATCTAAGGCCCGTAAATCCAAACACCCATTTTGGAGGAGTATGACTAGCCTTGTCTTTAAGCGAGACTCTTTTGCGGGCCTTCCTGTTTCCCACCTCTTTGACAGATCCAACCCCCTGGTCCACGAGATCCTTTCTCTAGCGGAGGTCTTGGAACTCAAGAACCCCAATCCCCCGGCTTGGCTCCCTCCCCTGGCCAGGGTCTTCCACTGGGGTTACGGTATCTGCGAGGACGACTTTCAAGAAAATTTCTTACCAGTGGGAAACTTTCTACAAGAGACCAGCCCCAGCCTCTTTAGCTGCGATCTGGGGCCAGCTGCCCGCAAACACGAGGGAATACTTCCCATCTCACCCATAATGGGACAAAAGGCTATCTATGAGCGCGCCAAGATAAACTTAAGGCTCCTGCGCTCTAAGTATGATGGTCCAGTGGCTCTAGAAAATTACAACTTTTACCCCACTGGGCTCTATAATAGGATCTGCGATCCCGACTTCATAGCTGATTTTCTGTCTCATTTCAACCTGGGGCTCGTGTTAGACCTGGCGCATGCTGCCATCAGCGCTGTCAACATGGGCTTTGATATCTTCCGCTACTTGGAAAAGCTTCCCTTGGACAAGGTGGTGGAAATCCACGTCTCCAAACCCTACCTTCCTCCAGAGGCAGGACGCCTGGGCGTGGACACCCATGAGGCGCCGGAGGAAAGGGAATGGTCCTGGCTTTCATTTGTCTTAGACCACACGAGGCTAACTGAAGCCAAACCCTTGGTCCTCATAGAGTACTATAAGGATCTAAAGACCTTGAAAAAATGCATGTTGCGCATGCAAGAGAAGCTAAATGTCGACTTAAGCCCTTCCCAGAACCCCATAGAGCTCTTACCTAAGGCCCTATCTTTACAAGGTGCCTTGGTAAATGCCAAGAGGGGCTAAGCAAAGTGGGCCTTTTTTAGCAATATGTATTATTATCCTTAGTTTAGTATATCTGCCAAACGAAATCCTATTACAATTATTTCTACGCTTTTTTGAAAATTAGGTCTAGCCATGATTTTAGGAATAATTCCAGCTCGAGGCGGTTCCAAGGGTATACCCCGCAAAAACATCAAACTCATCTGCGGGCATCCCCTCTTGGCCTGGACCATCAAGGACGCCCAAAATTCCAAGCTTTTAGATTCCTTCACCGTCTCCACAGAAGACGATGAGATTGCCCAGGTGGCCAAACAATATGGGGCCTCAGTCTTACGTCGTCCCCAAGAGCTTTCTGCTGACGATGTAGTCAGCCGGGAAGTAGTAGCCCATGCCCTTAGGATCTTAGGAGGTGACCTTGCGGTACTTATGCAATGCACTAGCCCTGTCCGTCGGCCTGGGCTTATAGATAAGGTCATCCAGTCCTGTCTGGACTGGGGCTGGGACTCTATGTCTACAGGCTTTCCCTATTACAATTATCCGCCCCATGGGGTGGAACACCGACGCCAGGACATAACAACCGTCTTTGTCAATGACGGAAGTGTGATAGCCTCCAATGCCCAAGTGGTCCTAAATGGCTCCCTTTTTGGAGACAAGGCAGGCACCATGGTGACCACCAAAGAGGAAAACGTAGACATAGACGATGACTACGACTTCTGGCTGGCGGGAAAAATCATAGAAAAAGGCCTGGATGAAGGCTGGCTTAAGCCCCCCAGGACTCATTAAACCAGGCGATGGATTCCGCCATAGAGCACTTAGATACAGCCTGGGGAGGGGTGTAGTTGTATAATTACAAAATTACTGTCTCCTATGATGGCAGGGATTTTTCCGGTTGGCAGCGCCAAGAAAACGGTATAGCTGTTCAAGAGGTCCTAGAGGGCGCCATTGGTCAGGTCCTGGGCCATCCTATCACCATATTCGGCTCTGGCCGCACAGATGCAGGCGTCCATGCTTTAGGCCAAGTGGCCTCTTTTTTCTCCACTTCCCTAAGGACCCCCACACAGCTCATTAGGGGCTCCAACAGCCTCCTTCCTGACTCCATAGCTCTCTTGGCAGTGGAACTTATGCCAGAAGATTTCAATGCCAGATTCAGCGCCACAGGAAAAAAGTATTCCTATGATTATCTGGTGAGCCCCACACGCCTTCCATTACTCAACTGGAGGTCCTGGTGGGTAGGCCCTAAACTCGCCTGGGACAAGGGCAGTAAGTGTCTTTCTCACCTGGTGGGAGAAAAAGATTTCAGTACCTTTCGTTCCACTGGAAGCCCCACCAAATCCAATGTAAGGAAGATCTTCTCCGCCACCCTCTCTTCTCCAGAGGTCAATATCATGCGTCTAGAGCTAGTGGGTTCAGGATTTTTACGCCATATGGCCAGAGCCATAGCCGGTTCCCTCTATGAAGTGGGACGTGGTCGTATCGACCCCAATGATTTTCCGTCTATTATTGCAAAAGGAGACAGAAAGCTAGCAGGCTTTGCGGCACCGGCTAAGGGTCTGTGCTTAAGAGAGGTGTACTACCATCCAATAAGTGAAAATAATTTATAGCCAAGGGCTTACAAAAACTACTTAGCTAAACTTCCCCCTTCTGGCTATAAATTGCACTGCAAAAGAAGTTAACTTGGAAAAGCATCTAAAAAGAGCTAATAGCTAAATATTGTTTTTGCCTCCCTTACCTTTAAAAAAAGTACTGATGCTCGAGGAGAAAAAAGGACCTGTATCACCAGAGATAATAGTTTATTCTATATAGTGCCGATTTTGCATTATATTACTACTAAATATGCTATCTTGAGTCTGGAATTTTAGAGGCTTTTTACTTGGCCTTGAAAGATACTTAAACGCAACAAAAGCTTATAGATAAGGGATAAGGCTTAAAAAATAAAAAAACCCTCAAAAAAGTCAAAATTTGCCGAAAAAATAACTAAAAAACCTTTCAGCCCCTTGCAGCCCATAGCTCTAGGGAAGATAAAAAAACACTAAATAGAAAATGCCCCTTAATTTTCACAGCTTATTAAAAAGGGGCCATGTTGGCAACGAAACTTGGCCAGGGGGGCAGAGTATTTTCTGGCTAAAAGGCTTAAATCGTAAGGCAAAGAAAATATTCCATATTATAGAAATTAGCCCTCTAAAAAAACTACCCCAATTGCACTCTTTTTGGCTTTTTTAGCCTTAGGCCGGCCTAAAAGACTTCCGGCCCCCTCTAGGATTTGCATTATTAACATTGGCATCAAGGGGAGACTTGGAGATACTTTAAAAAATTATATATTTTCTTGACAGCTTTCTAGATAAGTGTTATATATTATTACAGATTCTAATCATCCTAAAGAAAACTGAATTTTATTTTAAACATAAGCTAATCATTCTTTAGATGATGTGGGCTTAAGTTTTAACGAGATTTTTTTAAACTTTGCCCAAACTTGCTAGAATATCTTCCAATTTTGTGAGGATAGGGAGAGCGTTTCCTCCCCTTTACTGGCGGCATTCACCGCCCCTATCCTTGGTGCCCCTTTGCTTAAATTCCTCAAAACCAAAACAAGCCTCATAATTCTGATAGGGGTCATAACTATAGCATCCTTGGTCGGAAACCTTGTCTTTCAGGGATTCTTGTTCAAACAAGACATGGCCATTTTCGACATCTATAGAAAACTTGCCGACCCAGGCCAAAGTCCAGTAAAGATTGCCGTCATCCTGGCCAGTGATGACTCTATAAAACAGATAGGCTCTATCCCCTTTTCCCAAGAAGTTGAGGGGCGGCTTATTGAGAAGCTACAAGGGGCATCCCTTGTGCTCTTAGACCCCACTCTTCCGAATATCACTGGTACATCTAAGTCTGAACCAATTAGCGAAGAAGAAGAAGAGCCTGCCGATGATAGCGAGCTTCCCAAAAGCGAGAGCCTTTTGTACGTTAAAATGCTTTTTCACGCTGCCACAGAAGGCTCAAAAGCAGTACCAATTCCCGACGCAAGCTTTTTGCCCGTCGACGGCGACGGCATAGTCCGAAAATACCCTTTGATGTGGAGCTCTGCTCGCGTCCTTACTATACCAGGGGCCATATTGGAACTTACCAAACAAAAAGTAGGAACCATCTTTCCAATCCAAAATGGCTATATCCTAGAAAGCCCATCTGGGACAATCCACCTTGACGAACAATACTGCTATTACCTCTTAAATCCCCAAGACAAGCTAACTGTCTATGAATACGCCGACGTGTTAGAGGACAAGATTGTCCAAGATGCCTTTAATGACACCTTAGTCCTAGTAGGGTACAACATCTCAGGACAGAAACTCGTGCCCATTGGACGAGATGCAAGCATCCCTCACACCCTCTTTTTGGCGCAGGCCATAAATACCCTAGTTACAGGTAGAGTCCCCTACATAACCCAAAAGTTTACAGTTGCAATATGTTCAGCCCTGATGGCCCTTTTGGCGGCAATACTGGGAATGTTCACTTCCCTTAAAAGTTCTCACAAAATACCAGCAGGCCTTATAGGCCTTTTGGTCCTCATGGCGGCATTTTTACTGTTGAATTACCTGATTTTTAACTGGTTTCTAATCTACCTGCCGGTCTTAAAACCTTTCATTTGTGCCCCTATTGCCTATTGGATAATAGCATTTTTTAAATACCGTTTCCAGGAAAGGGCCTTTAAAGTTCAGACTTTCACAATTGAATCAATGCTATCTCTAAGTCGCATGACTGAGTTGGACAAGGTAAACTCCTTTCGGGATTATCTGACAAATTACTGGCCAGAAATGGAAAAGTGGAGCAATATCCAACTCATAACTGCCGAAGGGACCTACAATACCCCTGAGGTTAAAGCGGCACTCACTCTAAATAGGCAGGCTGCAGAAGGCAAAGGCTTGGATATCTTAAAAGAAAGCATCACAAAGATAGGTGCTCTTGAATACATAAATGAGCCTAGCAGCAAAAAAAATTCACAAGACAACTCAGATGAGAAACTAACCAACACCATCATATATGAGGATAGTGGTACAAATAAACTGATAATTGCCCTTCCTGACCCGGAATTTAAAGGAAGAAGTTTTGTAGTCCTAAGCTATAAAGGTAACAGGTCTAAGGAGGTCTTAAGAGGCGTCTGTGCCATGGTGCTCTCGGCTAATGCCTACTTCAAAGTCTTAGATGAATACAAGGCCAGAAAAAACCTCTTTTTAGGACTTATAAGAGTGATAATTGGCGCCATGGATGCCAAAGATCCCACCACCGTAGGCCATTCTTTGCGGGTGGCAGAACTATCGAAAGAGCTGGCAACGAAATACGGACTTCCTAATGATGTAGTGGACAACGTTTATTTGGGAGGTCTCCTGCACGATGTGGGAAAACTTGGGGTACCGGACTATATTTTAAATAAGCCAGGTAAACTCACGAAAGATGAATTCAAGATAATCTCCTCCCATCCCTCCATAGGCCACGATATCATGGGCAATATTAAACTGCCGGATATTATCATGCGCGCCATTCTAGAGCACCACGAGCGCCTAGATGGCAAAGGTTACCCCCTGGGGTTGAAGGACATGGAACTCACTTTGGTGGGGAAGATCATCAAGATAGCCGACGTCTTCGATGCCCTTTGCAATAAGCGACAATACAAAGAACCATTACCCCACGAAACGGTATATAAAATCCTAAAAAAGGGCATAGGAACGGAATTTGACTGGGAGCTTGTGAACATACTCTTAAAAGAGCCATTTTCCGGACCTGGAGTAATGCGATCTGAGCCTAACGAACAACCCCTTACTATATCCTCCAAGGTAAAAAAACCTTCTGGTACTTAACTTATAAGGCTGTTTAGGATTTGAATTTAAGGCTTGTGGCTATTAGACTCTTATCTTAAAAGATAAGCCTTACGCGGTACCTCTTAGAGTAATTAAAGCATCCTGAAAGGGACGCGTATCAGAGCCTTTGAAAAGCCAGATAAATTAAGGGTTTAAGTTATAGCTATGGTATAACTTATGACTCCATTTGCTTAAATTTCAAAGAGAGATTTTATCTGCCTTCAAATAGAGAGCTAGAATTGAAAAATTATGCCTTCTTGTAAGTAACTAATTTGCAAAAACAAAGTTTCTCCAAAGTTAAGGCGCAAAATCTAAGAAATTTTATGTTGCTTCTATCCCTTTTGCCCAAATATAAGGCAAAATGCAAATTTTTTTCCAGCGCTAGCTAAAAAAGCCCTTAAAGGGACTAAATTCAGGGTTAAAGACCATCCTCGCTTTTTTTAAGTACTTTGTCCAGTTTTTCAACTATTTGCTCATAGTCGAAACTCTCCAATTTTTCCCTAAGAAAGATCACAAGATCTTGGTCCTTTTCGTAATCATACTTTTCCAACTCACCTAACAATTCCTCCATCAGGGAAGTCTTGCCTCGCTTAGCAACGTCTAAAAGCCTTCCTAGAATCTGAATGTCTGGAGAGGGCACAGTGGTTTTAGATACAGTTTTGTCACCTACGTCAACCTTATTCAGGGCGTTAGTGATATCGTAGATTAGCTTTTCCGTCTTCTCCAACAGAAAAAGGTGTGTTTCAGCAAAGTTTTCGGTTTTTCCCTGCTTAGCCATGGCCTCCAACTTGGAAGCGATGTCGCCAACCACATTGGCGGAGATCCCGTAGCTGGAACCTTTAAGGCCATGGACTGAAATGGCATAGTTACTTAAAGAAATGCGGGCAGAAGCCTTGAGGTTATCTATTAGGTTAGGGGTGTGCAGTACATAAGATCTTAGGACTTTTATGTACTTGTCCTCATTGGCGTATCTTTTGATGCCTGTCTGTATGTCCAGTCCATCTATCAATATGTCGTTTAGAGATAGACGACGTGTGCCGTTTGCCTGCTCCCTGGGCTCATCCGAACTTGTCTCCGGAATCACCATATCTTCAAAGGAGTCTACACTGCGGCGCACCCAGCGATTCAATATGGCATCCAGCTGCATAATGTCTATAGGTTTAGCTATGCAGCCGTTAAAACCATTTTCGATAAACATCTGGTCGTTGCCTTCGGCGTTGGCTGTAAAGGCAACTATGGGCACATTTTTAGCGTAATCAGTGCCAATGTCACGGATTAGTTTAGTGGCCTCCACCCCATCCATGAATGGCATCATGTGATCCATTAAGATAAGATCGTATCTCTTTTCCAAAGGATCGTCGTCTGTGATGGTCTCTATCATTTCTAGGGCCTGGCGACCACTGGAGGCTACACTTACTTTAATTCCGTATGGAGAAAGGAGTCCTTCCGCCACGTCCAAGTTCGTGGGGACATCGTCTACTAATAGTACATGTCCGTAGGGCATGCGTGTACGGACTAGATTTCCTTCCACGGAAAGACCTTTGGCCATGGTCTTAAAATTCATGAGATCGTTTGCCGCCGCTTCTCCTAAAGGATCGTAATTTAGGATCTTTTGAGGGAAGATGGCTTTAAATTCGCTCCCCACCCCGTATTCGCTTTCAGCCACTATAGTGCCACCCATGAGGTCCACAAGGTACTTGGTGATGGCGAGCCCTAAGCCAGTTCCTTCCACGTAGCGGTTGGCATCGGAGTTTATTTGGCTATTTTCCGTGAAGATCTTCCCTAAATCCTCTTTAGGTATGCCTTTGCCAGTATCTTTTACCGAGAAGTTCATAATGGCCTTATCGCCACTTTTTTGCCAGGTAATGTTGAAGCTTACCTTACCCCTTACGGTGTACTTGAAGGCATTGGATAAGAGGTTATTTAAGATCTGTTTCACACGTAAAAAATCGCCGGAAAGCCTTCTAGGGATGGTCTCGTCGATATGGAGCTCAAAATTAATAGGTTTAGAGCCTATGCGTACAATATTCACCTGCACCACATCGTTTATGAGATCCACTAGGCTGTAGTCCACAGGGATTATCTCAAAGCGACCGGACTCAGCACGGGAGATGTCCAGGATGTCGTTTACAATGCGAGAAAGTGACGAGCCCGCATTCCAGATCTTCTCCAGGTTCATGCGGCTTATGGTGGGTAGATTGTCGCGTTGCAACTCCATGGCAGACAAACCTAAAATGGCATTTAAAGGCGTCCGCATCTCGTGACTTACAGTGCCCAAAAAGGTGCTCTTGGCAGACGAAGCCGCCTCAGCAGTGATCTTGGCTATGACAAGCTCGCGGTTCCGTAAGTCCAACTGCCTTATCATGGAATTAAAGGAGTCGGCAAACTCCCCCATAAAATCCACATTCTGGGAATAATCCCCTGCAGCAATCTGATGGGCCTGCCAGGTGAGGTGCTTTAGGGAAGAATACAGGGTCTTTAAGGGGGCAGCTATTTCGTTTCCAGCACTGGGCATCTGGGCGCCCAAATCCCCGCGGGCCAGGGAATTGGCAAAGGCCCTGGTCTCTTTCACGCAATCTGCCAAAAACATGAGACCTAAAGCTAGGTTGTGAGCCTCTTGGGGTAGACTGTCAGGATCCAACTCCGCTTTTGCCGGATTGTAGATGACATCTCTCAGGTAGTCGAAGAGGGTCTTCATTGCCCATTGGAGACTTTGGTCGGAATTATTGTTTGACAAATTTCTTTTAACCTTAGTAGTGGGTATTATAGTTTAGAGGAAAGTTTTACCGGGCCGCCTTTGAAACGACAGACTCGATTGCCATTAGCCCAACAATCAACTTCTTTGACTTCGTATTCCTTACCGGTATAGGCGTAAAAGATACCGGATATAAAGCCTTCGTCGTAGAAGCAAACTGTCTCATTGGTGACAGGGATACCGCTGCAGTCCAGGTCCTGGGCAGCTGTTACCACTATGTCACCAGTATCCTCATCATGCTCCTCTAAGCGGAAGATGCAGATCTTTAATTCTTTAAGCTTAGTCTGGAGAGCAGCCATAAAGTCATTTAAGGCTAGCTTGAGGTCCAGGCAATTGCGAGCGAACTCCTGGCCAGCCAACAGGCCCGCCCTGCGAAAATAATCATTGGCCTTCTCTTCCCCCATATCCTTTGACATTTCCGCAAGCATGGTGTACTGCATAAGCCGGTAAATCAACACAGGCATGTCTTCGCCCAAATCTCCTCGGCCCTCTTTGATGTCACCTAAATTTTCCCAAGAAAAATCGGCGTGCTTCTTATGATCAATAAATACATTCTTCACAATTTACCTCAACTTATAATGCCTCTTAAATCTTTAAAGGCTT